>JAOMTQ010000018.1 GCA_028355955.1 Methylophilaceae bacterium | reverse complement strand
AATATATACCCTCGTATGGAAATTTTATTAGCTTTAATTTAGGAGACGAAACAAAAGCAATGATGTATTATCAGCATTTGTTGAAAAATGGCGTTATTGTGAGACCTATTCAAAACTATGAGATGCTCTCATGGTTGAGGGTGAGCATAGGCCTTAAAGACGAAAATAATACTTTTATTAAATATTTAAAGAGTTTTACGTAATAGGATAATTATGATTATTGTGATGAACAACTCAGCAACGGACGAAGAAATAAGTTTCGTTGTCTCAAGGATAAAAGAGAAGGGCTTAGACGCAAGCATCTCTAAAGGCACAGAAAAAACGGTCATTGGTGCTGTTGGTGATGAGAGACTCTTAGACCCCAAACTCCTAGATAACCTTCCCGGTGTAGAGCAGGCCTTAAGAATAGTTAAGCCATACAAAATAGTGGCGAGAGAGTGGCATCCTGAAGATACTGTTATTGAAATTAATGGACACCCAATTGGTGGAAAAAATATACAAGTTATTTCGGGCCCTTGTTCTGTAGAGACTCCTGATCAAATGAAAAATGCAGCTGAAGGTGTAAAAGCGGCGGGAGTTAAGATTATGAGAGGCGGGGCATTCAAACCAAGAACAAGTCCTTATAGTTTTCAAGGAACTGGATTTGAAGGTTTAGAAATGTTTCGAGAAGCTGCAGATAATGCAGGTTTGCCGATCGTTACTGAACTTCTAGATGTTAGGCACCTAGATAAATTTTTAGAGCAAAAGGTTGACGTGATCCAGATTGGAACACGGAGCATGCAAAACTTCGAATTATTACGAGAAGTTGGAAGGTTAAAAGTGCCTGTTATATTAAAAAGAGGCATGTCTGCCACAATATCTGAATGGCTTATGGCTGCCGAATATATTGCCTCAGGCGGAAACCATAATATTATATTTTGTGAGCGGGGTATCAGGACTTTTGAAACATATTATAGAAATGTTTTAGATGTTACTGCGATTCCTGTTCTGAAGAAAGAAACTCACCTTCCTGTGATTATAGATCCATCACATGCGGGCGGAAAGGCCTGGATGGTTGCAGCTTTGTCTAGGGCTGGAATAGCTGCTGGCGCAGATGGGTTACTTGTTGAAATGCACCCTACACCAAGTGAGGCATGGTGCGACGCTGATCAAGCAATAACGCCAACAGAATTACAAAAACTAATGAAAGAACTAAGCGCTATTGCCAATATTTTAGGTAGAGATATAGCTAAGTAACTCATGATATCCATGAGTTTTTTTTAGACATTTTCCCCTGTATATGAATTAACTTCTCATCCATGATTCATCATAATAAATTTTAATGATTGGAAAACAATGCATATACGTGTTTTAGGTTCAGGAGCTGGTGGCGGGTTTCCACAATGGAACTGTAATTGCGAAAACTGTGCAGGGCTACGAAAAAAAAATCCTTGCCTTAAGGCAAGAAATCAATCCTCAATAACAGTAAGTTCTAATAATGAAGATTGGATTTTATTTAATGCCTCGCCAGATATTAGAGCCCAAATAGAATCATTCCCACCACTTCAACCAGCAAGAAAAATTAGAGATACAGGAATTTCATCAATTGTTATTACTGATGGACAGATTGATCATACAACAGGGCTTTTGATCCTAAGAGAGCATGATAAACCTTGGGATATCTACTGCACTAAGGAAGTTTATGAGGATATGACAACGGGCTTTCCTATATTTAACATTCTAGAACATTTCAGAGGAATTAATTGGCATGAAGTCCAAACTGATCAAAGTAGCTACACAATTCCCAAGGCAGATAATCTTATTTTCACTGCAGTTCCATTAAAGAGTGAAGCGCCACCATATTCACCACATAGGCATAATACGGTCCCAGGCGATAATGTTGGATATAAAATAGAAGATACGCAAAAAAGTAAAAACCTTTTTTATGCCCCAGGGCTCGGTGTCATTGAAGACCATGTTTTGGATTATATGAAAAATGCTGATGTTGTGCTTATTGATGGGACAGTTTGGACGGACGATGAAATGTCAAAGCATGGAATTAATAATAAAAAAGCGAGTGAAATGGGTCATCTCGATCAATCAAGTAAGGGTGGAATAATGGAGACACTTAACTCTCTGAAAAAGCCTAGAAAAATTTTAATCCATATTAATAATACAAATCCAATTTTAAGAGAAGATTCTGATGAGCGTAAACTTTTAGAGGCAAATGGAATCGAAGTTTCTTATGATGGGATGGATATAATCTTATAAAGGAAATATTTAATGTCAGCACCTTGGACTAGAAAAGAGTTTGAAGATAAGTTAAGAGAGAAAGGGAAGGGCTATCATATTTATCATCCATTTCATGTGATGATGTATGAAGGTAAATTATCGAAAGAACAGTTGCAAAGTTGGGTAATGAACAGATTTTACTATCAAATAAGTATTCCGTTGAAGGACGCAGCAATTTTATCAAATTGCCCAGTGAAAGAGATAAGAAAAGAGTGGATAGTTAGAATTTTAGATCATGATGGTGAAGGTGATGCCGAGGGTGGTATTGAAGCATGGATTAATTTAGGGCGTGCGGTTGGTTTGAAAAGGGAAGAAGTAACATCTTTAGAGGGAGTTAGTCCGGGCGTTAGATTTGCGGTGGATGCATACATCAACTTTGCGAAACAAAGAACATGGCAAGAATCTGTTTGTTCATCATTGACCGAATTATTTGCCCCCCACATACATCAACAAAGGATTAGTTCGTGGCCTGAAATGTACCCATGGATTGATGAATCAGGCTTGAGTTACTTTAAAAAAAGATTAACTGAGGCTCGAAGAGATGTCGAGCATGGGCTTGGGGTTACGTTAGATTATTTTAGTACATCAAAGGAAATGCAAGAAAAAGCACTGGACATACTGCAATTCAAAATTAACGTTCTATGGGTTATTGCAGATTCAATTATGTTAGCATCTTCAAATATTAAAGTTGATGATCGTGATTATATGAGGCAACCAAAATAAAATGACAATTAAACCAGAAGATATTTATAAGATTGCTCCACACCACAGGTTTCAGTGGGAAAAAGCTCAAGATTGCTACGTTATTTTATTTCCAGAGGGTATGGTTAAGTTAAACGGTGGAGCGGGCGAAGTTCTAAATTTGGTTAACGACAACCTTTCTGTTGAAAAAATCACAGAAGCACTAACTAAAAAATTCCCAGATGCCGATGGTATCGATAAGGACATTATTGGTATGATTGAGATGGCTCTTGAGAAAGCATGGATAGAAAAGACTAACTAAGAGGTTAAAAATGGTTGAAAAAAATAATGGGGTATCAAGCAATACAACAGCAACGCAACCGCTTTGGTTGTTGGCTGAAATAACCTATCAGTGCCCACTTCAATGTGCTTTTTGTTATAACCCTACAGATTTTGATAAGCACACTCAAAATGAGCTAGATACGGAATCTTGGATTAAGGTTTTAAGGCAAGCAAGAGATTTGGGCGCAGCACAGCTTGGAATTTCGGGAGGTGAACCTCTATTAAGAAAAGATATTGAAGAAATTGTAATTGAAGCGAGTTCGCTCGGTTACTACAGTAACTTAATAACCTCTGGTGCTGGAATGAATGAAAAAAGAATCGATGCACTGAAGGATGGAGGCCTTGATCATATTCAATTATCAATGCATGACATCACCGAAGAAATAAATAATTTTATTACCAATACAAAAACTTTCAAATTAAAACAAAAAATAGCAGCGATGATTAAAGATAGAGGCTATCCGATGGTCCTTAACGTCGTTTTGCATAGATATAACATTGATCACATTAAAGAGATTTTAGAAATGGCAGAGGGTTTAGGAGCTGATTATATTGAGCTAGCAAACACCCAATATTATGGTTGGTCATTGGTAAATAGAGATCAGCTAATGCCAAAAAAAGAACAAGTGCTGCATGCAGAAAAAGTGACAAATGAATTCAGAGAGCGTATCGGCAATAAAATGAAAATATTTTTTGTGGTGCCAGACTATTATGATGATCGACCAAAAAAATGTATGAATGGTTGGGGAGAGGTATTCATGATTGTAACTGCCAATGGGGATGTATTGCCGTGTCATTCAGCTAGGGTAATACCTAATTTAGAATTTCCTAATGTTAGAAATACAGATGTAAAACAGATTTGGTACGATTCACCCGCTTTCAATAAATTTCGGGGAACTGATTGGATGAAAGAACCATGTAGATCATGCTCTGAAAAAGAGAATGATTTGGGTGGTTGTAGGTGTCAGGCAATGCTTTTGGCCGGTGACGCCGAGAGTGCTGATCCAGTTTGTTCAAAGTCACCAAATCGTCATTTAATAGATCAAGCAATAAAAGATACTGAAAACCCTGGTCTTGAAGCCAAACCGATAATGTTTAGGTCAAACAAGAATTCTAAGAAAATTTCTGAAGGAGAGGAAAAAGAGAGATTAGCAAAATTCCATGCTCTACCTTAATTAATCTATAATTAAAGGCATGAATCTCTTTCTTAACCCAAAAGTCATTGCACTTGCTGTATTAGCAAGCCTCGCTCCGTTTGCAATTGATACATATTTACCCGGCTTTCATATAATCGCAACTGATTTATCATCAACACCTGCTTATGTTCAACAAAGCTTAACTTTTTATCTTATTCCTTACACCATCATGACTTTATTTCATGGTGCAATATCTGATTCAATTGGTCGGATTACGACTATCAAATGGGGTCTGGCTTTGTTCTTTTTTGCCTCAATTGGCTGTGCTGTAGCTACATCGGTAGAACAATTATGGTTTTTTAGGGCTCTTCAGGGAATTGGAGGAGGTGCAGGAAATGTCGTTGCTCGTGCGATGGTTCGTGATCTCTATGAGGGTGCACAAGCGCAAAGGGTAATGGCAACTATTCAGATAATATTTGGAATTGCCCCTGCAGTAGCACCTATTTTTGGTGGTTTTTTACTTGATTACGGATGGCAAAGTATATTTATCTTTCTCGCTCTTTATGCAGCAATTGCTATCTACTATAGTTCAAGTGTATTGCCTGAGACTATGCTTTTTAAGGATAGACTTCCATTTGACTTAAAATCAATTGCAACTCGCTATCGTACAATATTTAAAAATAAGGAATTTTTACTTCTGATACTATCTCTCTCAGCAAATTTTTCAGCTTTCTTTCTTTACGTGCTAGCAAGCCCAGTATTCTTGATAGACTTATTAGGATTTACTGAAAAACAGTTTGCATACTTATTCGTTCCAACCGTCTGTGGCATGATCATAGGTTCATTTATTGCCAAAAGGACAGCAGGCTTAATCAATCCATCAAGAGTTACAAAGTTTGGTTATTTTTGGATGCTGCTAATAGCATTATCAAATTTAATATTTTGTTATTTTTTTGATAATAACCCGATATTTAATATAAGCTTCATAGCTCTGTACAATGTTGGTATGGCTGCGATTATGCCAATTATATCAATCGCAGCGCTTGATTGTTTTCCAAAAGCGAGAGGTACTGCTGCATCTGGACAAGCCTTTATGCAAATGTTTTTTTCATCTGCAGTAGCAGGCGTAATCGTCCCAATTTGTTGGTTTTCAACATTTGGCTTATCGTTGGGATTATTTTTTATATTGACATTCGGGTTATTTTGCATAACCCGAACAAAACTTTGGGCTTATCGAAGTAAGTTTTAAATATTCTTAACTACAGTTGTAGATTTGATAAACCGCTGATTGTGTTCCCTTTCCATCTTCAGGATGGTCAATCCTATATATTGTATTCCCACCTTGTTCAACAGCCGCATTTTTAGCTAGTTGAATGTCATCTTGCTCAGTGTAATCATCTCTTCGTTCCGCATAACCTGTCATTCTTACTTTTGCTTGAGCTTTTAGAGTGCAGCTATCTTGGTTAATTGAGTTAGCTACAGTTACGTTCTCTGAACCAGGCTCTACTTTCACTAATGATTTACTACAGGCAGTTAAAAGAGGTATTGCTATAGCAGCTATAATAATTTTATTACTTAACATGTAATCCTCCAAATTTTAAATTGTTATTAACAATCATAGATTTTAAATAAAGCCGATTGTGTTCCTCTATATTCTTTATAATCAGAAATTAAAATAGTATTGCCTTTTCTTTCAACGGCTGCATTTTTACCTAGCTGAATTAAGTTTTTCTCTGAATCATTGTAAAAGTCAACTGAGTAGCCTTTCACTTTGTTTTTTACTTCACCTTTGTATTCACATTGATTTTGATCAACGCTTGTGACTAAATTTACATCTTCTGAACCAGGAGATTCCTGAACAAACTTTGCACCACCACAAGATATCAATAACATAAATAACAATACTAAAATAATTTTTGTTATAAACATCATTTTTATCCTACATCCTCTATTAAAAGTGGAAGCTTATCAGTTTTAGTAGAAAATTCCTCAGCCTCAGGCAATGGGTCTTTTCTTGAAGTAATGATTGGCCATACTTTAGATAATCGTTCATTGATTTCAATAAACTCTTGTTGATCTTCAGGCACATCATCATCAGCATAGATTGCCTCAACAGGGCACTCAGCCACGCATAATGTGCAATCGATACATTCTTCAGGGTCGATAGCCAAAAAATTAGGCCCTTCAACAAAGCAGTCTACAGGGCAGACATCGACACAGTCTGTATATTTACACTTAATACAACTTTGTGTTACTACGTACGTCATTTTTTATATCCTTTAAAAAAAGTGAATTTTAAATTATTTTTTAATATTATTCTACTATTTCAATCATGCCGGCACCCACTGTGTGATAAGTAGTTTCATCGATGATGATAAATGCACCGGTACCTCTATTTTGTGAATACTGATCAACAATGAGAGGTTGAGCTAACTTGAAATTGATATTAGCAATATCATTCGCTTTAAGCTCGATAGCTTGCTCAGTGTCCAAAGTATTTATATTAATTTTGTTATTAATACTTGAAATTTTTGCTTTAGATAATCTTGTTGTGTGCATAATCAAATAGGTTCTGTTTGTACTCAGCTTCGATTCAGATAACCAACAAACGTTCGCTGTAAAATTTTTAGTCCCTTTTAAAATATCTTCTTTTTGAACAATCATATCTCCTCTGGAAATATCAATTTCATCATTAAGTGATACGGTCACAGACTGCTCATATGTTGCTTCAGGAATAAGCTCTTCACCAATACGGATTTCTTTGATGCTTGATTCATGGTTTGATGGGAGCACTTTTATTTTATCGTTTACTTTTAATGAGCCTGATTCTATTTTTCCCATAAAGGCTCTAAAGTCATGGAGTTCTTCATTAGCTGAATCTCTTGGTCGGCAAACAAGCTGAATAGGGAACCGTAACTGTGATTTTTTTGTTTTTTCTGTCGTGTCAATATTTTCAAGGGTTTCCAAAAGCGTAGAACCTTTATACCAATCTAAGGAATCGCCTCTATCAACAATCATATCGCCATTCAATGCTGACATGGGGATAAAGCTTATATTTACTTCTGGCTGATTTAATTTAATAGCAGATGCAAAGGCATCGTATTCTTCGCATATAGTTTTATATTCATTCTCGTCATAATTGACTAAATCCATCTTATTGACCGCAACGATGATATGTTTAATTCCAACAAGCTTTGTTAGGTAAGAATGGCGTCTTGTTTGTGTCAGCATACCTTTTCTGGCATCAACCAATATAATGGCAAGTTGTGCAGTTGAGGCAGCAGTAACCATATTTCTTGTGTATTGCTCATGGCCAGGTGCATCAGCAATGATATATTTTCTTGAGCCGGTACTAAAATATCGATAAGCCACATCAATAGTGATCCCTTGCTCTCTTTCAGCTTGAAGTCCATCTGTGATTAACGATAAATCAAGTGCTGTCATACCTTTTTTCTTTGAGGTCTTCTCAATTTGGCTCAAAGTATCCGTCAGAATAGTTTTAGTATCATAAAGAAGCCTACCTATTAGCGTACTTTTACCATCATCAACACTGCCACATGTCATGAACCTTAAAACCTTATTGTTTTTATTCATATCATTCATTAGAAATAACCTTCTTTTTTTCTTTGCTCCATAGAGGCCTCTGATACTTGATCATCTAACCGAGTTTCACCTCTCTCTGTAATAACCGTTGAAGCGGTTTCCATAATTATTTTTTCGATTGAATCTGCTGAGCTTGCGACCGGTGCTGTACAAGTAATATCTCCAACAGTTCTGAATCGAACCATCATATTTTCTATTTTTTCATCTGGAGTAGGGGGAGTAACGTCAGTGATAGGTACAATCGCCCCATTTCTTTTTACAATATCCCTCTTGTGAGCAAAGTAGATACTTGGTAGCTCTAAATTTTCCCTTTCTATGTATTGCCAGACATCCATCTCGGTCCAATTAGAAATAGGAAAGGCCCTAATATTTTCACCTTTGTGTACCTTCGCATTATATAAATTCCATAATTCT
>JAOMTQ010000017.1 GCA_028355955.1 Methylophilaceae bacterium | reverse complement strand
TACTTTTGACGATACGAAACATGGAGCAGACTTGTTTGACCTTAAGGTTGAGGGAAATATTTATACACGAATAATGAACCCCACTAACGGTGTGCTAGAACAAAGAGTCGCTGAAATGGAAGGCGGAATTGCTGCCTTGTCTCTTGCCTCTGGTATGGCTGCAATTACTTATGCTATTCAGTGCATTACGCGAACGGGCGATAATATTGTGAGTACCAATCAACTTTATGGGGGGACATATAACTTATTCGCACATAGTTTTCCCCAGCAGGGAATAAATGTAAAGATGGTTGATGGTGCTGACTTTAAGGCAATTGATGCCGCGATTGATGAAAAAACGAAGGCATTATATTGTGAGTCAATTGGTAACCCTTTGGGAAATATTATTGACTTAAAAGAACTTGCAGACATAGCTCATAAGCATGGTATTCCTTTGATAGTCGACAATACGGTACCAACTCCATACTTATGTAGACCTATCGATTTTGGGGCTGATGTTGTGATTCATTCGCTAACAAAATATATGGGTGGTCATGGAACAACAATTGGCGGTGCAATAGTTGATTCTGGAAAATTTGATTGGGCTAAAGACCCTAAAAAATACCCTATGCTAAATGAACCAGATCCTTCATATCATGGAGTTGTTTACACCGAAGCCTTAGGACCGGCAGCTTTCATTGGTCGATGTAGAGTTGTTCCTTTAAGGAATACTGGCGCAGCACTCTCTCCTCATAGTGCCTTTCTAATAATGCAGGGACTTGAGACATTGGGCTTGAGGATAAAGCAGCATTGTGAAAATGCACTTGCACTAGCGAAATACTTAGAAAGTCATGAATGTGTGGAATGGGTAAATTATGCCGCACTTCCTGATGATAAGTATAATGCTCTTTGTAAAAAAATTACGAAAGGACAAGCATCGGGCATTATTAGTTTTGGTATTAAAGGTGGTATTGAGGCAGGGACTAAATTTATCGATGCACTCAAAATGATTTTGAGGTTAGTTAACATCGGAGATGCCAAGTCACTTGCATGCCATCCAGCTTCTACCACCCATAGGCAACTTAATTCAGAAGAGTTAGCCCTGGCAGGCGTTAGTGAGGATATGATTAGAATTTCAGTAGGCATTGAGCATATTGATGACATTATTGAAGATGTTGAGCAAGCAATTGAGGCTTCAAAAAAATAATGCTCATTGAGATTATTTTAGGATTAATATTATTAGTTAGCGTCATAATCTTATGGAAGGTCAATCAAGGTTCTTCTGAGGGGAATAATCTAGACAAGCTGCTTGAGGAAAAGCACCGAGCGATGATTGTTGATATCAATGATAGCTTAAATAAATCATCAGACCGTGTAAACAAAACAGTTACGGAGGAATTAAAGTCTACAAGAAAGTCATTAAATGACCTGCAGCTATCTCAACAAGAGGCTTTGTCTAAGATTCGTGAAGAAATTACCGATAAAATACATAAAACACTTTCTGAACAAGGAAAAGCACAACAAGAAACCCTTCAAAATTCTTTAAAAAATACAGCTCTGCAGTTGATTGCCTCTGTAGAAACATTAACCAAATCAGTTGATAAAAGGCTAGAGGCTATCACAGGAAAAGTGCAAGAAAGACTTGATGAGGGCTTTAAGAAAACAAACCAAACTTTTATAAGTGTCATGGAACGATTAGCAACGATTGATGAGGCACAGAAAAAGATTGATGGCTTAACAACAAACATGGTTAGTCTGCAGGAATTATTAGGAGATAAAAGATCTAGAGGAGCCTTCGGTGAGCTTCAGCTAGAAGGTTTGATTAAAAATATATTGCCACCAGACTCGTATAGCTTCCAGCATACGTTTTCAAAAGGTGTCAGAGCAGACTGTGTTTTATTTCTCCCAGACCCTACAGGAACCGTAGCTGTTGATTCAAAATTTCCAATGGAAAATTATCAAAAAATGTTTGATGTAAAGTTGACAGACATAGATAAAGCCAAAGCCCAAAAACAATTTAAATTAGATGTCAAAAAACATATCAATGATATCGCATCAAAATATATTATTACTGATGAAACCTCTGATGGTGCTGTTATGTTTCTTCCAGCTGAAGCTGTTTTTGCTGAGATACATGCTTATCATCCTGAACTTATTCAAGAGGCAATGGCAAAAAAAGTTTGGTTGGTATCACCGACAACATTAATGGCCGTTCTGAATACTGCCAGAGCTGTCCTGAAAGATGTTGAAACTAGAAAACAGGTACATATTATAAAATCCGAGCTTGGTAAATTAGGCAAGGAATTTGATCGCTTTGATACTCGAATGAAAAAATTAGCTGATAACATTCGTCAAGCTCATGAAAATGCCCAAGATGTTCATATAACAAGTCAAAAAATAACACAAAGATTTACTCAAATCGAAAAAGTCGAGTTGGAAGAAGATTCAAATAATGTTTTAGATTTTGATGAAAAACCGATCGTTGGCAAAGAAAATGAATCTTAAGCTTTTATTTTTTGCATCCCTAAGAGAGCAGTTTGATTTTAGTCAAAAAGAAATTACTTTGACAAGGGAAGTGGGAACCGCAGAAGATTTTTTGTTATTAATGAGTAAACAAAGTGGAGGGGAGTGGATTAACTTGTTTGAGAATAAAAAGATGTATAAGGTGGCGATTAATCAAGAACTTTCTTCTTGGAAAGATCCTATTTATGCAGGAGATGAGCTCGCAATTTTTCCACCAATAACGGGCGGATAAGTGACCATCATTATTCAAGAGGATAGCTTTTCTATTTCAAAGACGATTTTAAAGTTTTCAGAAAAAGATAATGTTGGGGCGGTAGTAAGTTTTAGTGGCTATGTTAGGGAGTTCTCAAAAGAGAAGCAATTGAAGTATATGGAGCTTGAGCATTATCCTGGTATGACTGAAAAAGCTCTTGAAAGTATTGTACAAAAAGCGAAAAGCCATTGGGATATTGAACAAACAACCATTATCCATAGGGTAGGGAAGCTTTTACCTAAGGATATAATAGTAGGAGTAATAGTTTCTAGTAGACACAGATCAAATGCCTTTAAGGCATGTGAATTTATTATTGATTTTTTAAAAACAGATGCACCTTTCTGGAAGAAAGAGATTTCTGATAAAGGTGAAGTTTGGGTTGCTGAAAGACAGGAAGATATCATTAAGAAAACAAACTGGAATAAATTAGATTAAATTATCTTTTTTCAAGCATAATTGCATCTGTAAATAACATAAAACTTTGTAAAATATGAACTTAAAAAAAGTAGTATTCCCAGTAGCTGGTTTAGGCTCAAGGTTTTTGCCTGTAACCAAGGCCATCCCAAAAGAAATGTTACCAATTATTGATAAACCATTAATACAGTATGCTGTCGAGGAGGCAATTGAAGCTGGCTTTGATGAATTAATTTTCATTACTGGAAATACAAAAAAAGCTATTACAGAGCATTTTGATGATAAACCCAATCTAAATATTTCTAATTTAACAGAAGACAAAAAAAACTTTTTAGCAGAAATGTATAGGATTATTCCTGACCATGTTTCATGTAAATATATTATACAAGAAGAGCCACTTGGACTTGGCCATGCAATATTGCAGGCAAAAGAAGCTGTAGATGGGAGTCCTTTTGCAGTTGTATTAGCAGATGACCTCATTGATTCAAAAAAAGGTGTACTTAAACAGATGTTGGATCAATATAATGATGAGGATTCGTCAATTGTTTCGGTGCAAAAAATTAATAAAGCTGAATCAGTTAATTATGGCATTATAGATTTCAAGAAGGGTAGTGCAGACCTTATTGAAATCGAAAATATAATTGAAAAACCCCTACCAGAAAATGCTCCTTCAAATTTTGGAGTTGTAGGAAGATATATATTTTGCAACAGTATATTTTCATTGTTAGAAAAAATATCAGCTGGAGTTGGGAATGAAATTCAACTTACTGATGCAATTAAATTATTGTTAAATACTAAACCTGTTTTTGGATATGAGTTTACTGGAACTCGTTTTGATTGTGGAAGCAAGTTAGGCATGATTAAAGCTAATATTAGATTCGCTTTTAAAAATGTTACATACAAAGATGAGCTAAAAAAATTTTTACAAAAATGTATAAAAAATGAATGAGATTTTAAAAAAATCATCAATTTTATTTAAAAATGATCAAATTATGAGTGCTATTTCAACTATAGCAAAATCATGTAATGCTCATTTTAATGAAGTTGAAAAAAAAGTTACTGTATTACCAGTAATGAAAGGTGCAATTCCTTTTGCGGGACATTTAATAACTAAATTAAATTTTGATGTAATTCTCGAATACATCCATGCAACCAGATATCAACAAAACAAAGGGACAGAAAATCTTCAATACATTTATGAGCCACCAGTTGAGAGCGTAATTAATAAAGATATACTTTTGCTAGATGACATTTTAGATGAAGGAATTACTTTATTAAACTTAAAGAATAAGTTAATTGATTTGGGAGCTAATTCAGTATTGACTGCTGTTTTATTTGACAAAAATCTACAAAAAAATAAACCCCTTGAGGCGGACTTTGTTGGCTTAGAAGTCCCGAACAAATATGTATTTGGCTTTGGTTTAGATTTTAAAGGAAGGGGCCGTAACCTTCCGCATTTATATGCATATAATGAAAAATAAAAAAAACACTCGTATTAGTGACCCCCAATTTGAACGTGAATCAGAACTATATGAAAATCCAATACCTAGTAGAGAATTAATTCTTCAAGTTATGGAGGAATATGGTGTTCCTATTAAAAAGCTGGACTTAATAAAAATTTTACAGATCCAAGAAGATGAGACTATCTTTTTTGAAAAAAGAATTAGAGCAATGGAGCGACAAGGGCAAGTCTTGATTAATCGTAAAGATGTCTTATGTATTTCCAAAAAAATAAATTTAACTTCAGGAAGAGTAATGGGGCATCCAGATGGTTATGGCTTCTTGATTCCTGATGATGAAACAATGGATGATGTTTTTTTGTCTCCAAGAGAAATGTCTCAAGTATTTAATAAAGATCGTGTCATGGTTCAGGTAACAGGTCAGGATCGAAGGGGCAGGTTAGAGGGAAAGATTGTCGAAGTTTTGGAGCGGGTCAATAAGGTTTTAGTAGGAAGAGTTATTCAAGGGCAAGGTGTGACAGTCGTATCGGCTGAAGATAAAAGAATAAGTCAGGATATTTTAATTCCATATGATTTAGATCTTAATGCCAAAACAGGCGACATAGTTGAGGTTGAAATAACAACGCAACCTAGTTTTAAAAGCAAACCTATGGGCAAGGTGATAAATATTCTTGGAAATTATTCTGATAGTGGTATTGAAATTGAAATAGCCCTGCGAAAGCATAATTTACCCTATGAATTCACAAAAGAAGTTATTGATGAGGCAGAGTCATTTGATCCAAAGGTAAATGAAACAGATTTTAAGGGTCGGGTTGATATACGAAATTTACCTTTAGTGACTATTGATGGTGAGACAGCAAGAGATTTTGATGATGCAGTCTATGCTGAACAAAAAAAAGATAGTTGGCGATTAGTTGTTGCGATTGCTGATGTAAGTGATTATGTCAAAGAGACCTCAAAATTAAATGAATCTGCGCTGGAAAGAGGTAACTCGGTTTACTTCCCTCGTCGAGTAATTCCCATGCTGCCTGAGGCACTTTCAAATGGTCTTTGTTCGCTAAACCCTCACGTTGATAGATTATGTATGGTCTGTGATATGACTTTTGATTTAAAAGGGGACATAACAAACTATAAATTTTATCCATCCGTAATGAATTCAAAGGCAAGGCTCACCTATACAATTGTAGATAAAATCCTAAATCATGACGACCAGGTTTTAAAAAAAGAATATCAAAAATCATATGAGGATTTGGTAAATTTACAGAGTTTATTTAAGTTATTGACAAAAAAAAGAGATAAAAGGGGAGCGATTGAATTTGACTCAACTGAGACTTCAATTGTATTCAACGATAATGGAAAAATTGATTATATAAAGCCTATATATAGAAATGAGGCGCATCGGATTATTGAAGAGTGTATGTTATCTGCAAATGTATGTGCGGCAAATTATCTATTAGATAATCCTGGAGATGGTATATATAGAAATCATGAGACACCTTCAGAAGAAAAGTTAACTAATCTAAGGGATTTTTTACTTGATTTCGGTCTTACTTTGGGAGGGGGTTCAGAGCCAACAGTTAAGGACTATGGAGAGATCTTAAAAAAGATTGCTAATCGACCAGATTCTCATTTATTGCAAACGGTTTTACTTCGATCAATGCAGCAAGCAGCTTATAGCAATAAAAATCTAGGGCATTTTGGCCTTGCTTATTCAGCATATACCCACTTTACTTCACCCATTAGAAGATACCCAGATCTGATGGTTCATCGCGCAATTAAGTCGCAACTAGAGGGTAAAGCACCAAGTATAAAAAATATCGAGGATATAGTATTGCATTGTTCCACTACGGAGAGGACAGCTGATGAAGCTACAAGAGATGTTGAGTCTTGGCTGAAATGTTACTTTATGCAAGATAAGGTTGGGCAGAGCTTTTGGGGGACTGTGGCAGGTGTTACTGGCTTCGGTTTATTTATGGAGCTTGATGATATATATATCGAGGGACTATTACACGTTACTGAATTGGGTAATGATTACTTTACATTCGATAAAGCTAGGCATGCGATGGTAGGTGAAAAAACTAATTTAACTTATCGTTTAGGTGATCGCATTGAAGTGAAAGTGATTAGAGTTGATCTAGATTCAATAAAAATTGATTTAGCTTTGATAGGCTCACTAAAGAAACCTTCAAAAAAATTCAAAAAATCATTTATTAGATCTGAAAAAAATAATAAAAAAAATAAACGAAGAAATAAAAAATGAGTAACGAAAAGAAGATATATGGATTTCATTCAATTACCTCTCAAATAAGATTAGACCCTCTAGCAGTAAAGGAAATATTTATTGATGAAGCAAGGACGGATGGGAGGGTAAATGATTTAACAAAATTGATTAAAATTAATGACATAAAATTTCATTTATCAACCAAGGATAGACTTGATGGAATGGTTGCAAGCCATAACCATCAGGGTGTGGTGGCGATCGTTAGAGAAATTAAAGATCAGTATGTAACATTAGAAGATATTATTGAGGAAAACTACGGTAAAACTTTTTTATTTTTAATACTAGATGGAATAGTCGATCCACATAATTTAGGTGCTTGTTTTAGGGTTGCTGATGCGATGGGCGTTGATGCTATAATTTGCCCAAAAGATAATGCTGTTGGATTAAATGCCACTGTTAGAAAGGTTGCTTGTGGAGGTGCTGAATCTGTTCCCTTTGTCGTCGTGACGAATTTGGCTAGAACAATTCGATATCTTAAAGATTCAAATATTTTTGTTTACGGGACTGATGATGAAGCTAAAAAACCTCTTCATAAAATAAACTTTAAAGGTTCTATTGCCTTGGTGATGGGCTCAGAAGGGAAAGGGATGCGACGCCTAACAAAGGAATTATGTGATGATATATTTTCAATTCCAATGATGGGGCAAGTCGAAAGTTTAAATGTCAGTGTCGCCTCAGGAATTTGCATGTATGAAATTAATCGCCAAAAATCTTAATTTTAAATAAAAAAGAGGGTTTCATTATGAAACCCTCTTTCTATTTGGCTCCTCAACCTGGGCTCGAACCAGGGACAACATGATTAACAGTCATGTGCTCTACCAACTGAGCTATTGAGGAATAAACTTTTAATTGCGAGCATTTTAACAAAGCTTTTAAATTGAATCTAGTCTTCAATTGCTTCTTTAATACGCTTAAGTGCTTTTTTTAAATTATCTAATGATGTCGCAAAAGATATTCTGAAGTAGTTAGGGGCACCAAATGCTGTTCCTGGAACAACAGCGACACCTTTGGTCTCGAGAAGATACTCAGAAAAAGCAATATCATTATTTTCTTTTAGCTTACCATCATTGAATAATTTATTAATAGCTTCTTGTGCATAAGGGAAAGAGTAAAAGGCTCCTTTTGCAGCAATGCACTTTATGCCCTTAATCTCATTAAAAGCATTTAAAACAAAACGATGTCTCTCTTTAAAAGCATCTACCATTGGCGTAATGCATGATTGATCACTATTGAGGGCGGCTTCTGCAGCAACTTGGGATATTGATGTTGGATTTGATGTTGATTGTGATTGCAAAATTCCCATAGCTTTAATTATAACGGCAGGTCCTGCTGCGTAACCAATCCTCCAGCCAGTCATAGAGTAGGCTTTCGAAACACCACTTAAAATAATTGTTCTATTTTTAAGTTTTGGTTCAACCATAACGATATTATAAAAAGGCTCATCATTTAGGTTAATTTTTTCATAAATATCATCAGTACCTATGAAGATATTTGGATGATTTAGTAAAACTTTTGCTAATTCTTTTAATTCATCACTGGAGTAGACAGATCCAGTAGGGTTTGATGGAGAATTAATCAAAACTAATTTTGTATTTTCAGTAATGGCTTCTTCTAGTTGTGATGGCAGTATCTTAAATTCTTGTTCAATCCCACAAGAAATAACAACAGATTTTGCTCCTGTGAGTTCTGCAATATCTGTATAAGAAACCCAGTAAGGAGCTGGAATAATAACTTCATCACCATGATCGAGAATGGCAAGGCATAAATTAAAAATACATTGTTTTCCTCCGGTTCCAACAATAACCTCGCTTGCATCATAAGACAAATTATTTTCTCTTTCTAACTTCGCTACAATTGCTTTTTTTAAGCTTGGGGTTCCGGTGGCTGCAGTATATTTAGTGAATCCTGATTTTATAGCAGCAATAGCAGCATTCTTAATAAAATCTGGTGTATCAAAATCAGGTTCGCCTGCGGCTAATCCTATAATATCTTTGCCCTCTGATTTTAATTTAAGTGCTTTGGCAGTGATTGCAAGTGTGGGTGACTCTTGAATTCGACCCATACACTTTGAAAGGGGTGACTTAATCACAAAATAATCCATATATTAATAAAAGATTTTATAATGTTACTTTAAAAATCTTTTAGATTAAATATTTGTTTGTAATTTAATACTTATTATTTTTTAAAATCCATGCCTTGTTTGGGTCGACATCGTCTAACGTCGATTGTATTTTTGCAACCTCATTAGCATCACCTTTCTTTTTATAAATAACGGCCTCTCTTAAAAGCGCATCAGAATTATTTTGATCAATTTCTAAAGCTTTATCATAAGCAACTAGAGCATCCGCAACTTTTCCTAGCTTTTCATTTGCATACCCGAGTTCATACCAAGCTTCTGTGTTTCTTGGTTCATCTCTAACCCACTTTTGGGTCACAATCTTAAGCTCTGCCCAGTTCTTTTTTGTTTTTGGGATTGCAATTTTCAAAAAATATGGTTTCTTATCTTCATCTTCTTCCCAAAGCGCCTTACCATTAATAGGAAACACAGTTTCTATTTCCTTATTCATTAGAGGTTTTATCCAGGCTGCAGGTAGCGAGTAGTAATTTCCGTAACCAGTAGTTTTAAAAGTATTTATTCCAATAAGGTTACCTTTTAGATCAAATAAACCACTTCCACTAGCTCCCATTCTAAATTTTGCTGAACTCAATATTATATTCTCACCTTCAAAATCGTATGTTGCAATAATATTTCCACCAGTTGTAAGTGCGACTGGAGCTCCACCAGAATGACCAATACCAACTATTTCTTGGCCTTTTTTAAGGTTTTTACTGTCACCTAAGGGAACAGGCTCAACAGGGAGATTAAAAACTGACAACAGACATAAGTCATGCCATCTGTCTGCTTGTACTCCAGTAACCGGAAAACTTGTTTCACCAAAAGAAACCCATGGAGACTTAGTTTTTCTTAATACATGACAATTTGTTATAACCTTGTCCTTAGCAACCACTACACCAGAACCATAAGCCAAACCATCTTCTGTGTAACCTCTAATAACAACACTTGATGACCATGCTTTCAGAAGATTTTCTCGATCAAATGCATAAGTTGTGAAAGAAGTGGTGAGTGTTATTATTGCAAAGAGAAGTCGAAACATTTAAATTTCCTTTAATTAAATATTACTTGTAGAGACTACAAGTATTTATTAAAGTTCTCATACTAATATAATAATTTTTTTAAAAAAAAGTGATATTTTGAATTTAATATTCCCTAATAGCCCATTCGTTCTAAATCAGCCTTTTAAGCCAGCTGGAGACCAACCAAATGCAATTAAAAAATTAGTTGAGGGCGTTAATAAAAATGAGAAATTTCAAACCTTACTGGGTGTTACAGGCTCAGGTAAAACATTTACAATTGCAAATGTTATTGCGCAAACAGGAAAACCATCAATTGTGATGGCCCCCAACAAGACACTCGCAGCTCAACTTTATTCAGAGTTTAGAGATTTTTTTCCACAAAATGCTGTTGAATATTTTGTTTCATATTACGATTACTACCAGCCTGAGGCATATGTCCCAGGGCGAGATGTTTTTATTGAAAAAGATTCAAGTATTAATGAGCACATAGAACAAATGAGGTTATCAGCAACAAAATCATTACTTGAAAGAGATGATTCAATTATTGTTGCAACAGTATCTGCTATCTATGGAATTGGAGACCCAGTTGATTATCATGGTATGGTTCTTCACATTCAAGTTGATGAGAAAATCCTTCAAAGAAATATTATTTTACGATTAGTTTCAATGCAATATGATAGAAATGATTTTGATTTTTCTAGAGGCTGCTTTAGGGTTAGGGGGGATGTGATAGATATATTTCCTGCGGAAAATTCAGAAACAGCAATTAGAATAACTTTATTTGACGATTTAATAGAATCCATTACCGCGTTTGACCCTTTAACTGGACAACTTTTTGACAAATTAAATAGGTTTACAATATATCCTTCAAGCCATTATGTAACACCTAGAGAAACAACATTAAAGGCAATCGAGAGAATTAAAATAGAATTAGTAGATAGGGTAAAAGAATACACTTCCCAGGGTAAACTTCTTGAAGCCCAAAGAATAGAACAGCGAACAAAATTTGATTTAGAAATGTTAAATGAAATTGGCTTTTGTAAAGGTATTGAAAATTATTCTAGGCACTTGTCAGGTAGGCAAGCTGGGGATCCAGCACCTACTTTACTAAATTACCTACCAAAGAATGCATTAATGATCATTGACGAGAGCCACGTTACAGTCCCACAAATTGGAGGAATGTCAAAGGGAGATCGCGCAAGAAAAAACAATTTGGTTGATTATGGTTTTAGGTTGCCATCAGCACATGATAATCGTCCATTAAAATTTCATGAATTCGAAGCGATTATGCCTCAATGCATATTTGTATCTGCAACACCTTCAGATTATGAAGATAAGCATTCTCCAATTATTATTGAGCAAGTTGCAAGGCCAACTGGTTTAATAGATCCTGAAATTCAAATTAAACAGGCTGACACTCAAGTGGATGATGTTCTAGGCGAAATAAAATTGAGAGTCGAATTGAATGAAAGGGTTCTGATAACAACTCTAACCAAAAGAATGGCAGAGGACCTTACAGATTATTTAACGGAGCATTCCATAAAGGTAAGATATCTTCATTCTGAAATTGATACGGTTGAAAGGGTGGAAATTATAAGGGATTTAAGGTTAGGTAAATTTGATGTTGTTGTTGGTATTAATTTACTGAGAGAAGGGCTTGATATTCCTGAAGTATCTCTTGTTGCGGTATTAGATGCGGATAAGGAAGGTTTTTTGAGGTCCGAAAGATCGCTTATTCAAACCGCAGGAAGAGCTGCAAGGAATTTAAATGGAAGGGTGATATTTTATGCCAATAAAATTACTAGAAGCATGCAGGCAGCAATTGACGAGACAAGCAGACGAAGAAAAAAACAGCTTAAATTTAACAAAGACAATAATATTACCCCTGTTGGCATCATCAAAAAAGTAAAGGATATTATCGAAAGCATTCAGGATGAAGAAGAGTTTAAAAAGCAAAAAGCTCAATCAAAATCACACCGTGAGTACGAAGATTTTACTGAACCTCAAATTATTAAAGAAATCGGAAAGCTTGAAAAAGTAATGCAATCATCTGCGAGAAATCTTGAGTTTGAGAAAGCTGCTAATACTCGTGATTTAATAAAATTTTTGAAAGAAAAAATTTATGGGGCCAATATCCAAGATAAAATTAAATAAGTTAAATACATTGATTTAAAACAATTTAGACAATATAATTACCAACCTTTAATCCTTGCTTTACAACAAAAGTTGGAAGCTTTAAACCATAAGGAGAGTATATGCGACATTACGAAATCGTTTTTATTGTTCATCCTGATCAAAGTGAACAAGTTCCATCAATGATCGAAAGAATTCAAAAATCTGTCACCGCTAACAAGGGTAATATCCATCGATTAGAAGATTGGGGAAGAAGACAGCTTGCTTATCCAATTCAAAAAATTCATAAAGCGCATTATGTACTTATGAATATTGAATGTTCCTTAGAGTCATTAGCTGAACTAGAACATAATTTTAAGTTTAATGATGCGGTAATTAGGCACCTTGTTGTTTCTAAAAAAACTGCGGTCACTTCTGAATCTCCAATGATGGGCGAAGAAAAATCTAAGTCACTTCTTGGAGAAAACAAAAATAGTCTTAAAGCTGAATCTGAAGAAAAAGCGCCA
>JAOMTQ010000016.1 GCA_028355955.1 Methylophilaceae bacterium | reverse complement strand
ATCTTCTATTTCAAGTGCTGATGACAATATCACTGAGGTAATTATTAAAGATAAGGAAGAGGGAAGCTTAACAACTTTGCACATGCTTCTCCTAGCACTTTTATTAGGAGCCATAATTGGTTTATTAATTATTCTTTCAAGAAAAAAACGTCAAGCATCATTATTATTTGATGAAAATTTAGAGCAAAATTCTAGCACTCAGACGGATCATGAGGAGATATCTAATAAATCATCAGAATCTTCAAAACCTACAGATCGATACATTGCATCAATGAATAAAACAAATAAAGAGTAAAGTGTTTTAGTTTTTACCTAAATGAGAATAGCAGCTTCAGTAGAGTATGCCGGACAAGATTTTTCTGGTTGGCAAAAACAACCTAAAATAAAAACAATTCAAGGCGAGATTGAAAAAGCTATTTTTTCTATAACTAAAGAAAATATAGTTACTACTGCAGCAGGGCGAACTGATGCAGGCGTTCATGCCTTAGGACAAATTATTCATTTTGATACTGATTTAAAAAGACCTATAAATTCATGGGTGAAAGGTATTAATTCATTTCTACCTCATTCAATTCGAATTAAGTGGGCACATGAAGTCCCTTCTGATTTTCATGCAAGATTTTCTGCTAAAGGGAGAGAGTATCAATATTTACTTTTAAATCAATCAATAAATTCTGCCATCATGAGTCATTATTGTGGATGGACTTTTTATAATTTAAATCTTAATTTGGTGAAAAAATCCTTGTTAAAATTTAAAGGAAAGCATGACTTTAACGCGTTTAGATCTTCAGAGTGTCAAGCGAGTTCATCAGTTAGAACTATTTCAAAAATAAGTGTAAAACAGCATAAAAATTATTTTTTGTTTACATTTGTTGCAGATGCTTTCTTACAGCACCAAGTAAGAAATATGATGGGTACAATTATTAAGGTGGGTTGTGGTGCAATTGATGCTGATCATATTGATTATCTTTTGCAGCAAAATGATAGACGTTTAGTGCCAGCAACTTTTTCACCAAATGGTTTATATCTCTCTAATATTCGGTATGATTCAAAGTGGGGACTCCCTAAAACTAACAACAAAGTAAGTATTAATGCATAGGTTATTTAAATATTGAGAACGAGAGTAAAAATTTGTGGGATAACAAAAAAGAAAGACGCGCTTTTTGCATCTAATTTAGGTGTGGATGCACTCGGGTTTGTATTTTATAAAGATAGCCCAAGATACATAGACCCTATTGATGCTGGAAAAATTATTTCATGTCTTCACCCTTTTGTTTTAAGAGTTGGGTTGTTCGTAAATAATGATGCGGCATTTGTACGAGATTCTATTATCAAGTCAAAAATTAATTTCCTACAATTTCATGGTGATGAGTCTGAGGAGTATTGTAATCAATTTAATTTACCCTACATTAAGGCAATTTCAATGAAAGAAGACATTAATTTGTTAGAATGTTGCAATTATTATAAATCCGCATCAGCACTTTTGCTTGATACTTTTAGTAAAAAGTTAAAAGGTGGAACTGGAACGGTTTTTGATTGGAAAAAGATTCCTAGGAATTTAGGTCTGCGCCTCATCATTGCAGGCGGCTTAAATTCTGAGAATATTATAAGTCTAATTAAAACCGTAAAGCCCTTTTGTGTAGATGTTAGTGGTGGAGTTGAGAGTAGCAAGGGAGTTAAGGATGAGAAAAAAATGAAAGATTTTATGATAGGAGTGAATGATGCAACCTTATGATCTACCTGATGAATTTGGGCATTTTGGTCAGTTTGGAGGAACATTCGTGGCCGAAACGCTTATTGAAGCCCTCGATGAGCTCAGAGAAATGTATTCAAAATATAAAGATGACCCAGATTTTTTAGCAGAATTTCATAGTGATCTTAAACATTTTGTTGGTAGACCAAGCCCTATCTATTTTGCAGAGAGACTTACAAAGCAAATGGGTGGAGCTAAGATTTATTTGAAAAGAGAAGACTTAAACCACACCGGCGCACACAAGGTTAATAACACTGTTGGACAGGCATTGTTAGCAAAGAGAATGGGAAAGCCAAGGGTTATTGCTGAAACAGGCGCTGGGCAACATGGGGTAGCAACAGCAACAATCGCAGCTAGGCTAGGTCTTGAATGCGTTGTTTATATGGGATCAGAGGATGTTAAAAGGCAGTCTCCAAACGTCTATAGAATGAAATTATTAGGTGCAACTGTGGTTCCTGTTGAAAGCGGTTCAAAGACATTAAAGGATGCTCTTAATGAAGCTTTGCGAGATTGGGTAACAAATGTTTCAAATACCTTTTATATTATTGGTACAGTTGCAGGACCTCACCCTTATCCAATGATGGTTAGAGATTTTAACTCTGTTGTTGGTAAAGAGTGTTTGGACCAAATGCCTGAAATTGCTAATAAACAACCAGATGTAGTCGTAGCATGTGTTGGCGGCGGGTCAAATGCTATGGGTATTTTTTATCCTTATATCGAGCACAAGAATGTAAAGTTAATTGGTGTTGAGGCCGCAGGAGAAGGTATTGAGACTGGAAGACATGCGGCACCCCTAACATCTGAAAGTAAAATAGGCGTTCTTCATGGTAATAGAACTTACCTTATGCAAAACTCTGAAGGACAAATAATTGAGACACATTCTGTATCTGCAGGTCTTGATTATCCTGGTGTTGGCCCGGAACATTCATGGCTTAAAGATTCTGGAAGAGCAAGTTACGTAGCAATTAAAGATGATGAAGCTTTGGAGGCTTTTCATAATTTGTGTCGAGTTGAAGGGATCATTCCAGCTCTAGAAACAAGCCATGCACTTGCTTATGCACAAAAATTAGCCGCCGATATGTCACCAGAAGAAGTTATCTTGGTTAATCTATCAGGCAGAGGTGATAAGGATATAAATACTGTAGCTAACATTTCAGGAATTTCTTTATAATTAAAATATGTCAAAAATAAAAATTACATTCGAAAAATTAAAAGAGTTAAATAAAAGCGCACTAATCCCGTTTATTACGGCCGGTGACCCATCTCCAAAAGATACAGTCTCATTAATGAATACGTTGGTTGAAAATGGTGCTGATATGATTGAATTAGGCATACCTTTTTCTGATCCAATGGCAGATGGACCAGTTATTCAAAGGGCTAGTGAGCGCGCTCTAAAAAATAAGGTTGGAATTAAAGATACTATAAAGCTTGCAAAAGATTTTAGAGAAACAAATAAAAAAACACCTTTAATATTAATGGGATATGCAAACCCTATTGAGGCTATTGGTGTTGAAAATTTTATTAGTTTAATTAAAGAGGCACAAATAGATGGAGTTATTACTGTTGATTACCCCCCCGAAGAGTCCAAGGAGTTTGTAAAAAGACTTAAGAAAGAAAAAATTGATAGCATTTTTTTACTCTCACCTACTACGGAAGATGAAAGAATCAAATTAATCGCCAAGCAAGCATCCGGTTTTTTATATTATGTCTCACTTAAGGGGGTAACAGGTGCTGCAAATATTGATATTAATCAAGTATCTGAAAATGTTAAGAACATTCAAAAATATTCAGATCTTCCTATTGCTGTAGGTTTTGGGGTAAGGGATCCAAAAACAGCAAAAGCTGTTTCCAAAATTTCAGATGGAGTTGTTATTGGAAGTAGAATTGTTAAAGAGATTGAAGAATCTAATGAAATTGAAATTATTCCAAACGTAAAAAAACTGATGCATAGTATGAAGGTCGCAATGGATTCCTCGAGTGCTTAATTAAATATGAGCTGGCTAAAAAAAGCAATTCCACCTAAAATTAAAAATATTTTAGGTAAGGTTAGGAAAAATATTCCTGAAGGATTGTGGCAAAAATGCCCATCATGTCAAACAGTTTTATACGGCACTGATTTAGAAAAAAATAACTATGTTTGTCCCAATTGCGATTTTCATCATCGAATTAATGCTAGAAAAAGAATTAATTTACTTCTCGACACTCCAGACCAGATAGAGCTAGGGAAAGATATTAAACCAACTGATCCATTATCTTTTAAAGATTCCAAGCCTTATAAAGACAGAATTAAGTCATCTCAAAAACAAACTGATGAGAATGACGCATTAATTACTGTCAAAGGGCATTTAGAGTCATTGGATGTGGTAATTGCATGTTTTGAGTTTAAATTCATGGGAGGATCAATGGGTTCTGTTGTTGGAGAAAAGTTTGTAGAAGCAGTCAATGCGGCCATTAAGTTTAAATGCCCTTTTATTTGTGTCTCATCAAGCGGAGGAGCAAGGATGCAAGAGGGTTTGTTATCTTTGTTTCAGATGGCAAAAACTAGTGCTGCCTTAACGAAGCTAAGTAAAGCCAAACAGCCCTTTATATCTGTGTTAACTGACCCAACTATGGGTGGTGTCTCAGCCAGCTTTGCAATGCTCGGTGATATAATAATTGCTGAACCAAAAGCATTAATTGGATTTGCTGGCCCTAGAGTCATTGAGCAGACGGTGAGGGAAAAATTACCTGAAGGCTTCCAAACCTCTGAGTTTTTGTTAACCCACGGAGCTATTGACATGATAGTAGACAGAAGACAGCTCAGAAAGACTTTAGCAGACCTTATTGTAAACCTTAAAAGTTGACGTGATTGGCAAGTTAAATCAGTCAGACCCTCTTGATGAGTGGTTGGGTTTCATTGATCAAATAACTTTAGACGAAATCGAACTCGGTCTTGATAGGGTCCATCAAGTTTACAAAAACTTAAAAATTAAACAATCCTTCCCGATCGTAATGGTTGGTGGAACAAATGGTAAGGGCTCTACGTGTGCCTTTCTTGAATCTATTTATCATAATGGTGGCTATAAGGTCGCAAGCTACTCATCGCCGCATTTTTTTAAATTTAATGAAAGAATCAGGGTTAATAAAACTCCTTGCTCAGACCAAGTAATTGTTGATGCACTTTTTAGGATTGATAAGGCAAGAGAAAATATACCGTTAACCTATTTTGAAATGACGACATTAGCTGCAATGCTGATATTTGTTGAAAACGATATCGATATTGCCATCATGGAAGTTGGGTTAGGTGGCAGACTAGATGCTGTTAATGTATTTGACCCTGAGGTTTCTATTATCACTTCTATATCTCTTGACCATCAAGAGTTTTTGGGAAATTCTATAGAAAAAATATTTAAAGAAAAGATAGGAATTTTTAGGAAAAATAAGAATGCTATTTTAAATTTTAGCTGTCAGGAAGCATTTATAAAAACATTTAAAGATACGTCTAGAGCCATTATATCGGAAATTAACTCTGACTATTTTATAAGGGTGGATGGCTTAAAAATAAACTTTTTTGGCAAAATAAAAAATTTTTTAGACTTACCGTTACCTAAGCTTTATGGGAAGACACAACTACAAAACTTATCTGGAGCTCTAAGGGTCGTTGAGCTTCTAAGTGATAATTATCCAGTGACGCAAAGCATTTTGAATGAAGGGATAAAACAAACAAACATAATTGGAAGATTGCATTGTATTAATAAAAATCCATTTATTATTTTGGATGTTGCGCACAACAAAGAATCTGCTGAATCTTTAAGTAAATTTTTTAGGAAACAAAAGCTCAATGGCAAGGTCCGTTGTGTTTTTTCACTCCTTAAAGACAAAAATATCATAGACATTACAGAGCAATTCATAGATTATGTAGATGAATGGTATATTTCAGAAATTGACTCACCAAGAGCTTTAAAAACAACAGAAATAATTTCATCACTTATGCAACAAAAAAAAGATGTCACTTTTCACTCCTTTAAAAACACTCAGGAGGCTTTTTCTGATGCATACAAAAATAGTGATGATAATGATAATATAATAGCGTTTGGTTCATTTTTTATTGTGAGTGAAATTTTAAAAGATAATTCGATATGTCAAATTCAAAAGACTCTGTAAGCAATCTTCTTCTAATCAAAAGAGCTAAGAGAAGGCTTGTAGGAGCGATAATAATTTTAATAATCTTATTTTCCTTATCTATTTTTTTTGTAAAAACTAAAACAGAGGCTATAAAAAGTAATCCAAAAATTTCTTTTTTAGAAATTACCCAACAATTTTCTACCTCTAGAAAAATATTAATTGAGGAAGTGAGTTCGTCTAAGCAGCCAAAGATGGAAAGAGATGTAGATCAAAGATCTTTAAAAAAAAAAGGCTTTACAGTTCAGTTAGGCATTTTTTCGGATGAAATAAATATGAATAAGGTTAAAGATCAAGTTAATTCAATGGGTTACAAAACAAATACACAGGCAATAAAGATGGATGATGGGGTTAAAATAAGACTAACAACAGAATTTTTTTCTAATGAAAAACAAGCACGAGTAATTCTTCAAGAAATTAAGAAAGCAAATTTACCAGGCTTTATCAGAAAGCTACCATAAATCTATGTCATATTCATACGTTGATATTTTAGTTATTTTAGTTTTATTTGCTTCTTTAATTTTTGGATTTTTTAGGGGTTTTGTTAAAGAGCTTCTTAGCCTTATGGCTTGGGTATTTGCTTTTTTTGTAGCGTCTTATTTTTCTTTAAGTGTTGCAGAAATTCTTACTTTTGAAGCAGAATTTTCAATAAAGTATGTTGGTAGTTTTATTTTAATATTTATATTTGTTTTAATTGTTTCATCGATATTGATAAAGTATATAAGTTCTTTTGTTTACAAAATTGGCCTAGGTGCATCAAATATTATTCTCGGTGGTTTGTTTGGTGTTTTAAGGGGAATTATTATTGTTTATTTTCTGATTTTTCTTATCGAAAAAACCTCTTTTGTGGATGAACCAACTTGGCAGTATTCAAATTCAATAATTCTCATAAAGTTGATAGTAGAAAAAACATTTCCTTATTTACCACAGGACTGGCTTAACAATGTAAAATATGAGGAGAATTCAATCTAAATGAGAATTATATGTGCGGGATAATTGGAATAGTTTCAAATAGCCCTGTAAATCAGATGCTCTATGATGGATTATTAGTCCTTCAGCATAGAGGCCAAGATGCAGCTGGAATCGCGACATGTGATAATGGTCGAATTAAAATGTATAAGAATAATGGTTTAGTAAAAGACGTTTTTCATACTAGACATATGAGACATTTATCAGGAAATATTGGTATTGGTCACGTAAGATATCCCACAGCAGGTTCTTCATCTGCTGCAGAAGCCCAACCCTTCTATGTAAATTCACCTTATGGTTTAGTCCTAGGTCACAATGGAAATTTAACTAATTCTGAAAAACTGAAGGGGGATATGTTTAAACAAGATTTAAGGCATATTAATACAAACTCCGATTCAGAGGTATTGTTAAATGTTTTAGCTGATGCAATTGAAAAATCAACCAAAAAAAATGTATTAACGTCGGATATTATTTTTGATTCTGTTAGTTCTGTATATAAGAGATGTAAAGGTGCTTATGCTGTAGTTTCAATGATAAATAATTTTGGGCTGCTTGCCTTTAGAGATCCGCATGGAATAAGACCCTTAGTTATTGGTATTAAACAGTCTGAAGATGGTCCAGAATATGTAGTTGCCTCTGAAACTGTTGCGCTTGATATTTTAGGGTTTAAATTACTCAGAGATGTTGAGCCTGGAGAGGCAGTTTTTATAGATCTAGATGGAAATTTTTACTCAAAAATTTGTTGTGAAGTTGTAAAAAAAACACCATGCATATTTGAATATGTGTACTTAGCGCGCCCGGACTCTATGATTGACAATATATCGGTCTACCAAACAAGATTAAATATGGGCAGATCATTAGCTAAAAAAATTAAGAGTGAATGGGCAGATCTTGATATAGACGTTGTTATACCAATCCCAGACACAAGTAGGCCAAGCGCACATGAGGTAGCACTAGTGCTTAATGCCGAATTTAGGGAAGGCTTTATTAAAAACAGATATATTGGAAGAACCTTCATTATGCCAGGTCAAGAATTAAGAAAAAAATCTGTCAGACAGAAACTTAATCCGATTAAAATTGAATTTCAAGATAAAAATGTTCTTTTGATAGATGATTCAATTGTTCGTGGAACTACATCTAGGGAAATAATTCAAATGGCAAGGGATGCTGGAGCAAAAAATGTTTTTTTTGCATCCGCTGCTCCACCAGTTAGATATCCCAATGTATACGGAATAGACATGCCATCGAGAGACGAGTTAGTGGCTTTTAATAAAGATGATGAGCAAATTCGTAAGGAAATTGGGGCTGATGCTCTGATTTACCAAGATCTTGATGAGCTTAAGAGGAATATTCTTCAAGAGGGTAATATAATTGAAGACTTTGACTGTTCATGTTTTGACGGGAAATACGTTACCAATGATATTGATAATGCCTATCTTAATAGGATTGAAATGCTCAGGTCAGATAAAAATCTGAATGAGCCTTCAAAAAGCTCCTCACAACTTGATTTGATGCTTGATCCAACAACCGAAGAAGAGGAGCTTGCTTAACCAGTGCTTGCTATTCTCTTTTGTAAAGCTGTATAATTTTCAAAGATAGGTAAATAATTTTAAGTTAATTTCAAGTTATTTTTGGGTGAATTTAGTCCAACTTGCTCCACCCGATATTAAAAAATGAAGCTAAAAAGGAAACTAATGAATAAAAAAAAAACACGCAGTACTAAATTTGAAACAAATGCCGTTAGAGCAGGAACAATACGTTCAAGCCAGGGCGAACATTCAGAATCTCTTTATTTAACCTCAAGTTTTATTTTTGAAAGCGCAGAAGAGGCAGCTGAAAGATTCTTAAATCAAGAAACAGGTAATGTTTACTCGAGATTCACTAATCCCTCAGTTAAGATGTTTGAGGATAGGTTAGCTGTTCTAGAGGAGGCTGAAGAATGTGTTGCTACCTCAACTGGAATGTCAGCAATTTTGTCATGCATAATGAGTTTATGTAGGGCAGGAGACCATGTAATTGTTTCAAGAAGTGTATTCGGTACTACAGTTAAATTGTTCGATAATATTTTATCTGAATGGGGTTTAGACGTGAGTTATGTTTCCCTTTCAAGTAAGGATGAGTGGCAAAATTCATTAAAGAAAAATACGAAACTTTTTTTTGTTGAAACCCCTTCGAATCCGCTCATGGAAATATGCGATATCCAATTTTTGGCAGATTTAGCACATAAAAATAAAAGTTTATTAGTCGTAGATAATTGTTTTTGCACCCCCGCTCATCAAATTCCTACAAGGTTTGGGGCGGATATAATAATTCATTCAGCAACAAAATATCTTGATGGGCAAGGGAGATGTTTAGGTGGGGCTGTTTTAGGTAATAGTTTTTTAATGAAAAAAGTAAGAGGTTTTTTAAGGTCGGGTGGGACATCAATGAGCCCTTTTAATGCTTGGGTTTTTTTAAAAGGTCTTGAAACCCTCAAGATAAGAATGGATGCCCATTCAAATAATGCAAATAAATTAGCAGTTTGGCTAGAACAAAATAAAAAAATTGAACAAGTTTACTACCCTGGTTTAGATTCACATCCTCAATTTGAGCTAGTAAAAAAACAACAAAATACGGGTGGAGGCATTGTCTCATTCAAGGTCAAGGGCGGAAAAGAAGAAGCATGGAATTTAATAAATAACACTAAATTATTATCAATAACAGCAAATTTAGGTGATACCAGATCTACCATAACTCACCCAGCAACAACAACGCATTCAAGGTTAAATCAAGATCAAAGAGATCTTGCAGGAATTACTGAAAACCTTATTAGAATTGCAGTTGGCTTAGAAGATATTGATGATATAAAAGCAGATATTAACTAATTATTAAGTGAATAATTGGCACCTAGTAACCTTGCTATACATGGTAAAATATTTTTAAAGCAAATCAAAGAATTTATAAATTATGGATGATCAATTCGCAAAAGAAACAATCCCAGTAAGCCTTGACGGAGAAATGAAAAAATCGTACCTCGATTACGCAATGAGCGTTATCGTTGGGCGAGCTTTACCTGATGTTAGGGATGGATTAAAACCTGTACATAGACGAGTTTTATATGCTATGCACGAACTAAGTAATAGTTTTAATCGACCGTATAAAAAGTCTGCCCGAATTGTAGGTGATGTAATTGGTAAATATCATCCTCATGGAGATACAGCAGTTTATGACACCATTGTAAGGATGGCACAAGATTTCAGTCTCAGATATATGCTAATTGACGGCCAAGGAAATTTTGGCTCTGTTGATGGAGACAATGCTGCTGCAATGCGTTATACCGAAATTAGAATGTCTAAAATATCACATGAATTATTATCTGATATAGAAAAAGAGACTGTTGATTTTGGTCCAAATTATGATGGTTCGGAACATGAGCCGCTTATTATGCCAACAAAGCTTCCTAACCTTCTTATTAACGGAAGCTCTGGAATAGCTGTTGGTATGGCAACAAACATACCACCACATAATTTAAACGAGGTTATTGATGGGTTGCAGGAGCTTTTAAAGAAACCTGAAATTACTATTGATGAGCTTATAGAAAAAATACCAGCTCCAGATTTTCCAACAGCAGGAATAATTCATGGAATATCTGGTGTAAGAGATGGTTATAGAACAGGACGTGGGAGAGTTGTAATGAGAGGCAGGACCCATACCGAAGAGCTTGATAGAGGAAAGCGAGAAGCAATTATTGTCGATGAACTCCCTTACCAGGTAAACAAGAAAAATTTTATTGAAAAAATTGCTGAACTTGTAAATGGTAAAAGAATTGATGGAATTTCAGACTTAAGGGATGAGTCTGATAAATCAGGAATGAGAGTGGTAATCGAGTTAAAACGCGGTGAAATTCCAGATGTAGTGCTTAATAACTTGTATAAACAAACTCAACTCCAGGATAGCTTTGGAATGAATATGGTTGCTCTAATCGACGGACAACCAAAACTTCTTAACCTTAAAGAAATTCTAGATGCTTTTCTAAGACATAGAAGAGAAGTTATCACACGAAGAACCGTCTATGACTTAAAAAAAGCTAGAGACAGAGGTCATGTTTTGGAGGGTTTGGCGGTGGCATTAGAAAATGTCGATGAAATGATTAAAATTATAAAATCTGCAAAGACTCCTCCAGAAGCAAAAATTGAAATAATGAAACAAACATGGAAATCAACTGTAGTTGAAGGTATGCTACAAAAAACTTCTACAGGTCTTTCAAAGCCTGATGGATTATCTGATAAATTTGGTCTTACAGAAAAAGGTTATAAACTTTCCGATAATCAAGCTCAAGAAATACTCCAACTAAGATTACAAAGGCTAACAGGTCTTGAGCAAGAAAAAATTGTTAGTGAGTATAAAAATGTTCTTGAGGTAATTAGTGACCTTTTAGATATATTAGAAAATTCTGAGAGAGTTACTAAGATAATTAAAACAGAGCTTGATGAAATAAAAGCTCAATATGGTGATGATAGAAGAAGTGAGATTATTGAGGATGCATATGATTTATCAATCGAAGATCTGATTACACCTCAAGACTTAGTTGTTACTATATCTAATACAGGGTATATAAAAGCCCAAGTGCTTGATGAATATAGAGCTCAGCGAAGAGGTGGGCGAGGCAAGCAAGCGATGACTGCTAAGGAAGATGACTTCATTGAGCAGATGTTTGTCGCTAATACACACGATAATATTCTATGCTTTTCTAGTAGAGGACAGGTTTATTGGTTAAAAGTTTATGAGGTGCCTCAGGGAAGCAGAGTAAGTAAAGGTAAGCCAATTGTAAATTTGTTCCCCCTAATGCCGGGTGAAAAAATAAATGCAACACTGGTGGTAAAAGACTTTGTTGATGATAAATTTATTTTTATGGCAACTTCTAAAGGCACTGTTAAGAAAACACCACTTTCTGATTTTTCGAATCCTAGAAAGAATGGGATCATCGCAATCAAACTTGATAACGGAGATTATTTAATTGGAGCTGAAATTACGAATGGGAAAAATGATATTGTCCTTGTTTCTAATGGAGGTAAAGCGGTATGGTTTGATGAGAATGGTGTTAGAAGTATGGGGAGAAATGCAAGAGGTGTAAGGGGTATGAAGATTCCAGATGAAAATCAAGTTCTTTCACTTCTAATTGCGTCTTCGGAAGATGAATCTGTTTTAGTTGCAACAGAAAATGGTTTTGGTAAAAGAACAGTTTTATCAGATTTTAGAAAGTCAGGAAGAGGTACGCAAGGTGTCAAAGCTATTCAGGTAAGCGATCGAAATGGTATTGTGGTTGCTGCAAGATTAGTTGGTGATTCTGATGAAATCATGTTAATTACTACCGGAGGAGTATTAATAAGAACTCGTGTCTCGGAAATTAGAGAACTAGGAAGAGCAACACAAGGTGTAACTTTAATTAACTTAACAAAAGATGAGAAGCTTTCGGGACTTGCCAAGATAGTTGAGCCAGAACAAATCGAAATGAATCAAGATGAGTTACCAATATAATTTTTCTGCTGGGCCAGCGATGCTTCCAAAAGAGGTGATGCTGAAAGCCCAACATGAGTTTTTAAATTTAAATAATACTGGCATTTCCGTGATGGAAATGTCACACAGAAGTAAAGAATATCTTCCTATTGTTGAGAAAGCAGAGGTAAATTTAAGAACAATACTCAACATACCAAACAACTATAAAGTACTTTTCTTACAAGGTGGGGCTATAACACAAAACTTTATGGTCCCGATGAATTTGCTCAACAATCAGTCTGCAAGCTATGTAGTATCTGGATATTGGTCAAACCGTTCTTACAAGGACGCTCAACCCTTTGGTTCAATAAAATTGGCTGCTTCATCAGAGTCAAGTATTTTTAAAAAAATACCAAGTGTTGATTCTTGGGTTTTTGATGAAGATGATGCTTATGTGCACTTTTGTCAAAATGAAACAATCCATGGTGCTGAGTATTTTGATTCAATTAAATTACCAAAAGTGCCATTAGTATGCGATATGTCTTCAACAATTTTATCAAGGCCAGTCGATGTAAATAATTACGGAGTGATATATGCAGGAGCTCAAAAAAATATTGGGCCATCTGGATTAACAATTGTCGTTGTGAGAGAAGATTTGTTGACATTGGCAGATAAAAAAACTCCCTCAACTTTTAATTGGAAAATTCAATCGGAGAATAATTCAATGATAAATACTCCCTCCACATTTAGTATTTATATGGCAGGTTTGGTCTTTGAGTGGATTTTAAAATTAGGTGGTTTAGAGGAAATGGAAAAGTTAAATAAAAAAAAATCTAAATATCTTTATGATTACATTGATGAAGATGATTTTTATACCAATGATATTGAGATTAAAAATAGATCTAGAATGAACGTACCTTTTAAGTTAGCTAATGATGATCTTACAAAAATCTTTGTTGAGAAAGCAGAGCAAGCCGGCCTTTATGCTCTCAAAGGGCATAGGTTGATAGGTGGTTTAAGAGCTTCTTTATACAATGCTATGCCATTTGATGGGGTAGAATGTTTAGTTGAATTTATGAAAGAGTTTAAAAAATATAATACATGACAAAAAAATTAGATAAATTAAGAAAAAACATCGACGATATAGATAAAAAGCTATTAGAGCTTATATCTAATAGGGGGCTGTTAGCAAAAGAAATAGGACTCCTAAAAGATGATGGTGTAATTTATAAACCAGAAAGGGAGGCTCAGGTTATAACAAAGCTTATTAAAGAAAATAAGGGGCCACTTTCAAATGATAGCGTCACAAACATTTATAAAGCAATCATTTCAAATTGTAGAGCATTAGAAAAAAAATTAGCTATTTCATTTCTAGGTCCATCAGGCACGTTTAGTGAAGAAGCAACGATTAAACATTTTGGTGAGAATGTAAAATCAATACCTACTAATAGTATTGATGAGGTGTTTAATAATGTTCAATCAGAAAAAGTACAATATGGTGTTGTTCCTATTGAGAATTCGACGGAGGGCGGCATTAGCCGAACTCTTGATCTATTGTTGATGAAAGACTTGAAAATTTGTGGGGAGATAACATTACCCGTTCATCACTGCTTAATATCAAAATCTAAGGATTTAAAGAAAATAACAAGTATATATGCTCATGGTCAATCACTAGCTCAATGTCATGACTGGATAGCCAACAACCTTCCTAGCGCTGAGAAAATTACAGTGTTAAGTAATGCAGAAGGTGCAAAAATCGCATCAAAAGTGAAGTATTCTGCTGCTATTGCGAGTGCTAGGGCAGCCAGTATATTCAAACTTAATATACTACAAAATCATATTGAAGATGAACCAAACAATACCACAAGGTTCTTAATTCTATCTGACCAAGAGATTTCACCATCAGGCAATGACAAGACATCAATAGTGGTTGCTACAAAAAATAAACCGGGTGCGATTGTTGATTTAATCCAACCATTCGCTTCAAGAAAAGTTAGTTTAACTAAGTTAGAATCTAGACCTTCAAGGATTGGTATGTGGGAATATGTTTTTTTTATCGATATTGAAGGACACAGGGATGATTCTAAAATTAAATTATGCCTCAAGGATATTGAAAAAAAATCTTCGTTCATGAAATTTTTAGGTTCTTATCCAAAAAATTAAATCTTAATTATCTATGGCTATAACCACTCCAAAATATATTGCTGAATTGGAGCCCTATGAAGGCGGGAGACCAATAAAGGAAGTTTCAAGGGAGCTTGGAATACCTCCAAATAAAATTGTAAAACTCGCTTCAAATGAAAATCCGCTTGGTGTAAGCCCAAAAGCTAAGATTGCAATTGATGAAAGTGTTAATGAAACTCATAGATATCCAGATGGAAATGGATATTATTTGAAACTAGCTTTGTGCAATAAATTTTCACTAAATTCCGATCAAATTATATTGGGCAATGGCTCTAATGATGTCCTTGAGCTTGCAGCAAGAACTTTTATCTCACCAGGAGACGAAGTTATATACTCAAAACATGCGTTTGCTGTCTATGAGATAGTAACGAAAGCTGTTGGTGGTATTGGCGTTAAAGCAAAGCCACAGCAAGATTTTGGTCATAACTTAGATGAATTTCTAAAGCTCATTTCAGAGAAGACGAAACTAATCTTTATTGCTAACCCAAATAACCCTACGGGGAATCTGATTGAAAAATCAAAAATATCAGCTTTTTTATCTAAAGTACCCAAGCATATTTTGATTGTCCTTGATGAGGCCTATGATGAATACCTAAGAGATGAACACAAATCAATTGCTTTTAACTGGCTTGCAGAATATAAAAACTTATTAATATCCCGAAGTTTTTCTAAAGCGCATGGCTTGGCTGG
>JAOMTQ010000015.1 GCA_028355955.1 Methylophilaceae bacterium | reverse complement strand
TTCTGCAAGAGCTTGCAAAAGATTATCCATTACCTAAAATTCTTTTAGAATATCGCACACTCGCGAAGCTGAAATCTACTTATACTGACAAACTCCCATTAATGATAAATCAATCTACCGGAAGAATTCATACGAGCTACAATCAGGCTGTTGCCGTAACTGGGAGGCTAGCAAGTTCTGATCCAAATCTACAGAATATTCCCATTAAAAGCTCTGAAGGAAGAAAGATTAGAGAGGCATTCATTGCCAAACCCAATTTTTCAATAATATCTGCAGATTATTCTCAAATCGAATTAAGAATTTTAGCGCATCTTTCAAAAGACTTGGGTCTTATTGATGCGTTTAAAAATAACAAGGACATACATACAATTACTGCATCCGAAATATTTAATACAAATATTGAAAAAATTACATCAGAACAAAGAAGATATGCAAAGATAATTAACTTTGGTTTAATTTATGGAATGGGAGCCTTTGGCTTAGCAAAAACTTTAGATATCACTAGAAGTGATGCTCAAAATTATATTCAAGAATACTTTAATAAATATCCAACCGTTCTTCAATATATGGAAGAATCTAAACAATTCGCACGAGAGCATGGGTACGTAGAAACTTTTTTTGGAAGACGTCTATGGCTACCTGAAATAAGCTCATCAAATGGTCTTAGAAAGGCAGGAGCAGAAAGGGCTGCCATCAATGCGCCTATGCAAGGCACAGCTGCTGATTTAATCAAACTAGCAATGATACAAGTACAACAGTGGATTGATGATAATAGTGACTTAAAAGGACAAGTCATTATGCAAGTTCATGATGAACTTGTATTTGAGGTACCTGATAATGAAGTAGAAAAATTCACAAAAAAAATACCTCAAATTATGCAAAATGTTGCCAAACTCGACATCCCTTTAATTGTAGAAATTAATGCTGGAGAAAATTGGGAAAAAGCGCATTGATAGAGAAAATAAAATGACCGAAAGTGTGAAAAAGGAAATCCATGCATTAATTATTGGCGATGAAATTCTTTCTGGCAAAAGAAAAGATAAGCATTTAACTCATCTAATTGAAACATTAAAAAAACATAACTTTCATATATCTAGAGCAGATTATATTTCTGATGACACCGAAGAGATTAAAAAAACATTGGAGCAGAAAAAAGGAGTGATTGTTTTCTGTTTCGGTGGAATTGGTGCTACGCCTGACGACTGTACACGAAGTGCTGCTGCTCTGGCTCACAAAAAATTATTAACTCGACATCCCGAAGCAAAAGTTTTAATTGAAAAACAATTTGGTGAAGGCGCATATCCTAAGAGAATTCTTATGGCAGACTTACCAGAAGAATCATCTCTTATTCCAAATCCAATCAACAACATCCCTGGTTTTTTAATAAATCAACATTTCTTCATGCCTGGCTTTCCTGAAATGGCATGGCCAATGATTGACTGGGTGATTGAGAATCATCTCTCAAAAACAGAGAAATCAAAAAAATATGAAGATTTCTCTATTTGGTTAGACAATGTGAGTGAAAGCAGTTTGATTGACCTAATGGACCTTACTCAATCAAAACATCAAAGAATTAAAATATATAGCCTACCCAAAATGCATCCAAAAAAGATGCTTGAGCTTGGAGTCAGGGGTGAAGAAGGATACGTGAAGGACGCTTTGAACTTTATCAAAGACAATCTAGATAAAATGAAAATTTCTTGGCGAAATCTTTAGTCTTGAAAATAATATCTATGATTATTACAATGACGCATTGATATGATTATTGGTAAACATAAACTTAAAAATAATATTGTTTTAGCCCCAATGGCTGGGGTGACAGATAGACCATTTCGGATGCTTTGTAAAAAATTTGGTGCAGGTATGGCAGTAAGTGAAATGGTGACATCTAACTCTCTTCTTTATGGAAGTGAAAAAACGTTAAGAAGAGCAAACCATGAAGGAGAAGTTGCGCCTATATCAGTCCAAATTGCAGGTGCAGATCCTGAAATGATGGCAAAAGCAGCTCAATACAATATGGATCGAGGGGCTCAGATTATAGATATCAATATGGGCTGTCCTGCAAAAAAAATATGTAATGTAATGGCTGGCTCTGCATTGCTTAAAGAGGAAAAATTGGTAAAGAAAATACTAGAGTCTGTAGTAAGTGCCGTTGATATTCCTGTCACGCTTAAAATTAGAACAGGGTGGGATAAAGATAATCGTAATGCTGTGACTATTGCAAAAATTGCAGAAGATGCAGGTATCCAAGCATTAACCATGCATGGAAGAACAAGAGCCTGTCTTTATATGGGTGATGCAGAATACGATACTATCGCTTCAGTTAAGCAAAGAATTAAAATTCCTTTAATTGCAAATGGTGATATCACTACACCTGAAAAGGCTAAATTTGTTTTAGAATATACAGGAGCTGATGCTGTAATGATTGGTCGAGCCGCACAGGGAAGGCCATGGATATTTAGGGAAATCGAACATTATTTAAAAACTGGCACATACTTAACAAGACCTACAAATAAAGAAATCCATGAAACTACGATAGAGCATGTAAAAGACCTTTACGAATTCTATGGAGATAATAAAGGCTTAAGAATCGCTAGAAAACATATATCATGGTATACGAAGGGATTGAAAAATTCCGCCTATTTCCGTGCAGCTATGAATAAAATTGAAGATAATAATGAGCAGATTGACTATATTCATTTATTCTTTGAAGAACTAAGTAAAAAAAATAAATATATTGCATATGAAGACCTCACTAATGATAAAGAACTCGCAGTATGATAATGAAGAAAAATTTACCAGATAATATTGATACACTTCTCGATCAATATTTTAACGATTTAGATGGAGATCAACCTAGCGCTATCTATGAAATGGTTATAAATACTGTAGAAAAACCACTTCTCTTATATATTATGAACAAAACAGAAGGCAACCAGAGTAAAGCAGCTAAAATGTTGGGCCTTAATCGAAATACTCTAAGAAAAAAACTCAAACAGTACAATCTTGATAATTAAATGATAAAAATTAAAAAAGCCTTAATCAGTGTCTCTAATAAATCTAATGTTTTAGAGTTAGCAAAGTCTTTAAGCTCATTTGATATAGAAATTTTATCAACAGGTGGAACAGCTAAGCTTTTAAAAAAAAATAAAATTAAAGTTACCGATGTAAGTGACTACACAAAATTTCCAGAAATGCTTGATGGAAGAGTTAAAACTCTTCATCCGAAAATTCATGGAGGTATTTTAGGTAGAAGAGACATTCCTGAGCATAATGAGACAATGAAAAATCATGAAATAGACCCAATTGATCTTGTTGTAGTCAACCTATACCCATTTGAAGAAACTATTAGACAAAAAGGTTGCTCATTGGAGCTTGCAATTGAAAACATCGATATCGGTGGGCCGGCTATGATTCGATCTGCTGCAAAAAATTATCAACATGTTGCTATTTTGACAAATCCAAATGACTATAAATCATTCACTGATGAAATAGAGCAAAATCAAGGTTCAATTAGTTTGGATTTTAGTTTTTCATTAGCAAAAAAAGCTTTTGGAAGAACGGCAGCTTATGATTTAGCGATTAATAATTATTTAACATCCGATGACCAAAATCAGTTTCCTGTTCAATTAACAAAAACTATTAATAAAGTGATGGATTTACGCTATGGAGAAAACCCTCATCAAGAAGCAGCTTTTTATAAAGACTCTAATGAAGATATAGGCTCTTTATCTAGCTTTGATCAAATTCAAGGAAAAGAATTATCATTTAATAACCTTAATGACTCAGATACTGCTTGGGAATGTGTAAAAAAGTTTTCACAGCCAAGTTGTGTGATAGTTAAACATGCTAATCCTTGTGGAGTTGCATCATCAAAAAGCTTAAAGGAAGCCTATGAAGCTGCGTTTAAAACTGATCCTACTTCAGCTTTTGGAGGAATCATTGCATTCAATAAAAGTTTAGATGAAGAAACAGCATCCTTAATAATCAATCAATTTGCTGAAGTAATCATAGCTGTAGATTTTTCCGAGGGTGCAATAAAAGTTTTTAAAAATAAACCTAATGTTAGATTGTTGAAAATAGAAATTGAAAATAACAATACAGAATTTGATTTTAAGAAAATTGGTGGAGGATGGTTAATTCAAACACCTGATATTCATAATCTTGATATTAATAAATGCAGTATCGTCACCAATCTTAAACCTTCAAAAGATCAACTCGATGATATGAAATTTGCATGGGTAGTTTCGCAATATGTAAAATCAAATGCTATTGTTTTTTGTAAAAATAAACAAACATTAGGAATTGGGGCTGGCCAAATGAGTAGAGTAGATAGTACAAAAATTGCTTCTCTTAAGGCTGAAAATGCGAATGTGGATTTAACTCAATCCGTCGTTGCGTCAGATGCTTTTTTTCCTTTCAGAGATGGCATTGATGTTATTGCAAGCCATGGTGCCAAATGCATCATCCAACCTGGAGGAAGTATCAAGGATGAAGAGGTAATAGATGCAGCCAACGAACATGGTATTGTCATGTTATTTACAAACGTTCGACACTTTAAACACTAAATAATGAAGGTACTTATTATAGGTGGTGGAGGGAGAGAGCATGCCCTAGCCTGGAAAATTTCTCAAAGCCCAACAGTAAAAAAAATATATGTAGCACCAGGTAACGGTGGGACTGATCTTGACAAAAATATAGAAAATATTGATATCACTGATATTCAAGATCTTATTAATTTTGCAATTAAACAAAAAATTAATTTAACTGTAGTCGGACCGGAAGCACCTCTTGCTGTTGGGATAGTTGACGCATTTAGAAAAAACAATTTAGCTATTTTTGGTCCGACAAAAGCTGCAGCGCAACTTGAAAGCTCCAAGGAATTCTCAAAAAGTTTTATGGCGCGTCATAACATACCCACAGCAAAATTTGCCACTTTTGAAGATACCAATTCTGCACATGATTACCTACAAAATAATCCTGCCCCCATCGTAATTAAAGCGGATGGGCTTGCATCAGGAAAAGGTGTGGTCGTTGCAATGACCAATAAGGAAGCACATGAAGCTGTAGACTCAATGCTTAGTGAAAAAATTTATGGTAGTGCTGGGAAAAAAATTATCATTGAAGAATTTCTAGAGGGAGAAGAAGCTAGCTTTATCGTAATTTGCGATGGCTCAACTATTCTACCTCTTGACTCAAGTCAAGATCATAAACGCTTACTTAACAATGATGCTGGTCCTAACACAGGAGGAATGGGAGCCTACTCCCCAGCTCCTCTGGTAACAGATGAAGTAAATAAAAAAATAATGGATCAGGTTATTATCCCTACAATTGAAGGTATGAAGAAAGAGGGAATTGAATTTTCAGGATTTTTATATGCAGGAATAATTGTTGAACCTAACAAAAATATTAAAACTCTTGAATTTAATTGCCGCATGGGTGACCCAGAAACCCAACCCCTCTTATTCAGAATGCAAGGTGATTTATTTTCGGTGCTGCTAAAAGCTGCCAAGCAAGAATTAGAAGGGGTTGAAATTAATTGGGATAGTGAGCATGCGATTACAATCGTGATGGCCTCAAAAGACTATCCCACAAAACCAATTCTCGGAATTGAGATCAATTTGCCAGATATACAAGATGAGGATACATTCATATTTCACGCTGGTACCAACTTAGAAAAAAATAAACTCCTGACATCTGGTGGGCGTGTTTTAGGGATAACTGCAAAAGGAAAAACACTTGAAATTGCAAAAAATAAAGCTTACGACGTTTTAGAAAAGGTTAAATTTGATGGCAGACAGTTTCGGACAGATATTGGGGAAAAAGCATTAAATTAAGGTTTTGAGAAATTTAAGACTTAAAAGATTCATCGCTAATGGAGGTGTAGTTGCTTATCCTACAGAGTCATGTTTTGGTTTAGGGTGTGACCCTCAAAATTTTAGAGGTATAAAAAAATTAAATATTCTTAAAAACAGGCCAGTAACTAAAAATTTTATTTTAATTTCTTCAGAGCTCAGACAAATCAAAGGTATTATTAAGGAGTTTAATAAAAAACAAGTTCAAATGTTATATGCCAAATGGCCTGGCCCACATACATGGTTAATAAGAGCTAACCCTAAATGTCCATCCTGGCTTAAAAGCAATAATAAAGTTGCTGTAAGAATTCCTGATTTAAATACCTGCCAAGATTTACTTTCTTCAATTGGTATGGCTATTACTTCAACAAGTGCAAACAAAGCAAAGCAGCGTCCTATAAAAAATTATAGAGAAGCATGTCGTCAATATGGTCAAAGTGTCCATATTGTAAAAGGAAGAATAGGAAAAAATAAAAAACCTAGCCAAATACAAGATTTTGAAACAAAAGTTATAATAAGAAGATGAATGAAAATAAAATAAATAATGAAGTAGTTAAGGATTACTTTACAGGATTACAAACAGATATCTTGAATGCAGTTGAAATTGTTGATGGCAAAAATTTTTTAGTTGATTCCTGGCAAAGGTCTGAAGGTGGTGGTGGCACAACATGTATCTTAGAAAATGGAAATATTTTTGAAAGGGCTGGTATCGGATTTTCAAATGTTATTGGTTCGCAACTTCCTAAATCAGCTACCGATGCCCATCCTGAGATTGCTGATAGTAAATGGGAGGCTACGGGAGTTTCTTTAGTATTTCATCCTAAGAACCCTTTTATTCCTACTGTTCATATGAATGTAAGATTTTTTGTTGCAGAAAAAGATAATAAGCAAACTTGGTGGTTTGGTGGGGGAATGGATTTAACACCTTATTATGGCTTTGATGAAGATGCAGTTCATTTTCATAAAACAATTAAAACTGCACTTAATCCATTTGGCAACAATTTTTATAATGAGTTTAAAAAAAACTGTGATAACTATTTTTTTCTGAAGCATCGTAATGAACCACGAGGGATAGGTGGCATTTTTTTTGATGATTTCAATATGCAAGATTTTAACTTTTCTTTTGATTTTACAAAGGAGGTAGGCAATACATTTTTAAAAGCATATCTGCCTATTCTTCAAAAAAGAAGAGATCATAAATTTACAAATAAGGAAAAAGAATTTCAACAATACCGAAGGGGGCGTTATGTTGAATTTAACCTATTACAAGATAGAGGAACGCTATTTGGCATTCAATCAAAGGGTCGAGTTGAGTCAATTTTAATGTCTATGCCGCCATCAGTTAAGTGGGAATATGATTACACGCCAAAAAAGGGTAGTAAGGAAGAAGAATTATATTCTAAATTTTTAATTACTAAAGACTGGGTCTAAAGTCCTAATGCTAGAGCAATTATTTAGAAAAAAAGGTTTAACGGAAAATAAAAATACTCAATTAAAACGTTGTCTTAGTGCTTTCGATTTAACATTGCTTGGTGTGGGTTGCATCATTGGCACAGGTATCTTTGTTTTAACAGGAATTGTTGCTGCTACCCACTCAGGTCCGGCAATTATTATTTCTTTTATAATTGCCGGAACTGCATGTGCATTTGCTGCATTATCTTATGCTGAACTATCCTCATCAATTGGAGGTTGTGGAAGTGCTTATGGTTATTCCTACGTAGCATTTGGTGAGCTTTTTGCCTGGATTATTGGTTGGATTCTCTTATTAGAGTATGGCGTTGCAATTGCTGCTGTGGCAAGTGGTTGGTCAGGCTATTTTAATAATGCTCTAGTTGCTATAAATATTGGCCTTCCTGAATACCTCATTAATCCTCCAAGTGCTGGGGGAATAATTAACCTTCCTGCATCAATTATAATTATTTTAATCATGATGCTTCTTATTGCTGGTGTCAAAGAGAGTATTAAATTAAATACGATCATGGTGTTTATTAAGATTAGTGCAATTTTAATATTTATTTTTATTGCTCTATTTAACATTAACCCAAGTAATTGGACTCCATTCGTTCCTTTTGGTTGGTTTGATAGACTTCCAGATGGCGAAACGATAGGAATTTTTGCGGGAGCCTCTATTGTCTTCTTTGCATACGTAGGTTTCGATGCAGTTTCTACTGCCGCAGAAGAAGCGATTAATCCGCAAAAAGATTTACCAAAAGGTATCTTGTACTCGTTAATAATTTGTACGATTTTTTACGTTATTGTTTCAGCACTCCTTACTGGGGTAATTTATTATGAGGAGTTGAACGTATCCGATCCTGTCGCATTTGCCTTATCGCAATTAGGATACTCTTGGTCATCTGCCTTAGTAGCTACTGGCGCTATCTTTGGATTAGCGACTGTGATGCTTGTTTTATTTTATGCATTAACCAGAGTCATTTTTTCTATGAGTCGAGATGGTTTACTGCCAGAATATTTGAGTGGTGTGAACAAAAAAACAAAAACGCCCGTAAAAGTAATTCTTACTACTGGAATCATCATATCAACTATTGCAGGATTTGTTTCCCTAGGTGAGCTTGCTGAAATTGTTAATATTGGAACACTTTCAGCATTTATAATTGTTTGTTTCGGTGTAGTGGCATTACGCTCAAAACATAAAAAAAATACTTTTAAAAATAGATGGCATCCACTAATCCCACTGTTAGGTATTTTATGTTGTGGTTCATTAATGTTTTTTCTTCCAACAGACACTTGGATTAGGTTTTTAATATGGCTTACTTTAGGTGTAATTTTTTATTTCTGTTATTCGATAAGACATAGCAAACTTAAATAACTTAAAAAGAAAATAAAGCTTTAAATTATTTAATATTCTTGAACAGAGTACTCAGCTGAAATACTATGCGAAAGTTTTGGGTAAATTACGACTGAGTTTTCAAGCGTATTTGCGGTTTCTATACAAACCATCCTCCTCCATTCATTTTTTTTTCCCATATCACCCATCGTATTTGCTTTTTCACTGCCTGGATTCCAAACAACCAATGAATCGCTATTTGACTTTTTAATGCTAATAATTCTATTTAATTTTTTATCTTCTAAGTAACAATCATTACTTGAGTTTAAATACACTTTATCTATAGGTGATTTACAGGATATTGATTTTCTCTCTATACCTTTTTTAAAATTATTATTCTTATCAGTAAATAATGCATTTTCTAGACCTGTAACTTTGACATTCTCAATATCAGACACATAAAAGTATGTATGAAATCCCTCACTTATCGTAAAAGGGCTATCAGACAAATTAGTTGTTTTTAAGTTAAGGTTTAGAGTTTCGCCGATAACAATACTCAAAATAAGCTCAAAATTATATGTAAGTTGTTTCTTAACAGTTTCTGTTGGAATCATCTTAAGAATAATTTTTGTTGCACCGTTTTTTAAATCACTTGATTCAATCAATTCCCAGGGTATAACCCTTGCAAACCCATGTAAACAGAAACTATTATCAGTTGGGTGTTCACCAAACCAAGGCCAGCAGATTGGGACTCCACCTCTGATTGATCTTCCTTTTTCATAACGTGCATTAGAGGACAGCCAAAGCACATCATCTTTTATATTCTTTGGCTTCCACCAATCCACATGAGCACCTTGCAGTGCAATTTTTGCATCAGCTAAGTCATTATCAATTTCTATAAATTCTAGCCCATCTTTATTTTTAGAAATTTTAATATTTTGACTTATCTTCATTATTTACTTAATTGATTGATATCTCTTACAGCCCCATTTGATGCACTTGTTGTCATCATCGCATAAGCTTTAAGCGCTTCAGTTACCTTACGCTGTCTCGGCTTAGGTTGCCAAGCATTTTCTTTTTGATCCATCGCTTCTCTTCTCTTTTGCATGGCCTCATCAGTAATTTTTAAATTTATTGATCTTTCAGGAATATTAATTTCTAAGATATCCCCTTCTTCAGCCAATGCAATTGCTCCTCCCTCTGCAGCTTCAGGGGATACATGTCCTATACTAAGACCAGAGGTACCTCCAGAAAACCTGCCATCAGTTAACAAAGCGCATGTCTTTCCTAGTCCTTTTGATTTTAGATATGTCGTAGGATACAGCATCTCTTGCATTCCAGGACCCCCTTTTGGCCCTTCATAGATAATCAAAACTACGTCTCCTTCTTTGATTTTATCTGCTAGGATTTCTTCAACTGCAGCATCTTGTGACTCAAAAAGTCTGATTTTTCCAGTAAATTTCAATATCCCCTCGTCAACTCCTGCTGTTTTGACGATACAGCCCTCCTCGGCAATATTTCCATAGAGAACTGCAAGCCCCCCATCTTCACTATATGCATTTTTTTTATTTCTGATACATCCATTCTCCCTATCTAGGTCTAGGGATGGCCATATTTTTTCCTGACTAAATGCTTGAGTTGTTTTAATACCCCCTGGTGCTGCTAGGAAAAAACTTTTAACCGCCTCATGTTTGGTGTTTACAATATCCCAATGATTTATTGCCTCTCCAAGTGTTGAAGAATGGACGCAACTTACATTTTCGTTAATTTTATCTGCTCTTCTTAGCTCACCTAACAATCCAAACACACCTCCCGCTCTGTGAACATCTTCCATATGGTATTTTTGTGATGCAGGTGCCAATTTTGATAAACAAGGGACGTTTCTTGAGATCTTATCTATATCTTTCATAGTGAAATCAACTTTAGCTTCTTTAGCTGCCGCAAGGAGATGTAATACCGTATTTGTCGACCCTCCCATAGCAACGTCTAAACTCATTGCATTCTCAAATCCCTCTTTTGTTGCAATCTCTCGAGGTAAAATTCCCTTTTCGTTTTTTTCATAAAATCTTTTTGTAATATCTACTATTCTTTTTCCTGCTTCTAAAAATAAGTTTTTTCTTAACACATGGGTTGCTAGCGTGCTTCCATTACCAGGCAAACTAAGGCCTAATGCTTCCGTTAAGCAATTCATAGAATTCGCTGTAAACATTCCAGAGCAAGATCCACATGTAGGACAAGCAGATTCTTCAAGCTCTTTTAGCTTAACGTCTGATACAGATTTATCTTCTGATCCAATCATAGGTGAAACTAAATCAATTTTTGTAACAGAATTTTCCCAACTCACCTTCCCTGCCTCCATTGGGCCGCCAGATACGAAAATAACCGGTATATTAATTCGCATTGCTGCCATCAACATGCCTGGGGTGATTTTGTCACAATTTGAGATACAGACCATTGCATCTGCGCAATGTGCATTCACCATATACTCAACGCTATCTGCAATTAATTCTCTACTTGGTAGACTATAAAGCATACCGTCATGGCCCATAGCAATGCCATCGTCAACTGCAATTGTATTAAACTCTTTTGCCACACCTCCATGCTTCTCAATTTCTCTAGCCACCAATTGGCCCATATCTTTTAAATGTACGTGTCCTGGAACAAACTGAGTAAATGAATTGACAACAGCAATTATAGGCTTAACAAAATCATCATCCTTCATCCCAGTTGCACGCCAAAGCGCTCTTGCGCCTGCTTGACCTCTTCCTTCTGTCGTCGTTCTTGATCTATATTTTGGCATTACTGTTAATCCCTAAATTTTTTAATACATCGCAATTTTAACTTATAATTGCAATTATATGCTGACTCATCCTCAATTTGATCCGATTGCAATTTCAATAGGCTCTTTAGCACTTCATTGGTATGGGCTCATGTACTTCATCGGATTTTTATCTTTTATATACTTTGGTAAAAAACAGGTAAGAAATCAAACGTGGTCTTTAATCGATGAAAAAGTATTGGATGATATGTTTTTTTATGGAGCCCTGGGTGTAATACTTGGGGGAAGATTAGGCTATGTGTTATTTTATCAGCCTACGTATTATTTAAATAATCCTGCTGAAATATTTGCTTTTTGGCAAGGTGGTATGTCTTTTCATGGTGGTTTTTTAGGTGTATTAATTGCGATGATGATGATAGCAAAAAAATATCAAATCCAATGGTTAGTCATAACAGATTTTATTGCTCCATTGGTTCCTTTAGGTTTGGGTTTTGGAAGAATTGGTAATTTTATTAATCAAGAGTTATGGGGAAGACCAACAGATGCCACATGGGGAATGATTTTCCCTGCAGTTGATGATATAACCAGACATCCTTCTCAGCTATATCAATCTTTTTTTGAGGGGCTTATTCTATTTTTAATCCTTTGGTTTTATTCAAAAAAACAACGAGCTGTAGGAAAAGTATCTGCTTTGTTTTTAATTTTTTATGGGTTATTTAGATTCTTGATTGAATTTACAAGAGAGCCTGATGGGCACCTTGGTCTTCTTTATTTAAGTTTTTCTATGGGTCAATGGTTATCACTTCCTATGCTGATTCTTGGAATGTTTATGTATTTTAACGAAACATCCATTAACAACAACGATTAATCTTATTCCATTTACCCTCTAATTTTGATTTAAAATATTCTCCCCTAGATAACGGACAATTTTTTTTATGCTTTTTACAACTACTAAAATTTTCAAGGTAAACTTCATAGTCATTGTCCCCACTGACTGTCCTTATATATAACCATAATTTTCTTAAACTAAACATCTGATAGCTTTCTTTTACGATTTTTGATCTTGGTTGTTAGTGCAATCCTGATTACATCAATGATGACTATCCATAAGATAATTACCAAAAATATAGTAATGCCAGCATCAAGCTTTAAATTGAAAATAAGTTTTTGCGCAACATCAATTCCATAATCAGGGATATACCCATTACTAATTTTTTCTGACATTGAGTTAGCTGCTGAAAGAAAACCTATGCGAACATCTTCACTAAATATTTTTTGATAGGAGGCCGTTGTTGTAACTATCATAAGCCATACTAATGGAATTGCTGTAATCCAAGCAAATTTTATCTTATCTGATTTAATCAATATCGCAGTCCCAACGCTTAAAGCAATTGCTGCTAACATTTGATTTGCAATGCCAAATAAAGGCCAAAGAATATTTACCCCACCGTTAGGATCAATAACGCCTATATATAAGAAATAACCCCAACATGAGACCACAATAAAACTTGTCAAGATTATTGATGGAAGCCAGGAGGTTTGTCCTAACTTAGGGTGAAGATTTCCTAACATATCCTGCAACATGAATCTTCCAACTCTTGTACCAGAATCTAACGTAGTTAGTATAAAAACAGCTTCAAACATGATGGCAAAGTGATACCATAAAGCGAGCAAATGCTTTCCAAAGGCGTTAGCAAAAATAGTCGCCATTCCAACTGCCAGTGATGGAGCTCCTCCCGTTCTAGCAAATAATGTAGATTCACCGACATCCTCAGCCAATTGGTTCATCTGTTCAACAGATACCGAATAACCCCATGAATTGATTTTGCTGATTATCTCGTTTGCCTCTGTGCCAACAATGCCAACAGGACTATTAATTGCAAAATATATTCCAGGCTCTAAAACGCAAGCCGCCACCATTGCCATAATTGCAACAAATGCCTCAAGAAGCATTCCACCATAACCAATCATAGGAATATGCCTCTCATTATCAATTAATTTAGGGGTTGTCCCAGATGAGATGAGTGCATGGAAACCAGAAATTGCACCACAAGCAATTGTGATAAAAACAAATGGAAATACACTACCCCCAAATATAGGTCCTGATCCATCTACGAATTGAGTAACCGCAGGCATTTTTATTTCTGGCTGCATAATTGCAATGGCAATAGCTAGAAAAATAATGGTGCCAAGTTTTACAAAAGTTGATAAATAGTCTCTTGGAGCAAGAAGCATCCATATTGGCAAAACAGCTGCAATAAAACCATAAATGATTAGAGACCATGCTAAGAAAAGACCACTATGATCAAAATAACTTCTCATTGATTCCGAGTTATCAATGATACTTCCCATATAAACTGCCATTAAAAGCAAAATCACTCCAATAGCAGTTGCTTCTAGGACTCTTCCAGGACGAATAAATCTCATATAAAAACCAACAAGAATTGCAATTGGAATAGTCGCGACAACCGTTGATGTTGCCCAGGGACTATTTTTCATTGCATTTACAACCACCAAGCCTAAAACAGCAATTAGGATAATCATAATTACGAAAGTACCAATCATCGAAGCAAAACCAGCTAGAGCCCCCAACTCCTCCTTAGCCATTTGGCCCAAACTCTTACCATTTCTCCTAACTGAAAAAAATAAAATTACCATATCTTGAACTGCACCACCCACCACCGCTCCCACTAAAATCCAAATTGTGCCTGGTAGATAACCAAATTGAGCCGCAAGGGTTGGGCCAACGAGTGGTCCTGGTCCTGCAATTGCAGCGAAATGGATGCCAAATAATACCCATTTATTTGTAGGGACAAAATCTTGACTATTACTAAATTTAACTGCAGGGGTCTGTCTTGAACCATCTATTACCAGTGCTTTTGTTGCAATCCAAGCAGAATAAAATCGATAAGCAACCGTAAAAATACAAATTGCAGCCGTGATAAACCATATCGCATTGATAGACTCTTCTCTTTGAAGTGCTATTAATGAAAATGCAAAAGCACCAAGAAGTGATACAAGTGCCCAAATGATTTTGTTTCCAATATTCTTCATTTAGTAATAAATTTTACTTAAAGGAGTTTCCGGTTTTTTTGGAACGTAATAAGCCATATTAGCAATTATTTTCTGGGTTGACCATAAAACTGCAATAGCATCTAAAATATCATCATTTGCAACATCTCCTCTCTTGAAATTAGCTCTTATTTTCTCAAAATCAAACTTTGGAAATAACATTTTTACTAATTTATATCTCATTTTAAATCCTTCATTAGTTTTTTTTCCTAACTCAATTACCTTCATATCATTCATCGCCATAAAACTTAACTCGGGATGAACCTCATAGAGTTTTAGTTTTTTATGCTCTTGGCAAAAAATTGCCCTTGCTTCCTTTATTTTAGAGAACAAAAACCATGATTGCTTTGAAATCTTTTTTCCACAAATTAATTCATTAATTTCGCATGCATCAGTATAGCTATTTGAAAGTAACGTTTCTTTAGCGGGAGGTGAAAATATTGTAGATGCTCTAGATTTTAGCAAATTTCTTGCCTCAGCATCTGCCATACGAAATCCTTTTTCATGTATAGCTAATGGAATATCTATTCCGGCTATCGCTTTTTTACTAATTATTCTTTCTAAATAATTTAAGCTCTCAATCAGCTTTAAATTCAACTCACCCGTAGGCTTCTCTTCAGCCACTATCCAGCCATATCTACATCCATCGATTCCAAAAACATGGTTCATATTTGTTATACTTTCATACCTAATAAATTATTTTAACTTAACTATGCTTAAAAAAAAGATACTACTCGGAGTCACAGGAAGTATAGCTGCTTACAAGACTGCTGAATTAATTAGGCTACTTCGTAAGCATAACTTTTTTGTCCAAGTTGTTTTAACAAAGTCAGCTAAACAGTTTGTTACTCCATTAACTCTTCAAGCTCTTTCTGGGAATCCTGTTTTAGAAAATATGTGGGAACCAACAGAGGGCAATGGGATGGAACATATCAATCTCGCAAGAACTGCAGATTTAATATTAATTGCACCGGCCTCAGGAAATTTCATTGCTAAACTTTCTAATGGCTTAGCAGATGATCTTCTAACTAACCTTTGTCTAGCTAGATCATGCCCACTTCTTGTAGCCCCCGCGATGAACGTTGAAATGTTTAATAATATAGCTACTCAAAGAAATATAGAGACAATAAAGAATGATGGCATAGTTCTTTCTGGTCCAGATTCAGGTGAACAGGCGTGTGGTGAAGTTGGTTTTGGAAGACTAATAAATTTTGAATCAATGATGCTTGATATTAAAAAGATAATTTCTGCTCAAATATTTTTAAATAAAAAAATATTAATTTCTTCTGGTGCCACGCTTGAAAAAATTGATGAGGCTAGAGCTATTACCAATTTAAGCTCTGGGCTAATGGGATTAAATCTTGCAAAAATAGCATATACGATGGGTGCAGAGGTTACTGTTATTTTGGGTTACTCTAATTATGAATTTCCACCCTGCATCAAAACAATTAAGGCAATGAATCATGATGAAATGAATAAATCAATTTCTTCAAATATTGAAAAAAATGACATCTATATTAGTGCTGCAGCTATTTCTGACTATAAACCAAATTATACAAAAGGTAAGATAAAGAAAGGAAAAGAAAGTATTTCCCTAGAGCTAAAAAAAACTAAAGATATTCTAAGTCACGTAGGAAAAGATTTTAGTCATAAGTTAGTTGTTGGGTTTGCTGCTGAGTCTGAAAATTTAATTGAGAATGCAAGAAATAAACTTGTATCAAAAAATCTAGACATTATTATCGCAAATGAGATTAAAAACTCAATGGGTAAAACAAAAGCTAAAATGGTTATTATCGATCAATATGAAGAGAAACATCTTCCTGAAGCTGAAAAAGAAGTGCAAAGTAAGATTATCTTAGAACATATATTTAAATTTTTCTCGAGAGTAAAGGCGCATGACACTATCAATTGACTTTAAAATCCTTAATCCATTAATAAAAGATCATATCCCAACTTATGCATCGGAAGGGTCTGCTGGTCTTGACCTACGAGCATGTGTTAAAGGCCCTATAGTAATTAATCCAGGTAAAACAGAGCTGATTCCCACAGGCATCTCAATTTTTATTCGAGATCCAGGATATGCAGGAATTATATTACCTAGGTCAGGGCTTGGTCATAAGCATGGAATAGTTCTAGGTAACTTAGTTGGATTGATTGACTCAGATTATCAAGGCGAATTATTTATATCTACATGGAATAGAGGTACATCATCATTTACGATAAATTCTTTGGATAGAATTGCACAATTAGTAATTGTCCCCGTATCACAGGCAACATTTAATTTGGTTTCAGAGTATTCCAAAAGTGATCGTGGAGAAGGTGGTTTCGGGAGCACCGGAAAGTCTTAAAAAAGACTTGATATGACGCTAAATTCTATGGATAATAAACGTCTTTTTGCGAATTTGAACAATCGAGGTTAGATATGGCTAGAGTATGTGATGTAACAGGGAAAAAAACGACAACAGGGAACAATGTTTCTCATGCTAAAAATAGAACTCGTCGTAAATTTCTTCCCAATCTTCAAAGTCGTAAATTTTGGGTTGAAAGTGAGAACCGTTGGATTTCTATGAAAATTTCTGGCGCAGCGTTAAGGACTATCGATAAACTTGGCATTGATGAAGTTCTTAAAAGAATGCGTGCAGATGGTAAAAAAGTTTAAGGAATAAATTATGAGAGAGAAAATTAGATTAGATTCATCAGCAGGTACTGGACACTTTTATACAACTACAAAAAATAAAAGAACCATGACTGAAAAATTTGAAATTAAAAAATTCGATCCTACGATACGCAAACACGTCATTTATAAAGAAAATAAAATCAAATAAATTTTATTTAGGCATTATCATAGTCCTGTGTGGATATGGTATTTCAATTTCATTACTCTGAAACTCTTTAAAAATAGCTCTATACATATCAGATTTTAAACCCATAAACCCCTTAGCTGGGTCAGTAACGTAGCATGAAACATGTAGGTTAATTCCGCTATCGGCAAATTCTTTTACGTATACATTTGGTTTGGGTTCTTCGATAACTCTACTTTCCTTAGCACAAACACTAAGAATAATATCTATCGCCTTATCGATAGACGATTCATAGCTAATTTGAAGATCTAAGGGTAATTTAACAGTCGTATTTGAGAATGTGAGATTAGTGATTTCATCAGTTAATAATTTTTCATTTGGTATGAGAATTTCAACACCATCTAACCTTCTTAATGCGGTATAACGTGATTTTATTGCCACCACTATTCCATGATCATTCCCAATCTGGAGCATGTCGCCAACCCTTATGGATTCATCACTAAGGAGCAAAAATCCACTAACATAGTTCGAAGCAATTTTTTGAAAACCAAAAGCTAAACCTAATCCAAACGCCCCTCCAAACACTGTCAGAAATGATAAATCAATTCCAAGTGCAGTTAAAACTATAGTGATAGCTATAAGATAAAGAAAAATTTTGAAAATTTTAATTATAATTATTTTTTGATTTATTCTTAGAGATTGGTTCTTTATTTTCATTATCTGGTTTTCAACAAACCTTGCGACTGTCATTGCAACTATAATCGCAATTAATACACCAAAAATACTTTCAATTACAAGAAGCAGGGTAAAATCCTGCTCAGCAAAATAAAACTCTATGGAATGAAGGTACATTTGAAATTTTGATATAATTCCGAGCTGATAACTTAAGTAGACTATGACTACAATTCCAGCTAGTATATTTTCCATAGGCCTTAACCATGGTCCCGATTTGAATATATACCTCGTAAGAATAATCGCTAACCTAGCAAATAAAAGAATCACTAATACAGTATTAGCAAAATATAATAATCCCCATTTGTATCCTCCCTCTCTGAAGAAATACATAGCTACAATAAGAATTAAGAGCATTACAATGGGTCGAACAATTTTAAAAATATCTTTCAGACTAAAATCGTTATCTTCATTATTTTTAATTTTTTTTCTTAAAGAGTATTCAGCTATAAAAGCCAAAGAAACTACAGCAGCTATTATTAATAACTGTAAAATGAAATCACTGCTCATCAATGTTTCAAGGGTGAAATTATCTTTGAAATATCGCAAATTCATTTGCATTTGTGTATATTCTAGATTCATATTTATTTACTATTTTATTATTTATTTATACTAACACTAATGTAGCAAGCCCAAGGAATATAAAGAACCCTCCGCTATCTGTCATTGCCGTAATCAAGACGCTTGAACCAACTGCAGGATCTTTACCTAAGCGATGCATTAAAATTGGCATAAGTACGCCCATAATAGCTGCGAGGATTAGGTTTAAAACCATTGCTCCTGCCATCACAAATCCTAAGTCTGCATTATCATATAAGTAAAAGGCAAATAATCCTACTATACTGCCCCATATCAGTCCATTCAGAAGGGCCACACTTATTTCCTTATATAACAAAGACCTTATACTGGATTGAGTTAATTGGCCTATAGCTAATGCTCTTACAATCATAGCCGTTGTTTGATTACCTGAATTACCACCAATACTGGCAATAATCGGCATGAGTGCAGCCAAAGCAACTACTTTTTCAATTGAACCCTCAAAGATACCAATTACTCTTGATGCAATAAAAGCAGTCAATAAGTTTATCGCCAGCCATGCCCATCTGTTTTGAACTGACTTCCATATTGAAGAAAAAATATCTTCTTCTTCCCTGAGACCTGCCATAGAAAATTTTTCATTATCGGATTCTTGTCTAATAAAATCCATAACCGCTTCGACGGTTAATCTTCCAACTAATTTTTTCTTTTCATCAACTACTGGAGCAGTCACTAAATCATATCTTTCAAAAGCATATGAAGCTTCATCAGCCAAATCTTCTGGCTTAAATAAAACTACTTCTTTTGCCATTACATTTTTTACTTTTGTTGTTGGGGAATTAACAATTATTCTCTCTAGCGGCAATACTCCCAAAATTAAACCATTTTTATCTACAACAAATAATTTATCAGTATGATTTGGTAGCTTCTTAATTTTTCTTAAATAGTTTAAAACAACTTCTAAAGTTAAATCTTCTCTGATAGTAGTTATCTCAAATTCCATTAAACTACCTACAGAGTCCTCTGGGTAAGATAATACTGACTGAAGCCTTTCTCTATTTTGAATATCTAAATTTTCTAATAAGTCTTTCAGGACTTCTTCAGGCAAATCTGGAGCGATATCTGCAATCTCATCTGTTTCAAGCTGCTCTGCAGCAGCTAACAACTCCGTACTGTCCATATCAGCAATAAGTGTTTGCCTGACTGAATCCGATACTTCAATTAGGATATCACCTTCATTTGCACTCCTAACTAAATCCCACAAAACTAAACGTTTTTGGACTGGCAATGACTCAAGAATATCTGCAATATCGGCTGGATGAAGATCATCCAATAAAATTTCGAGTGAGCTTATATTTTTTTTACTAACAAGATTTTTAATTAATGCATGCTTCTCACCCGATGAATTATCAGAAAATTCAGAACTCTCTAATAGTTCATCAATTTGCTCTATCAGATCATTCAAACTTTCTTTTCTTTCAATGTTATTTTTCATAATTTACAGATGGATGAAAACAATTACTTATTATAAGTACTTATACTTAAAATAAACAAAAAA
>JAOMTQ010000014.1 GCA_028355955.1 Methylophilaceae bacterium | reverse complement strand
ACTTTAGGACCATTTTATAATGCTAGATTTACTTATCTATTTATTTGAAAATTATATAAGCACAAAACCTAAATTGAACATAAATGATATTACTCTTGAGCTAGAAGAAGCAGGATTTAACAACAAGGACATTTCTTCTGCATTTGATTGGTTTAATCATTTGGAAAAAATAAGTAATAGTCCAAATTTAATCCATAAAAATAGTTTAAGAGTTTTATCACAAAAAGAATATGAGAAAATTTCTAAGGAGGCTTTTACCTTCCTTACATTTTTACTTAATGCAAAAATACTCAATTCATCAGAATTTGAAGTAATTTTGGATCAAATTATGATTCTGAATCAGAGATCAATCAATATTGATGAGATGAGATGGATAGTCATGATGACTTTATGGAAAAGTGGCAAAGAAAACAGTTACTTATTTGTTGAGGATTCATTATTTAAAAATAAACGCGAAGAACTTCACTAATAATTAAGATATATTTTTTATAATCTTCGACAATGTTTTTGAATAATTTAATGAATAAAAATGTATGCTTGGTACGCCATATTGAATTAATGTGTCAGATAATTCAGTTATAAAATCAATACCGAACTCCCTAAGTGAATCTAAATCATCCGCATAATCTTCTAATCTATATTTTAACCATCTTGGAATTTCAGCCCCACAATTATTTGCAAATCTAATTAGTTGTTTACTATTATAAATTGGCATAATACCTGGGATAATAGGAATATTTATTGAGTACTTTTGACATTCATCCATAAATTTAAAATAAGCATCAATATTATAAAAAAACTGAGTTATTGCAGAATCTGCACCTGCCTCAACTTTATTTTTAAAGTTTATAAAATCTAGTTTTGCCGTATCTGATTCGGGGTGAACCTCTGGATAAGCAGCTACGTCAATTTTAAAAGTATTTCCCATTTCTGACTTAATAAAACTGACTAATTCATTAGCATAATTAAGTTCTCCAAAATTTACGCTACCCGAAGGATTATCACCTCGAAGTGCAACTAAATGATTTATTTTATGTGACTTATATTTATCCAATAATTCTTTAATTTCCATTTTTGACGATGAAATACATGAGATATGTGGTGTCGCATTAAAGCCTAACTCTCGCAGCTCCAAAACAGTATCTAAGGTTTTTTCTTTTGTTGAACCTCCTGCACCAAAAGTAACTGAAAAAAATTCAGGGTTATACTGATTTAGATCTTTAGCTGTTTGCTTAAGTTTAATAACTCCCTCTTTTGTTTGAGGGGGATAAAATTCAAAGCTTAATGTTGTTGCCTTTGCCATTAAATTACCTTAATAACGATAAGTGTCTGATTTGAAAGGGCCCATAACATCAACATCAATATATTTAGCTTGCTCAGGTGTAAGCTTTGTTAGCTCAGCATTTAAGTTTTTTAATTGAAGAACCGCTACTTTTTCATCCAAATGCTTAGGCAATGTATAAACGCCCAGGGGATATTTTTCTGGCTGGGTAAATAATTCAATCTGAGCAATGGTTTGGTTTGCAAATGATGATCCCATTACATAACTTGGGTGACCTGTTCCACAACCTAGATTAACTAATCGACCTTGTGCAAGGAGTATTATTCTTTTTTTATCTGGGAAAATAATATGATCAACTTGGGGCTTAATTTCCTCCCACTCGTAATTTGATAAGGATTCTACGTCAATTTCGTTATCAAAGTGTCCAATATTACAAACAATTGCCTGGTCTTTCATTTTTTTCATATGCGAATGTGTGATCACATGATAATTTCCTGTCGCACTAACAAAAATATCAGCTTGTTCGGCAGCATAATCCATAGTAACAACACGATATCCTTCCATTGCCGCTTGCAATGCACAGATAGGGTCAACTTCTGTCACCCAAACCTGAGCAGAGAGTGCCCTTAGCGCTTGAGCGGACCCTTTACCAACATCACCATACCCAGCAACGACTGCAATTTTTCCTGCAATCATGACATCAGTAGCCCTTTTGATTGCATCAACTAATGATTCACGGCAACCATAAAGATTATCAAACTTTGACTTAGTAACTGAGTCATTTACATTAATTGCAGGGAAACTTAATTCATTATCCCTGAACATTTGATAAAGCCTCATCACTCCGGTTGTAGTTTCCTCTGTTACTCCCTTAATATGAACAATTCTGTCTGAGTACCATGTTGGATTGGTTTCTAGTTTTCCTTTTATAGTTGAAAATAAACAAATTTCTTCTTCAGAAGTTGGATTATTTAGGACAGAAATATCTTTTTCAGCTTTAACACCTAAATGAAGGAGAAGGGTAGCATCACCACCATCATCTAAAATCATATTAGAAAATTTTCCTTTTTCCCATTCAAAAATACGATGAGTAAATTCCCAATACTCATCAAGACTTTCGCCTTTAAACGCAAAAACAGGCGTTCCACCCTCTGCAATCGCAGCAGCGGCATGATCTTGAGTTGAGTAAATATTGCATGATGCCCATCTAACCTCTGCACCTAATGCGACAAGAGTCTCAATAAGAACAGCTGTTTGAATTGTCATATGTAAGGAACCGCTGATTAGGGCTCCTTTTAAAGGCTGACTTGCAGCATATTCATCCCTAATTGCTGTTAAGCCTGGCATTTCTGTTTCAGCAATTGCAATTTCTTGACGACCAAATTGAGCTAGCTTAATATCTGATATTACGTAATCTTTAGTTTTATTTTTAGCTTCAGTCACTGTATTCATTTTATTTTCCTTTAAATAAATAAATGTGACCAGTTGGGGATTTTATTCACCTATTATCCCGTTCTGGTACGGTAATTGGTGAACGTGGTTACAAATTAATCATTTGTAATCCAAGCCTGGGATTAAGTAATCTCGCAACGTTCCTTGGAAAGAAGATTTTAATTCATAATAATCATTAAATCAAGGTCTTATGAATTATGGTTCTTTTAGGCTAAATCTTTTTTATCGACCTTCTCCCATGAAAATTCAGGCTCTATTCTGCCAAAATGTCCATATGCGGCAGTATTTCTATATATAGGTCTTAAAAGATTAAGCATACTAACGATACCTTTTGGTCGCAAGTCAAAATTTTCCATTACAATTTTTGAAAGCTTGTCATCCGATAAGTTTGCAGTACCGAAGCTATCAACCATGATTGATGTCGGTTTAGCCACTCCAATTGCATATGAAACTTGAACTAAACATTTATCTGCCAACCCTGAAGCAACGATATTTTTTGCAACATATCTAGCAGCATAAGCTGCTGACCTATCAACCTTAGTTGGATCTTTTCCTGAAAAGGCACCTCCACCATGCGGTGCAGCGCCTCCATAAGTATCGACAATAATTTTTCTTCCAGTTAACCCGCAGTCACCTTGCGGACCACCAACAACAAATCTTCCTGTAGGGTTGATTAAATAATTGATTTCACCCTTAACAAGCTCTGCGGGAAGTTCAGGTTTTATAATTTCCTCAATTACCGCTTCCCTTAAGTCTTTCAAGGAAATTTCTGGCGCATGTTGTGTTGAAAGCACAATCGTATCTATTTTTTCTGGTTTTCCATCTTTATATTGCATCGTAACTTGTGATTTGGCATCAGGCCTTAGCCAACTTAAAATACCATTTTTTCTTACAGTTGATTGTTTTTCTACAAGACGGTGTGCAAGATGAATGGGCAGTGGCATCAATTGATCAGATTCATTACATGCAAAACCAAACATCAGCCCTTGATCTCCAGCACCTTGATCCAATGGATCATCGAATGCACCATCTACGCCTTGAGCAATATCAGGTGACTGGTGTCCATATTTTATTACCACTTCACAAGTTTTATAATCAATTCCATAATCAATATTGTCATAGCCAATAAATTCGAGAGTATCTCTGACAACTTGCTCATAATCAACTTTTGCAGTAGTTGTAATTTCTCCACCAAGTACTACCAAATTTGTACTTGTCAGTGTTTCTGCTGCAACTCTGGCAACAGGATCTTGTTTTAAAATTGCATCTAAAATAGCATCAGATATTAAATCAGCAACTTTGTCAGGATGGCCTTCCGAAACGGATTCAGATGTAAAAAGATAATTTTTCATTGGAATGGTTTATTTGTTAGTTTAATCTTAAAAAGAGCTAGAATATCAAAAAGACAATGAAAAAGATACCTATGAGATTTACGAAAATGCAAGGCACCGGAAATGACTTTATAGTTGTTGACCAAAGAGTTAAGCAATTTAATTTATCAACATCAGTAATTAAAAGATTATCTGATCGTCATTTTGGTATCGGATTCGATCAACTACTTATTCTTGAAAAAAGCAACTCTAAAAATACTGATTTTAAATACCGTATCTTTAATTCTGATGGAGGTGAGGTTGAACAGTGTGGGAACGGTGCGCGTTGCTTTTATAAATATATAAAACATAACGAATTATCTAACAATTCAATAATTAAAGTAGAAACAAAATCAGGCGTTATTTTACTTTCAGAAAATAGTGAAGGTATGGTCAAAGTTGACATGGGATTACCTAATATCAGGAAGGCTATTAATAGACATGGAGTTAATTATGATCATGTTGCGATTGGAAATCCACATGCAGTCATAAATATAGCAGACAACAATATTTCAGAAGAAAAGTATCATGATGTAGCCCTCGACATTCAAAGCTCTTGGAAGGATGGCATCAATGTAGGCTTTATGTCTATCATTGATAAAAATTCAATACAACTTAAGGTTTTCGAAAGGGGTAGCGGTTTTACTATGGCCTGTGGATCAGGAGCTTGTGCTGCTGCTGCGGTTGCTATTTCAAAAAATAAATTAGAGACGCCTATCGCTGTTCATATGGATGGAGGAGTTGTTCAGATAGATTGGGATATGAAAAATACAATAACTTTAAGTGGAGCAGCTGAAATAAGCTTTGAAGGGGAAGTCAATCTTAATACGTATGTTTAAATTAATAAGACTATGAATGACATAAAACAGCTTCAAGCTTATAAAAATTTTATATTGTTCGAAAAAAGATTAAGTGATCACACAGTTAAAAGCTATTTCAGAGATATCGACATGTTAGTTCAACAGAATAAAGGCATGTCACTTGAGGATTTAAAATCAAACAATATTAGGACTAGCATTGCATCACTTCATGCGAGAGGCCTCAGTAGTAATTCATTATCACGAATTCTCTCATCCTGGAAAGGTCTATTTGTTTTCCTTGTTGATCAACATCATTATAAGCATAATCCGGTGTTGGAAGTTAAGGCCCCTAAGAAGAGTAAAAAATTACCTCAGACACTTTCTGTAGACCAAGCTATAAAGTTAGTCAATATTTCCGGAGGTGACTTTATTTCTTTGAGAGATCATGCCATTTTGGAGCTATTTTATTCTTCAGGCTTGAGGCTATCTGAATTGGTTAACTTAAAACTAGAAGATATTAATTTTTCGGATGAAATCATTACAGTTTTTGGTAAAGGGAAAAAAATGCGTATCGTCCCTGTGGGAAGTGCGGCAATCCAATCCCTCAAAAAATGGATTAAGATCCGATCACAACTTAAAAATGTAAATAGCAATCTTGTACTGTTCTTAACTAAACAAACAAAAAAGCTAACTCAAAGAGCTGTTCAATATCGTTTAAAATTTTGGGCAAAGAAACAGGGAGTCTCTGAAAATATCCATCCACATTTACTTCGACATAGTTTTGCTTCTCATTTGTTACAATCAAGCCAAGACTTAAGAGCTGTTCAAGAATTATTAGGTCATGAAAATATCAGTTCTACGCAAATTTATACCCATCTAGACTTTCAACATTTATCAAGAACTTATGATCAAGCCCATCCTCGTGCTAAAAAAAATAAAAAGAGATAGAAGTTTTTCATTGATAGCCTTAATGAATTAAATTATAGTTAATGGATGGATGAAGAAATTACAGCACTTGAAGATAAATTAACTGAATTAGTTAATGCGGTCAGCTCACTTAGACAAGAGAATAATGAAATGAAACCTTCCATAGAAAAATTACAGGAGGAAAATAAAATTTTGAAAGGCAAGATAAATGAGGCCACTGTAAAAATTGAAAATCTTCTTGGACAACTTCCAGGATAACTATGAAACAAGTTGAAATTAAATTGTTAGGTCGAGATTTTACAGTTGCATGCCCGGAAGAAGAGGAAGCCAACCTTCAAAAATCAATAAATTATCTAGCTAATAAAATTGATGAAGTTCAAAAATCTGGCAATATTATTGGCGTAGATAAAACCATTATTATGGCAGCGTTAAATATTACGCATGAATTTTTGAACCATGATGTGACTTCCAGCGTCCATATAGTTGATTATAAAAAAAAGATATCTAATTTAACTTCTATAGTTAACCAAGCATTGGAGAGTTAGAGCTCAAATTTTTTTGATGTTGCTTAGATTATTTATTCCTTGAACTAGTCTATAGCATCGGTTTTAGTCAATCAGAATGTGGTGTGATCACACACGATTGGGTTACCTTTTAAGGGCTCTTGGCGTGTGAACCTAAAACTTCTTAGCCTATTACCACCTGAACCTTTGGTTCTGGATGCTAATCTAGGCAGCATCAAAAAAATTTATAGTTTTGCATGGTATTTCAAATCACTTATCGCAACTACATCCAAAGCTTTTTCGTTAGTGGCTTCTAAGATTACCGCAGGTGCACTTCCTGCATCGGCAGATTCAAGCCAGCGACTTGCGCATAAACACCATCTATCTCCAGCTTTCAGACCAGGAAAATTAAATTCTGGCCTTGGCGTTGTTAAGTCATTCCCTTTTTCTTTTGAAAATTGTAAAAATTCATCTGTCATTTCGGCACATAAAGTATGTTGCCCACTGTCAGTCTCACAATGAGAACAACTTCCATCTCTAAAGTACCCTGTGAGGGGCTCCAAACTGCAAACTTCTAATTCATTTCCTAAAACATTTTTTTTTACCATCATTTTGAACTCTTGTATTAAAATCTAAGTAACAATAACAAGAAAATATAAATTAAGGAACAATTTAGTATGCGCTACTGGCTAATGAAATCAGAACCTTCAGTCTTTACAATAGAAGATTTAGAAAAAAGCCCTCAACAAACGGTTAAATGGATTCCAACGAAGGGCATAAGAAACTATCAGGCTAGAAATTTTATGAGAGATGATATGTCTTTAGGTGACCTTGCTTTTTTTTACCAATCAAATTGTGATACGCCAGGCATTGTTGGAATAATGAAAATCTCTAAACTTGCTTATCCTGACCCTCTTCAATTTATTGAGGGTCACAAATATTTTGATCCTAAATCATCGATGGATAAACCTAGGTGGTTAAATGTTGATGTCACTTTAGTAAAAAAAATACCACTCATTGAGCTTAAGCAATTAAGGGAATTTGCAGAACTTGAAAGTATGTTAATCCTAAGAAAAGGTAATCGCCTTTCAATTACCCCTGTCTTAGAAGATGAATGGGAGTTTATAAACAATCAAATTAATTAGGTTGATCTAAACTTCCGATTGATTTTGGATAAGTCACTATTCCCCATGGGATACCAGCAACCGGAATTCTTTTTTTAATCTTTAGGCTTTCTGAATCAATAACCAAAACTTCATCAGACCTTCCGCAAGCTAGCAATATATCTTTATTATCTGGAGTAAAGGTGAAATGCCAACATCTCCTACCTTCTTCAGTTTTAACCCTATTAATTTTCTCAAATGTTTTACCATCATAAACTTCTAAAGAACTTCTATTTCCTCGACCGCCACTCGCTGCGACGAATAGTTTATCGCCGCTTGGACTAAAACTTACACCGTATGGTGAATTACCCGTATGCATGTCACCCTCATCTACATCATGTTGCGTATTAACAGTTTTAACATAATCAAAATTCTTATCTAGAACAATGAAATTGTTACTAAACTCTAAAGTAGCAACATAAAATTGTCCATTTGGTGAAACTTTTATGCCTCTAGGTCTTAAGCCATATGGTCCCGCATCGATTGTCCTTACAATATCACCGGAATTAAAATCATGGATAGTGATTGTATTATCAGCTTCATTAGTCACAATTATTTTTGAGCCGTCCTCACTAAACTCAATCCCTTCAGTTTCTGGCCCCGCAGTAATCTCTCTAACCTTTTTATTTTGATTTAAATCAACAACGGCAACTTTTGCTGGTGTTCTGTCATCGTCATCATCGTCATCTTCTTCATGATGCATCTCCCCTTTAGCAGGTGGCTTACCTGTTGAGGATGGTTCCGTAGATACAAATACTTGGTTTTTATACACCCTTACAAATTCAGGGTTAATCCCTACATCAATGTTTTCAACTTCTTTGGTATCGTAATTAATCTTTGATAAATTGGCATCAGCTTTATTGGCTGTAATTAAATGTTTTCCATCATCCGTGACACCTATACCCCTTGGATAGCCTGCACCTACATCAATTTGCTCAGCTACTTCCATTGAATTTAAATCAATTACGGTGATACCACCTTCTTGTGATGTAATAAATGCCTTACCTCTATCAGCCTCACCACAACCTACTAAAAGTATTACTAAAAAGATTAATTTAACGTATTTCATAACTTCCTCATATTGATATAATTTTTAAAGATAATATATATTCTTATTATTCTAACAACCTGAAAATCATTAAAAGTGATTTTTTCCTAAAAATATTTTATAAGCTTCATTATTGGTTTCATTGATATAGGTGTAACCAAGTTTTTCTAAAAATTCTAAGAATTCTTCTTTACTTTCTTTATCAACTTGCATACCAACTAAAACTCTTCCAATATCTGAACCATGGTTACGATAATGAAATAAACTTATATTCCAATGACCCATATGTTCTAGGAAATTTAAAAGTGCCCCCGGTTTTTCAGGAAATTCAAATCTATAAATGACCTCATTTTTAGCATCTGGAGCATGCCCCCCAACTAAATGTCTTAAATGAAGCTTTGCTACTTCATTATGTGTTAAATCGATTGGATCAAGTGACGCTTTTTTGAGCTTTTCCATAAGTGATTCAGACTCATCGAAATTTTGTACCCCAATACCAACAAAAATATTTGCACTTAAATCACTTGAGTATCTATAGTTGAACTCGGTAATATTTCGCTTACCAATTAGGCTACAAAAATCTTTGAAAGCTCCTGGCTTCTCTGGAATTGTGACTGCAAAAATAGATTCTCTTTCTTCACCGATTTCTGCCCTTTCAGAAACAAAACCAAGACGATCAAAATTCATATTTGCCCCAGACGCGGTGGCAACAAAAGTTTTTGAGTCCACATTATTTTTTTTAATATATGACTTTACCCCTGCAACTGCTAACGCCCCTGCAGGCTCTAAAATAGTTCTTGTATCCTCGAATACATCTTTTATTGCTGCACATATTTCATCGTTATCAACAACAATCATCTCATCGACATACTGCTGACAAATTTTAAATGGAAGTTCTCCTACTTGCTTTAGGGCTGCCCCTTCTGCAAATAAACTTACCGTATCTAAAACAACTCTTTTATTTGCCTTAAGGGATTGTGTCATCGCATCTGCATCTTGTGCTTCGACTCCAATTATTTTTATTTCAGGTTTTACAGCTTTTATATAAGCAGCTATACCTGAGATTAAACCACCACCTCCTACACAACAAAAAATAGCATCAATTGGACGTGAGTAATCTTCTAAAATTTCTTTGGCTATCGTACCTTGTCCGGTGATAACTTCCTCATCATCAAAGGGATGAACAAATATTGAGCCATCTTTTTTTTGAATAACTAAAGCCCGATCAAAGCACTCATGAAGTGTTTCTCCGTGTAAGACTACTCTAGCTCCATGTGATTCAACGGCATTAATTTTAATAGTAGGAGTTGTTTTCGGCATCACTATGGTTGCTTTACATTCTAAGATTTTTGCTGCCAACGCAACACCTTGGGCATGATTTCCTGCTGAACAAGCAATTACTCCATTTTTAAGATTCTCATCGCTTAAGTTTTTCATTTTATTGTAAGCACCACGAATCTTAAAAGAAAAAACAGGTTGAAGATCTTCACGCTTCAATAAAATATTGTTTTTAAATCTTTTTGATAAATTAATTTGCTTCTCAAGAGGTGTCCTCAAGGCTGCATCATAAACATTTGCATTATCAATACTATCTTTAAACTTATTTTTCATAACTTAAGAAATACTCAATAAACACTTCAACGTGTATCATATAACCATAATTTTTGTTTAAAACAAAGGATTTACGAAAAATGGGTTTAACACAGGATCAATTAAAAAAGCAAGTTGCGGATGCAGCAATTGAGTATGTCAAATCAGGAATTATTGGAGTTGGAACAGGGTCGACAGCTAATTTTTTCATTGATGCACTTGGCGAAATAAAAAATAAGATTGAAGGCGCAGTCGCTAGTAGTAAATCAACGGCTGATCGACTTGAGGCACATGGTATCGAAGTATTTGACCTTAATAGTGTCAATAACATTGATATCTACGTGGATGGTGCAGATGAAATTACTGAACATATGCATATGTTAAAGGGTGGCGGTGGGGCGTTAACAAGAGAAAAAATTGTTGCCGCTAATTCAAAAACATTTATTTGTATTTGTGATGAAACTAAATATGTACCAACCTTAGGTAAATTTCCTTTACCTGTTGAGGTATTGCCTATGGCAAGAAGTTATGTCGCTCGAGAGCTGACTAAACTAGGGGGGCAACCTCAACTGAGGGATTTTACAACAGATAATGGAAATGTCATTTTAGATGTACATGGATTAACTATTAAAGACCCTATTGAATTGGAAGCGCAAATCAATCAAATTGTAGGAGTCGTTACTAATGGTTTATTTGCTAAGCGACCTGCAAATATTTTATTGCTTGGCACAAGTGATGGCGTTAAAACATACGCAAAAAACTAGGCAATATTCATATTATTGTCATAAAATGTTATTAAAATTTAAGTTTTTGGAAAAAATATTATGGCTTCAGAACACATATACAAACAATTCGACTCAGATCTAGGCGATGTTCGAACAAAGGTACTTGAGATGGGCACTATTGTTGAAGAACAAATAAGTAATAGCGTTCTTTCAATGGTTGAGTCTGATACCAAACTAGCTGGAGAAGTCATCGCTCGTGATAATGAGGTCAATTCACTTGAATCTGTCATTAATGAAGATATTTCATTAATCATTGCAAAAAGATCACCTACAGCAGGTGATTTAAGAAATGTATTAATGATGTTTAGAATTATTACTGACTTAGAGAGAATCGGGGATGAAGCAGCAAAAATTGCTAAGGCGACTATCAGGATTTTTGAGAGTGACCGAATGAGTAAACCTAGATTTAAAGAAATTAAAAGTATCGCTGCTAATGTTCAAAGCATGCTCAAATCATCTTTAAATGCCTTTGCTAGATTAGACACAGAAGATACCATCAATGTCCTAAAGAAAGATGAGGAAGTCGATGACGACTATCGATCTTTTATGCGACAACTAGTGACTTTCATGCTTGAAGATCCAAGAACAATCTCAATGTCGTTGGAAATGATATTTGTGACTAAATCCCTTGAGAGAATAGGTGATCACGCAAAAAATATATCAGAGGGTGTTATTTATACAGTAAGTGGCGAGGACGTTCGACACGAACCAATAGAAAAAATTATTAAGACACTAAATTCTTAAATAACCTACTTTGTAGGTACGTACCCAGAAGCTTCATCAGCACCATCGCCAAAAAAATAAGCCTCAGTTTGTTCAGTTAAGTACTTTCTCGCTTGAGGATCTACTAAGCTAAGCCTATTTTCATTGACAAGCATGGTTTGGTGTTTTAACCAACCTGCCCATGCTTCTTTGGATACAGTTTCAAAAATTTTATTTCCCAAAGCACCTGGGTAGGGAGGAAAATCTAATCCTTCGGCTTCCTTGTTGAGCTTTACACAATTTACTTTTCTTGCCATCACTAAAAATCCTTTAATAAATTTGATTACACATTTTAACTTTAGAAACTTATGGTAATATAAATTTTGATTGAGGTGATAACTAATTTTTCTTTATTAGTTATTTAAACGGGAAGACAAGTGAAATGCTTGCACTGCCCCCGCAACAGTAATTAAGGATGGATATTCAATTCAACCACTGGGTTCATACCTGGGAAGGTTTTATATTTAGTCTTATTAGTCTGGAGACCGGCCTTATCAAACTAGCTTGAAAGTATTGCGGGAGGGCAATATTTGTTGATAAGACTTTTTTCTTAAAAATTTTTTACAATTTTATAAACACTCTCTTAATACATTCATTTTTATAAATATATTTATCCGGGGAAGGATAAATTAGGGAGAGAAAAGTTGTCTAAATTTAAAATAGCATTACCATTATTATTAGCCTTACCACAAATAGCCATAGCAGATCTTGCACTCGAAGAAATTGAAGTCACTACACCTTTAAGAATTCCAGAAGAAGAAAAAAATGTAATTGCTGATACAACAGTCATTACCTCAGATGAAATTGAAAGAGCAGGATTATCAACGCTGCCTCAACTACTGCAACAACAACCTGGCATAGAAATTACCAACTCAGGGGGGCCAGGGAAATTGTCAACTGTAAGTATTCGAGGTACAAAATCAACACATACACTTGTATTACTTGATGGAATGAGAATTGGTTCTGCAACAACAGGCTTAGCACCAATTCAAGATATGCCACTCTCCCAAATCGAAAAGATAGAAATTGTTAGAGGCCCAGCTTCAAGTCTTTATGGACAGGATGCTATTGGAGGTGTGATACAAATTTTTACTAAAAAAGGTAAAAAAGGTTTTCATCCATATATCTCTGCAGGTTACGGGCGATATAAAACAAAAGAAATGGCTGCTGGCGTTTCTGCTGGTAATGATTCAACTAGATTTGCTATTAATCTAGCTGGAGTTAATACTGATGCTTTTTCAGCATTTGTTCCAGATGATTCAAATGCTTCAAACACAAGAAATATTGACAAGGATCACTATAAGAATAGAAGTGTTTCATCAAATCTATCGCATCAATTTAATGAGCAAATAAAAATTGATTTGCAGTATTTTTTAACTACGGGTAAAAATATGTTTGATCAGCGTTATGCTAACTCTGACCCCACTTATGTAAATTATGATGATAAAACTAAACAAGAGGCTTATGGAGCTAAAATTACAGGAAAAATAAACGATCGCTGGGAATCATCTTTGAAAATTGGTAAAAGTACTGATATATATTCTGCGCAGCAGGCATGGGATCCTAATTTAGGCGCTTATGGTGAGTGGGTTGATGATGCAGTAGATCTTTATAAAACTAAAGAATATCAACTCTCATGGCAAAATAACGTTGAGCTGGATTATGGGTCACTCGTATTACTGTATGATTTTTTAAAAGAAGAGATAGAAACGACAGACATATATGATAAAGATCAGCGAACAAATAATGGGTTTGTGATTGGATACAATTTGCAACATGACAAACATACATTTCAAACAAGCCTAAGAGAGGATCTAAATAGCCAATATGATAATCAAACAACGGGGTCAATTGGATATGCATATCAAATCAATCCTCAATGGCGAATTAGCTCTTCATATGGAACAGCATTTGTAGCACCAAATTTCAATTATCTATATTCAGCAGTTGATTTGTCAGCATTAGGTAACCCTGACTTAAAACCAGAAAAGTCGAAAAATATTGAGGCAAGTTTAAGATATGAGAATAACTCTTCATCAATATCTTTAACTGCATACCAAAATACTATTAAAGATTATATTATTTGGAGTTATATTAGTTGGGGAAATAGAGAGAATACACGCAATATTGATGAAGCAAAAATTCAAGGTCTGACTTTAGCTACCGATCATTTTTTTGACAACTTACAAATAAAGGGAAGCATCACAACTGAGTCTGCAAAAAATGAAGTATCGGATAACTACCTCCCTCGTTCAGCAAATTTATATGGTAGTGTTAATTTTAACTACTATTTAGATGATTGGATATTTGGGATTGAGAACATCGGGTCAGGGAGCCGTTACAATGACGACGCAAATAAAAGTGTAAACAAAATTGAAGGCTACATAATTACAAATCTAGTAACAAATTATGCATTTAACGAAAAATTCTCAATTAACATGAGATTAGATAATGCGCTTAATAAAGACTATGCTCTTGCTTATGATGGGAGCCAAGAAGGAGATAATTCATATGTTTATCAAACACCAGGGCGTGGCCTTTATACAAACTTGCGCTATAATTTCTAAAATTAAACTACACTAAAAATATGAAAAAAATTAATCATCTACCAGAAAATTTAAAAAAAGTTTTTATACTCAGTTTACTTACTTTTTTTATTTTACTAACAAGAGGCTCACACCTCCTTACTTCCTTTAATTTGCCAGATGCAACATTTGTTTTATTGTTTGCTGGCGGCATTCTCCTAAAAGAATACAAATGGCTTACTTACTTTCTTATATTATCCATTGGGATTGATTTTTTGTCTCCACCAAATGGGCTAGAGAATTCATATATATTTAATTTAGGATATGTTGGGCTAATGATATCTTATTTTGTATCTTGGTTCTTAGGACGTTACTTAAGTCAATCTTCAATTTTTTCAATAGCCAATTACGTTTACATAGGGACATTTTTTATAATGTCATCTTATTTAATATCAACGTTAACTTTTTATTATTTTTCTGGATTAGAATCTCAAGTAAGTGTTACTAGTTTTCTGGCTAGTTATTACCAAGAGTTTTTTATTGTAAACATAATCTATATGACAATTTTATTTATATCTATAAAATTTTCTCAAAGCCTAATGGCAAGAAATAATACTCAGAGTTATGAATGATTTATTTCGTTGAGCTTCTATTATTTTTGTTATAATTCAGCGTGTTTTTCAAATTAAAAGGCCAGATAGCTCAGTCGGTAGAGCAGTGGATTGAAAATCCTCGTGTCGACAGTTCGATTCTGTCTCTGGCCACCAACACTTTAAATACAATTAATAATTAATTTTATTTTTTAGATTTTAATTCAATGTTTTTAAATTCTAGGTAAGTCATAACGACACCTACAATTGCTAAAACAAAGCAAAAAAGTCCAACAAAAAATATTAATGGGTCTTCCATTTTATTTTCCAGTGATAAGTTTGAAATAGATGGCAAATGTCAAAATTGATGGAATCCAAGTTGCAGTAAACAACCCTTCTTCTTTCTGACCATTAAACCAAAGATATGCGGTTGTAATAAAAGCAACGCCGACTGATACTAAAATACATAGATCTGATGTTTTCATATTTATTTATCCTTTAAATAAATTAAGATTAGTCTTCTTTCCAAAAAGCCCATGAAGCAATTAATAAAAATATAACAGCTAATGTTGCATGTGACCTAATTTCTGTCGTGCCAGGAATTTTAAAAATTAATAGATCAATATCGTAGATTCCCAACATTACCATCCCTACCACGAGCCACACAATGGTTATAAATGAAACTGCCAGGGCTAATTTACCAATTAATTTTTTCAAGCAACAATCCTATAATGTAATTTTTTTATGATTATGATACAGACTTTTATTTTACTTAATTTTATACATGATAGACAATATAATTTAATAGATGTTCAATGATTCATGTAATTCATTTTAGGGAATAAACTATGTTGTTAATAACCGCTTTTTTTTCTTCAATACTCGCACTAATATTTTATAAGCTTTCAATTAACGTTATCAAGTTAAGGCGGAAGTATAAAATTTCCTTAGGTTCATCTAAAAAACATAAAGACTTAGAGCAAGCAATACGTGCGCATGGCAACTTAAGTGAATTCCTTCCAATTGGTTTAATTTTATTAGCTTGTTTAGAAGTAAATCATCTTCCCAAAATCGTTGTTTTTATGTGTGGTCTATTTTTTCTCATTGGCAGATATCTTCATGCAACTTCTTTTTTAAAAGAAGAAATTAATTCATCCAATCGTGTATTGGGAATGAAAATAACCTTTTGGAGCATTATTGTAATGGCGATCCTTAATATCATTACCGTTGTCGTTCGCATCATTCTCTAAATATGAAATATAAATACAAATAATAGTAATTCGTATTAACAAGATAGTTTTAAAATTATGTTTTAATTTGAATGTAAATTTAAATTAAGGAAATATATTATGGATAAAGAAAAAATAATTAAATCATTAAACCAGATTCTTGAAATGGAACTGGCTGGGGTTGTGCGTTATACACACTATGCATTAATGGTATGTGGATATAGTAGGATTCCAATCATTGAATGGCTTAGAGGCCAGGCAACAGAATCTTTAGATCATGCAAATCAGGCTGGGGAGCTTATTACAACGCTTGGTGGTCACCCCTCGCTTGGTATTGGCCCTTTATTAGAATCTCATAATCACGATATTGGTAATATTTTAAGAGAGTCCCTTGATCATGAGATTGCTTCTCTAAATTGCTACAAAGACCTTCTTAAGTTAGTTGAAGGTGATTCTATAATGCTCGAAGAGTACGCAAGAACGATGATACATACTGAGGAAATGCATTTAGGTGAAGTAGATAAAATGTTAAGAAACCCTGGTGATGTTGAACCCTTTAACAAATGAAATTTGACTTAGAAGTCGATGCTATTGGTCTCAAATGTCCTCTCCCAATTTTATATTGTAAGAGGGGACTAAATAGCATATTGGATAATCAAACATTAAAAATTAAAACCACAGATAAAAGTGCTCATAAAGATTTCAAATCTTTCTGTGATAAAACCGGGCATCAACTTGTTGAGCATTTTAAAGAAAATGAAGTAACTATTTTTTATATCAAAAAATTAGCTTTGTAATTTTTTTAGCTGCTGTACTAACTTGTCTTTATGCTCAGTAAATTTATTGAGCCTTTCTTCTTCTTGTTTAATAATTTCTTTAGGGGCTTTGCTTACAAAGTTTTTATTATTAAGTTTTATGCCCGCTTTATTTAAGTCTATTTCTGCTTTCTCAATTTCTTTTTTTAATCTTATTGCTTCTGCTTCCTTATCGATTTCTATATTCAGCATGACCTTATAATTACCAATAATCGCAACAGGTGCTTCCTTTTCTGGAAGATCTGCAGTAATTTTTGCATCAGATAGTTTTGCCAAACTGATGAGATATGGCAAGTATTCCTCAAGCTCTTTTTTATTTCCTGATAACGCTAATGGAATTTTATTCGCCGGTGAAATATTCATCTCGCTCCTAAGACTTCTAACATTATCTATTAATTTTTTAAGCGTGTTTACCCATTCAATTGAATGCTCGTCAATTTTTTCTTCCCTTAATGTTGGAAATTTTTCAAGTGTAATAGATTCATGATCTTTTCTAATTAATGGAATAATTATCTGCCATATTTCTTCAGTGATAAAGGGTATGACTGGATGGGCCAATCTCAAGATAGATTCTAATGTAGATAGTAATGTTCTTCTGGTTGCTCTTTTTTCAGACTCATTCCCCTGCTGAATTTGGACTTTCGCAAATTCTAAATACCAATCACAAAATTCATCCCAAATAAATTGATAGAGCTCTTGAGCTACTATGTCAAATCTATATTCGCTATAAGCCCGCTCTATATTTTTAAGTGTATGTTGCAGTTTACTGACTATCCATCTATCTGCCTGAGAAAAACTTAAATAACCATCTACACATTTTCCAAAACCATTATCTTCCTCGTCACAATTCATCAATACAAATCTTGACGCATTCCATAACTTGTTACAAAAATTACGATAGCCATCACATCTTTGTAAATCAAATTTAATATCTCTGCCTGGGCTTGCTAGGCTCGCAAAAGTAAACCTTAAAGCGTCTGTTCCAAAAGATGAAATACCCTTAGGGAATTCTTTTGTTGTTTTTTTAATAATTGATTCAGCTTGTTTTGGGTTCATTAAACCTTGGGTTCTTTTTTTTAATAAGTCTTCAAGTGAAATGCCATCTATTAAATCAATAGGATCAAGAACATTACCTTTTGATTTGCTCATTTTTTGGCCATCTTGATCTCTAATCAAACCATGAACATAGACGTGTTTAAATGGAATCTTATTTGTGACATATTTTGTCATCATTACCATTCTGGCTACCCAGAAAAAAATAATATCAAAGCCAGTAACGAGGACTGATGAAGGTAAATACTTATCTAATGCTACATTAGATTTTTGTGGATATTCAGGTGTCCAATCAAGTGTTGTGAATGCCCAAAGTGCAGATGAAAACCATGTATCTAAAACGTCATCGTCTCTTTTCAAAGTTCCTGTATAGCCTTCTTTTTTGGCTAACGCAGCCGCTTCTTCAAATGAATGTGCGACAAAAACCTCTTGATTTTCTCCATACCAAGCAGGTATTTGGTGCCCCCACCAAAGTTGCCTTGATATACACCAGTCTTGAATATTTTCTAGCCATTGGTTATAAGTATTCACCCAATTATTCGGATAAAATTTAATGTCTCCTTGCTCTACTAAATCAAGCGCCTCTTGCGCAATACTTTTTCCATTTGGACCATTTGATTTTGTCATTGAAACGTACCATTGGTCCGTTAACATTGGCTCTATAATTGAGTTTGTTCTATCGCCTCTTGGCACTTTCAATTTGTGTTTCTTAGTTTTATCTAGATATTTTTTTTCTTTTAAATCTTCTATAATTTTTTTTCTAGCAGCAAACCTATCCATGCCTTCATATAAATCTGTTCCATTTTTATTAATGTGCCCATCAAGAGTTAAAATGTTTATTATTGGCAGGTCATGTCTTGCACCGACAGCATAATCATTGAAGTCATGAGCTGGAGTAACTTTAACAATTCCTGTGCCAAATGTTGGATCAACATAATCGTCTGCAATAACTGGAATTTCCCTATTAATAAGAGGTATGAGTACCTTCTTGCCAATTAATTTTTTATATCGATCATCATCAGGATGCACCATTAAAGCTGAGTCACCTAACATTGTCTCAGGCCTAGTTGTCGCAATAGTTAGGTAATTATTTTCATCCTTCAGAGGGTAATTAATATGCCATAAAAAACCATCTTCTTCTTGTTGTAATACCTCCAAATCAGATACGGCTGTTTGGAGAGTCACATCCCAATTAACTAATCTTTTACCCCTATAGATTAGACCGTCTTGATATAGTTTGACAAAAACCTCCGTCACGCTCTTTGATAGGCCGGCATCCATTGTAAATCTCTCTCTTGCCCAATCTGGCGAAGTTCCTAGGCGACGCATTTGTTGGGTAATCTTTCCTCCTGATTCTTCCTTCCACTCCCAGACTTTTTCAATAAACTTTTCTCTACCTAACTCATGCCTTGAAATGTCTTTTTGATCTAACTGCCTTTCAACAACAATTTGAGTTGCAATACCTGCATGATCAGTACCTGGCTGCCATAGAGTATTTTCACCTTTCATTCTATGGTACCTAGTTAGCATATCCATAAGCGTTTGATTGAAGCCATGCCCCATATGAAGTGTGCCGGTAACATTTGGAGGGGGTAACAAAATTGAAAATGAGTCTAATTTTGATTCATCTTCCCCCATCTTATAGTAACCATTAGATTCCCAATATCGATACCATTTATCCTCGATATCAACAGGTGCAAATGTTTTAGCTAATTCTTTTTTCATTAAATTTTGTTAGGCGTTTGAAGTAATAATATTAACATGCGTGATGATTCAACTTTCTTATTTTAGGTCGTTTCTAAGAACATATTTCACAATGTTTATCTTTCTGAATTTTAAGGGTTTTAAAATCTATATCTCTATGGTTGATTAATAATAATTTTCCATGAAGTGTGGTTCCTATATCTAGTAAAACTTTAATTACTTCGCCAGCTTGAATTGAGCCCACCAAACCAACTAAAGGTGAAAATACTCCATGATCGGAACATTTTAGATTTTGTTCTTCATTATTCTTTGGAAAGAGACAATTATAACAAGGAGAATTATTAGTTCTAAAATCAAATATAGATACTTGGCCATCAAATTTTATTGCGGCTCCAGAAATTAGAGGGCGCTTTAAGTCAAAAGCAATTTTATTTAAGGCATAACGAGTTTCAAAATTATCAGAGCAATCCACAATAATATCGACACCTTCTGCAATAGACTTAACTTCGTCAATATTCAATTGTTTTTTTATAGGTATAACATTTATATCTGAATTAATTCTATTAAGAGCTATTTTTGCTGATTCAGCCTTATTTAGTCCTATTGATTTTTCTTCATGAATGATTTGCCTTTGAAGATTTGATAAGTCAACACTGTCAAAATCACAAATTGTTATTTTGCCAACTCCTGATGCTGCTAAATAAATAGCAACAGGAGATCCTAAACCTCCAGCGCCCATAATTAAACAGTGACTTTGAAGCAATTTTTTTTGCCCTTCAAATTCTATTTCTGGCAACAAAATATGTCGACTGTATCTTTCAAGCTCTTTGTCTTGCATGATTTTAATTTTTTTTGAATTTATAAAGAGTATTTCACAACTTAAAATAAGAAACAAATTGGGGTGGCTGATGGGGCTCGAACCCACGACAACTGGAATCACAATCCAGGGCTCTACCAACTGAGCTACAGCCACCATAAAATTGGCCTGCCCGACAGGATTCGAACCTGTGACCCTCTGCTTAGAAGGCAGATGCTCTATCCAGCTGAGCTACGGGCAGCTAACTAAATTATAGTAAAGCATTTTTACGGGCTTGCATTTACTTTTTTTTATATGGTCGGGGTGGAGAGATTCGAACTCCCGACATCCTGCTCCCAAAGCAGGCGCGCTACCAGGCTACGCTACACCCCGAACGCGCAAATATAGCGTAAATAAGGCATTCGGTCAAATTTAATATTTATTCTTATTTAAATTGTCAATACATTAATTCCATCATCTTCTGATAATATATACTGTTTATTTACAGGGATTATTCAATTCAACTATGACTGCAAAAATTATAGATGGTAATGCCATCTCTAAAGAAAATTTAAGTAAACTCAAGCAAGAGATTCTAAAAAGAAGAAATGAAGGTATTAGGCCACCATGCCTTGCTGTCATTTTAGTAGGTGATGATCCTGCATCTTCAATCTATGTAAACAAAAAAAAATCAGCGTGTGATAACGTCGGTATAAAATCAGTTTCCCATCAACTACCCACCGATACAAGCCAACCTGATTTAAATAATTTAATTAACACTCTCAATCAAGATAAAGGTGTTGACGGTATTCTTGTTCAATCTCCACTACCCAAACACCTTGATGAAGAATTAATAATTGAACTCATCAGCCCAAATAAGGATGTTGATGGTTTTCATCCATTCAATATAGGTTCGCTTGCAATAAGACAACCAAGATTAAGATCTTGCACGCCTTATGGTGTTATAAAGATGCTAAAAGCATCAAAAATAAACTTAGAAGGACTTGATGCAACCATAGTAGGAGTTTCAAACAATGTTGGTCGCCCAATGGCATTAGAATTATTACTTGAGAAATGTACTATTACATCTTGCCACAGTAGAACAAAGGATTTAGAGAATAAAGTCCGTCAAGCAGATTTAGTTGTTGTAGCCGCTGGAAGGCAAAATTTAGTAAGAGGTGAATGGATAAAAAAAGGAGCGATAGTTGTTGATATTGGAATAAATAGAATTAATAATAAATTGGTTGGTGATGTTGAATTTGAGGTAGCAAGTAAGAATGCCTCATATATAACACCTGTACCTGGAGGTGTTGGTCCTATGACAGTTGCAACTTTAATGGAAAATACTCTACAGGCGCAAAAGTTAAATGATATTGGCTTGCAATGAATATCAAAAAGTGTAAACTTCGGCGTTCAGAAATTTTTTAGGATTTAGTTATGGCAGAAAAAAAATCGTTGTTGTCTAAGGTTAGAGCTGCAGTACAAAAAGTTACAGCTAAACCACAAGCTAAGAAAACAGCTACTAAGTCAAAAGTTACAGCTAAACCACAAGCTAAGAAAACAGCTACTAAGTCAAAAGTTACAGCTAAACCACAAGCTAAGAAAACAGCTACTAAGTCAAAAGTTACAGCTAAACCACAAGCTAAGAAAACAGCTACTAAGTCAAAAGTTACAGCTAAACCACAAGCTAAGAAAACAGCTACTAAGTCAAAAGTTACAGCTAAACCACAAGCTAAGAAAACAGCTACTAAGTCAAAAGTTACAGCTAAGTCTGTGTCAGGCTTAAAACAATTTAAGAGTTACACATCCAAAAAAAATGAAAAGTATATGAGTAAATCACAAATTTCTCATTTTAAGAAAATTCTAAATAACTGGAAAGTAGAATTAAGTTCAGAGCTTAGTAGGACAGTAAGTAATATGCAGAGTGATGTCACAACTTATGCAGATCCAAATGATCGAGCAAGCCAAGAATCTGAAATGGCTTTAGAACTAAGAAACAGAGATAGAGAAAGAAAATTAATTAAAAAAATTAATGAAACATTAAAGAATATTGATGATGATGAATATGGGTACTGCATGGGTTGTGGCGAAGAAATTGGGCTGAAAAGATTGCAAGCGAGACCTACAGCAACCTTATGTATTGATTGCAAAACTTTACAAGAAATAAAAGAAAAACAAATGGCAAAATAAAAGCCCTCGAAAGGGCTTTTATTATTATTCTTCTTTTGCAGGTGGCTCAGTAAGCGCCTTTGCACTGACTCTTACGCGGCCTTTATCATCAACTTCAATAACCTTTACTTTAACCTCATCACCTTCGGATAGATGATCCTTAACTGCTTTAATTCTCTCATGTGATATTTGAGAAATGTGAAGGAGTCCATCTTTACCAGGTAATAATGATACTATCGCCCCAAAATCAAGGATTTTAAGTACTTTACCGTCATAAATTTGATCTACTTCAACATCAGCAGTAATTTCTTTAATCCTTCTTAGCGCTTCCTCGCCTGACTCAGCTGATGTACATGCAATCTTTATAAGCCCACTATCATCTATATCGATTGTAGCTCCAGTATCGGCAGCCAACCCTTTAATTACTGCTCCACCTTTACCAATAACATCTCTAATTTTATCAGTATGAATTTTTAAGGTAAGAATTTGTGGTGCAAACTTAGAAAGTTTTTCACGACTTCCCTTTAGGGACTTTTTCATTATTTTCAAAATATGATCAATGCCTTCTCTAGCTTGACTTAAAGCTACCTGCATAATTTCTGTTGTAATGCCTGTAATCTTAATATCCATTTGGAGAGCAGTTATCCCATTATCTGTTCCGGCTACTTTAAAATCCATATCACCTAGGTGGTCTTCGTCCCCTAAAATATCTGTCAAAACTGCAACCCTATTATCTTCTTTAATAAGACCCATTGCTATTCCAGCTACATGGTCCTTAATAGGTACGCCTGCATCCATCATTGCCATTGTCCCACCACATACGGAAGCCATTGAACTTGAACCATTTGACTCTGTAATTTCTGACACAAGCCTAATCGTATAATCAAAATCTTCTTGTGCAGGTAATGCCGCACTTAGAGCTCTTTTAGCTAACTTACCATGTCCAATTTCTCTTCTTTTTGGCGTTCCAACTCTTCCAGTTTCACCAGTAGCATAAGGAGGAAAATTGTAATGAAGCATAAATCTATCTTTATATTCACCTTGAAGGGCATCGATAATCTGCTCATCTCTTCCTGTTCCAAGTGTTGCAACGACAATTGCTTGTGTTTCACCTCTTGTGAACAAAGCTGAGCCATGCGCTCTTGGAAGAACGCCCGTTCTTATCTCTATAGGTCTAACTGTTCGAGTATCTCTTCCATCAATTCGAGGATTTCCATCAAGAATTTTTGATCTAACAATTTTAGCCTCAAGATTATGAAATTCATCTTTAATTTGATTAAGCTGGCTAGTATTTGTATCTTCTTTAACTAACTCACTTAAAACTTTTTCTCGTGATTGACCAATTTTTTCTGATCGTTCACCTTTTGATTTAATTGCAAAAGCATCTTCAAGATCTTTCGTTGCAATCTTTTCAATGTTTTTAACTAATTCTTTATCTACCTCAGGAGCTGTCCAATCCCATGGATCTTTAGCAGCTTCTTTTGCTAGATCATTAATTAATTTAATTACTGGCTGCATAGCTTTATGTCCTTCTAAAACAGCATCAAGCATCACTTTTTCTGGGAGCTCTTTCGCTTCTGATTCAACCATTAATACAGCTGAATCACTTCCAGCAACAACTAGGTCAAGCTGGCTAGTTTCCATTTGTGTTTTTGAAGGATTGATAACAAATTTATCATCAAGATAACCAACACGAGTTGCGCCTATTGGCCCATGAAAAGGGATACCTGATATAGCCAATGCTGCTGACGCACCAATAATAGCTGGAATATCAGAATCAATTTCACTGTCTGAGGACATGACTGTCGCTACAAC
>JAOMTQ010000013.1 GCA_028355955.1 Methylophilaceae bacterium | reverse complement strand
AGGCGGCACAGCACAATCTAACGGGCAGGGAAGTGATACAGTTAATTGGGTTTACGGAGCCTATAAAACCGAAGATGAATTTAGAAAGTGTTTCGAGTCAAGTGATCTGAATACAATATCTGATGAAGAAATACTAAAGCGTTTTTAAAAAAAATAGGAAATAAAAAACTTAGAAATTTACAGTGGCTCAACTCATGAAATTCCTGATTTACACAAATTAATAATTTAATAGTATAGATGTTGTAATAGCTTAAAAGGAGAAGCTATGAGTATGAGAAAAGATTCAGGTAGTGCTTTTTTCTGGGTTGTCATTGCTCTAGTAATTATGTGGAGAGCAGTCAGGGCAGCCAGAGGAGAGTTTAGCTAGACAGAAATATTAGGTGGATTTAAACCAACTTGCTACACCTAGACAATTGTCAAAGTAGCTAAATAGGAGAGAGACATGTCACCAAAAGAAGTATGGAAAAATCTATACCATCAAATTAGATGGGTGCGATCTAAACAAGAAGAAAAAGAAATCAAAAGAAACAAAATACCAACCCAACTTAAACCAGAGCAATTAAAAGAGGCCCAAAAAAAATATATCGCATGGAAGGTGGGATATTTGAGTGAGTTTCTAAAAGATAGGTAATTACATAAAAAAATAGGTGGATTTAAACCAACTTGCTACACCTAGGCATTTGCCAAAGTAGCTAAATAGGAGAAATAAAATGGCGTACTTAGGATATAAAAATAAAGCTTTCAGGGAATACAAAAGAGAACAAGAAAGAGTAAAGCAATGGAAAGAAGCAGAGAAAGTAAGAAAGAGAAAAGCTAAAAAAACGAAAAAACTACTCAAAGCAATTGCAGCTCATGTGGTAATTGTAATCATTTTAATCGCAATATATTACTTGTTATGAAATAGAACTATCCAGCCCTAGACAGTCGGGGGTGAAAGTGTCGTTTTGGTAAATTTGATCTAAGACGACATTAAAGCGAATAAAAAATAACCTTTTTGATTTTCAATCTACTTTGTTTAGTTAAGCTAAAAAAAAGGTCGAACCGACCTACCGTATCAATGATAAAGGTTAGAGGAGTCAACCGAAACTCTAAAGAAACAGAGCACGACAAAAACTAAACGTGGAGGTAATTCGCCTATTTGCAAAATACCTCCAACCATTTTTTATCTACTCTTTATTTTTAAGTGAGAAAGAATTTATTTGTTAAAAAAACTTAAATAAATGGAGAATAAAAATGAATAAAAATAACCAACTGCATGATGCTCATGTGAAAGCCTATACACAAAACAAAAATGAAAAGGAGAAGTGTATAAAAGAAATGAGCGAAGAAAGAAAAGCACTAATCAGGGCAATAAATCAAGCGCTTCACGACTTCACAGATGATGAGCTAAATACAATGCTAATAACGTTCTATAAAACGTGGGAAGAAATGTATCACTATCCCATCACAGAAATACACTAAGGAGAATACTATGAAGAATAAAAAACTAGAAAATAAGAAACTAGAAGAAATAACAGTGCAAGATATGATGCTTACTCCCATGGGTTGTAAGATTGTTGCTGAGACTGCAATAAAAAGCCTGGCTGGACAAATTGGTAAATGGGCTGAGGAGTATCCAGAGGAACGTGAAAATTACCAGGCTGATATTGAGGTGCTTTGGAGAACGCTTTGGCTCTTTAATAAATGTGATTTTCTTTTCAAAGATCCAGCTGCAAAAGATGAGGACTTAGCGGCTTAAGCTGTTAGTTTTTATAAAAATAACCTTTTTAATTTTCAATCTACTCTTTAAATGTAATGGGGGTGCATGGTTTTGATTAAAGATAAATCCTCTACGGGGACTCTTTAAGACGCGAGTTCGATTCTCGCCACCTCCACCAATTAGTAGGCTCTTTTGTTGGATACATCTAAGTGTGTAAGCTGGCAAAATAAAGGGCTGTTCCGTTTCACAGCGTTGACATGTTTGTCGCATTAGTTGTGATTCTTTCTGGGTTGGAATCCCATCGTGCGTAACCGGTGTAGGATTAGTAGTATTCCTACTTAATATGAAGTGTGATACCAAATAAGCACACCTTACCTAGTTAGTTACGGCTAACAATATGGTAAAGCCAAGTTGTTGGATCGACAAAGTAAAACCAACCGCATCTGTAGAAACTGGCACAAGCCGAATTCAACCACGTGCATATTACCAACGTGGCTACACCTCTACCGGTGAGAGAGCCTACTAATTAATAACTAAAGGAAAAATTTATGGACAATACACGCAAAGAATTATACAGCGCAATATTCGCAAAACTAGACGAATACTCAGTATCAGAACTAAGCGAATTAACCGAAGCTTTATACCAAAAAGAATTAGCAAAAGATGGTTCCTCAATCAGAGGTACACATTAAGGGGAAATTATGAACATTACAAACAAAATCAAAAAAGCATCAGCGGTAAGAGATAAAGAAGCCTACATGCGAGCAGCTAACAACAGGTTCGGCTTCAAAGTGGAAGGGAAAGGAACATTCATCTGGACATCAGAAGAAGCAGAAAACCTATCATCAGCATGGAAACCAATAGGAACATACAGCAACAGATGCGTGAGATTAGAAGTAAAAAGCTACGAGTTAAAAGTAGTTGGTGAAAACCACTTCTGGGTAGTAACAGAGTTAGACGGAACAGTATTAATAATAGATGAAATAGAGTTCACAAAAAGCTACTACTACGGAAAAAGAAGCAAAAAAGCAAAAGCAACAGACTTCTTACCGCCACACAAATGCTTCGGCTACTGGACAGATTTCTGCGACAAAGTAAAAGCAATAGAAGAAAAAGACTTAGCAGAAATGGAAGCAGAAGGAGACACAGGCAGATTATACAAATGGTATATCGACAGAAACATATTATTAGAAGAAACATTCAACTAAGGGGAAAAATATGAAAAAAATAAATAGATTTTATACAGGATTAATCACAATGACTTTGAGCTTTTCATTGTTAGGCTTAGCTAATGCAGAGAGTTTCTTAGATTCACCATCTCTTTTTGATGACTCTGGTTCTTTTAATTTTGCTGATTCAAACACAAATTCTGGTGATAACAGCTTTTATAAAGATGATGGTAGCTTAGTAATCATAAGAGGCGCTAAGGATTCCGGTCTTATTGTTAGAGGCACTGATGAAGGAACTGAGACTGAATACTATGTAATTCCTAAAGATGATGGAAGCAAAACCTTTATTTACGATGAGGGTTTAACAGTTTGTGATAGTAATGGTTGTTATTAAAAGGAGATAAAAATGACTAAAAATGAAAAAGAAGAAATGCTGAAACAAGTTTTGGCAAATGCTGGATATGACTATGAGCCAAAACCAAGAAACGATGGAGATGAAATTTGGACTCCATGTGGTCAGGATATTCCAAAAGAATCAAAGCCTATGTCCAAAGAAACTAAAGATAAGCTCTTAAAAGCAAAAAGAAGTAATAGGCTTAAGGGGTTTTTAGATGAAGAATAAAAAAAAGTAACCTTTCCTTTTCACTCTCTACTTTTCATATATAACAAAATTTAAAAGGGGAAAAATATGAATGACCAAATAAAAGAATCTACAAACGAAGTAACAAAAGATATTCCAATAAGCCAACTAGATCCAATGCTCAAACTTGAGATAGGGAGAGAGGTTGTTCAACAACTTTCAAGGCAAGTAAACCATTGGTTGAGTTTGAAGCCGGTTGAATGCAAAGGCTATCAAGACGATGTTAAAGCGCTTTGGAAAACTTTAGAGATCATGGAGCAATGTGAGTTTCTTTTCAAAGAAGAAGATGAAAAAGCTGAGGATAATGCCGCATAAGCGGTAAGTCCTTAGTAAATCATAAAGATGCTAAACTTATTCGCTATGACAATTACACCTGATCAATTTAAAGAGATTATGCGCTTGTTTGATGCGGGTGATTTCGAGTCAAGGAAAGAGGCGGTCTCAATCTTATATGAAGGCTTTAGTCGTCATTACTTAATTGTGATTAAGCGTGATTTCATGTTTAACAAATACGACGATGCAATGGCTGAAGAAGTCTTGCAAGATGTCTTTTTAAGTTTACTTTCAAAACAAACTAAACCTTCCTCAGCATTCGCAATCGGTGCGTGGTTAAAAAGCTATGTGTTTAATGTGACCAGAGATCGTATGAAAAAAAGTGGCTTTGAGGTACTCCCAGATGATCCAGATTCAGGTGGCGATATTCCTTCAAATCCAGGTGACTCTACGATGATAGAAAAATGTATGGAAGAAGTCATTAAAGAGTGTGGTAAGGACGATCCTGAAGGCGCAGAACTTTTCAGTAAAGTAAAGGTGGAAGGATACGCATATAGTGAGTTAACAAATATTTATGGAAAAACGGTTTCAAATTTAAAAAAGATCGTGTCTGAATTTAATACGATGCTCAAGGAACTTATTCAACCTTGTTTAGAGAGGGCGAAATAATGGCTACTCGAAAAATAAATGAGGACGCATTAATCAAAAAAGTATTTAAGAAGGTAAATAAAGATCTAGGTGTAGATGCTAAAACACCACCTTCACAGATGAAATCTTTTAATGAAAAATTAAAGGCAGCGCCCACACCTTTTTTATATCGTATTAAAGACGTCTGGAAGGCATTTACAGCGCTAATGGCAGGATTTTTTACAATCGGCTTTATCGTTGCAAGGGTTACCATACCCACAGAAACCGCCATACAAACAGCTTCTATCTCCCCCGATGCTCATTATTTTAATGCTGCGGATACTAATGGAGACGGGCAGTTAAGTGTAGCAGAGGTAGAAAGCGGACATACCACTTGGGGAAACGTAAAATTTATATTGCCTCATCTAGATGATTTTGACATGTTTGATCATAACAATGACGGCCAACTTAACCTAGCAGAAGCACAGTCAGTTAATGGGAAATTTGTAGCACCTGATCGGTATGATTTTAAAGCTTTTGATAATAACAATGATGGCCAACTTAACCTAGCAGAAGCACAGTCACTCAAGGAAGCTTTGTCAATCAAACAATTTGAATTTGCAGATAAAGATTCGGACGGTAAGTTAAATTATGAAGAGTCAACCCATGCATTGCATCCATTTACACAAAATCAATTTGCTAAATTAGATAAAAATGATGACAAGCAATTAACTTTTGATGAAATAGATCAGGATATTGCTTATATGGATGAACAGCAATTTAATCAACTTGATTTAAATCAAGATGGAAGATTAAATTATGCAGAAGCACAAATGATGTTCATTATTATTATTATTGAAGGGTAGGTATGAAAAAACCTCTACTACTCTTATTACTAATACCTAATCTGCTGATGGCTAAATGGAAGTGATATGAATATTAAAAAAGTACAAGAACAAATCAGAAAATTCTGCAAAGATAGAGATTGGGATCAATTTCATACTCCTAAAAATATTGCTGCATCTGTTGCTATAGAGGCTTCAGAACTTCTTCAAATTTTTCAATGGTCACAAGGGGCAGAATGGAATGAGCTTAAAGATGAAGAGTTAAAAAAAGAAGTTGAAGAAGAGTTAGCGGATGTTTTAATTTACTTATTAAGGTTTTCAGATTTATCAAATATTGATATAGAAAAAGCAATCAATGAAAAGTTAATTAAAAATGAAAATAACTATCCAATAAGTAAATCAAAAGGTTCTGATAAAAAATATAATAAATTATGATTAATATAGCAATTCAACCTTGTGGGGACTCAGATGCAATAGGCCATTATCAAGATACTATAATGAATCCAGTCTCTATATCTAGAATCCTCCCTTTCTTGAGCGCCACCCAACGAGATTACATTAAGTCTCTTGAAATTAATCAAGTAGCAATCTGGGGGGTAACTCGCGGGCAAAAAGATATTAATAAAAATAAATGGGATAAATTAAATACTGGAGATATTGCCCTTCTTTACAAGAATAAATCTATTTTTTGCCAAGGGAAAATTATAAGTCTTCTTCATTCAAAAGAATTGGCTACAGAGTTATGGAATTTAAATAAATCAGGAGAAACATGGGAGTACATTTATTTTTTAGACGATTTACAAGAGATTGAAATACCAATTGTAAATTTTAATAAGGCGTTAGATTACAAGCCAAATAATATTATCCACGGGTTTAATGTTTTAGTTGACGAAAAAGCACGAATTATTGCTGATTTACTGGAGTTAGATGTTGTTAACAATGAAGTCCAAATTGTTGACAATTCAAAACTTAAAGAAGAGCTCGTCGCCATTCAGGAAACTGACAACCTACAGCAAACAAAAACTAGACAAGAGCAACCTTTATTAAGAAAATATTTATTTCAAAATAAAAGAATTGAAAAATGCCACCTCTGCAACAAGGATTATCCAGTATCAATGCTAGTAGCAGCACACATAAAGAAAAGAGCTTCCTGTAATGATGATGAAAGAAAAGATTTTAATGTGGTAATGAGTGCGTGTAAATTTGGTTGTGATGAATTATTTGAGAAAAGCTATATTAATATAAATGACGAAGGTTATATCCAGTCTTCAAACTATGATGAAAATGATGCTGTTAACAATTATGTTAAGCAGCTTATTGGAAAGAAATGTTCAATATTTAATGCTAAAAATAAGGAATACTTTAAATGGCATAGAGAACATAAAAAGAGATTTATGAAATGAAAAAACCTTTTCTTAAATAAGTAACCTTTCCCCATTTCATCCTACTTTTCTAATAACAGGCCAAAAAAGCCTTACATTGGAGGAAAGAATGATGAAATTTGACGATTTAAAAACTATACATAGAGATAATCGTGAGAATTTTAAAGAAGATTTCTCAACTCGTATCCATAGATCTTTAAGCTGGATCAAAAGAGCTGAAATGGAGACTGAGGATAGTGATGCGAGCTTTATCTTTCTATGGATCGCATTCAATGCTGCTTATACATCTGAAAGATCTTCTGAAGAAGGTATTTTCGATAAAAGCTTAATGACAAGCTATTTTCAAAAGTTAGTAAAACATGGAAAGAAAGAAATCCATGAATTAATTACTAATGGTCATCGTGAAGTTATTATTCAAATCTTAGAGAATGAATACATCATTAGTCCTTTCTGGAACAATCAAAAGGGTGAGGATTTCTGGAAATACATCCGTACAAAAGAGAAACGTGATGTTGAGAATCTGATGGACTATGAAGATTGTATTGGTCAGATCCTAACAATTTTATTTAAACGCTTTTATGTATTGCGTAACCAAGTGATGCACGGTGGCGCCACATGGAATAGTAGTGTGAATAGGAAACAGGTAGATGACTGTAACTCTATAATGAAAGTCTTAGTGCCTTTGTTTACGGAGATTATGCTGAATAATCCTGATGATGAATGGGGGGCATTACCATTCCCAGTTCAAAAGGATGTCTAGCTTATGAAAAAAATTATAATTAATATTTCATTAGGTCTCATGACGATCCTTTTCATGAACCTTGGTCTTGCAGGTGATAATCCATTTGGGGATGGGTATCATCAAGATACAAATCCATTTGGGGATGGGTATATCCAAGGTGATAATCCATTTGGAGATGGGTATATCCAAGGTGATAATCCATTTGGGGATGGGTATATCCAGGATAGTAATCCATTTGGGGATGGGTATATACAAGACATAAACCCTTTTGCAGATGGATATGTCCAAGATAAAGGTATTTTTGAGAGTAATTTATAGGTATATTAAAATAAAAAATTTTAAGTACATGTAATAAATATGAAAAATAAAAAACTATTAAAATTAACAGCAAAGGTTAAAAAATGATTACACCTGATTTAAAAAACTTTGGAACACTTTTTGAAAACTACTCCTTTAGAGTTCCTAACTACCAACGCTCTTATGAATGGAAGCAGCAAGCAGAAATCGATGATTTTTGGTTAGATCTATTTGATTACTATGAGAGAAAAAAAACTAACCCAAATATTGATGGCTCATTATTTTTGGGATCTCTTATTTTATTTAAAATTCAAGGGAAAAAAGACTCTTATGAGATTGTTGATGGGCAACAGAGAATTACAACACTGTTTATTCTTTTAATTGCGATCAGAAATTTATTAGATGATTTTATTGAACAGGGTGTCGTAGCCAAAAATAAGGACGGTATAGAAATTCAATTTAAAATGATCAGAGATAAAATAGTAAATAAAATCGCATTTTTTGATAGTTCAATTGGTGTATTTAAAGGATCTAGACTTATACCTTCAGATTCAATAAGATTTGTTTTTGAGGAAATGTGTAAAGTAGGCTGGAGAGGAACATTTACTCCAAAAGTTGGTAAAAAATCTGTTAAGAGACAGAATGGCTCTCTCAAACCTATCTATGATTATTTCTCCTCTAAACTAAAGCAAATTGACCCCAAACATATTCATCATCTTATTGAGACTGTTAACGAGATAAGAGCAATTACTGTTGACATCGATGATCTTCAAGAGGCTTTTCTTTTATTTGAAAGAACTAATGCAAGAGGTCGTGATTTAGAAGTATCAGATTTACTAAAAAATCATTTATTTATGAATCTCATTGATGATATAGGTCAAACAGAAGACCGGTGGAAGAATATTACTGATAATGCTGGAAATAGTATGATCAGAATGTTGAAGTATTTTTATGTAAGCCAAAAAGGCTACATTAAAAATTCTGAACTATATAAAAGTCTGAAAAACTTTTCTGATGGAAATGCTGAAGAACTATTAACTGAAATTGAAAAATTTTCTATCTTCTACAAGGTAATGAATGAAGCAAAAGAACATTATGAAATTGTTAACTACCTTGATGATACTTACGACGTTCAGCAGAGTCATAATGAAGATCGTGCATACTATATATTTAAGGCAATTGAGGGATTAAGGCTTTTTGGAATAACTCAAGTTTACCCATTAATTTATTCTTTTTTAAATAGCTTCTTTTCTAATAATTTAAACAATGATGAAAAGCATAAAAAAAGTATTACGTTATTTTTTGAGACAATTGAAAAATATCATTTTATAAATAACTTTATTTGTGACAGGATAGGTAATGAGGTTGAAAAATTGTATGCGACTTATTCATCAAACTTTTCACAATCTAAAACTCCAGAAGCATTCCAAAGAACATTGAATGAGCTATATAAAGAACTTGGAAAAAGATTAGCTAATCAATCTGAATTTGTTGAGAGATTTACAGATTTGAACTATTCAAGACAAACAAAGGATTTGATGTATATTTTTGATCGATTTAATAATGTTGATTCTAAAGGAGCAAAGCTTCAAACTTCAACATGGCTTAAAATATATGATCAAAGTGCTAAATATTCAAGATCTTCAAAAGATATCGAGCACTGGTATCCACAAAATTCAAAAGAGACTGATCCCGAAGAAGATTCAGTAATACACAATATAGGAAATTTAAGTGTTTTTGCATCTAGTACGAATGGAAAGTTAGGTAATAAAACACCAAAAGAGAAATACAATTTTCTTAAGGAGAATCCTGAATTAGATAAATACCCTTTTAACCAAAAATTTTTAACGGATTATGGCCCATTTGATTCATGGGGTGAAGCAGAAATAAATAAGAGAGCTGAAGATATGGCTAAATTTGCCTATACAGTTGTATGGCATTTTATTCCTCCAATACAGCCGGATAAATAAATAACGAAAAAATTGCCGAATTAGATTAGTTAAGTTTTTTTGGTAATTTAAGTTCGATTTCAGTAATAAAAAAACAATTAAGAATTATGGCCGAGAAGAAAAAAAAATTAACACCTGAACAAGAAAATCATAGAATTTGTGATGAGTTTAATCACTCAATGTTTGCTCTATTAACAGATTATCTTGATATTGCCCCAGAGAAATCGAAGGAGATTTATGATCTCGTAGATAAGGTTAAATCTAAAACTAAAAAAGAGAATGAAAAATATGATCGTTACAAAGATTACATAGATAAATCTAAAAAATTTTCTCAGTTTCAGTATGCAATGTTTAATTTTATGAACTCCATATTTGAAAGATCCATGAATGATCTTTTGAAATTTGCAATACGATCAAAAAAAGATATAAAAAATATTTTTATTAAAAAATTCATTGATTATGAGGACAAACAAGATAAGAAAATAAGAGATGCTAATTACGAAAATTTAACTAACAAGCAAAGATTAGCATTCCAATTAAATTATTATGAGCAAATAATTACATTAAAACCGGATAACTGGCAATTTTTACTCAATATTCCTAATGAGATTATGTGGGCATCTAAAAAATTGAAGTTTGAATATACAGAGTTGAGAGCAAGAAGACATTTGTTGACACATAGGGGTTATTTTTTTGATAAAAAATATGTTGAAGACATTAAAAATACAATAAAAAAATCAAAGAATTCAGAAGATCCCAAAAAGCTGTTTGAATTTTTTCAACGTAATAAATATTTTACTAATACTAGAGACGAGTTAGACGTCTTAGATGATTTAGTCAAACCAAAACCATATAGAGTTTATATGACAAGATTCTATTTTATAAATGCATTTACTTGCTTATTTAGACTCTTTCACATGGTTCAATGTTATCTATCATTAGACGAGAATTCCCTCACAACAGGCGCACAAGTTAAACTCTTAAATGTTGCAGTTAATTATAAAGATCCTATCTTATTGCGATTTACTAAAGTGTTATGCAATGATCTTGTGAAGATAGAAAATAAAAAAAAGCATAATTATGCGATGTGTAATTACTTAATAAGTTGTATTGAAACTCGAAAATTCGCGAAGCTAATAGAGAAAGATTATAAAAAAGCAAAATATGAGGAAGAATATTTAAACTCTATTATTAAAAATGATGATCCTTTGATTAATTTTTTAGTTGCTTATTACCATGAGGACAAAAGAAAATATAAACAGTTACTAGAGAAAATTGAGGATAGTTCATTAGATGCTGAATCTATAAAATGGCCACTTTTCAATGGAATTAGAAATGATAAAGCTTTGATGAAAATTTTAAATACAAAAATTAAGATTAAGACTAAAAGTTAAAAATAACTAATTGATGAAAAAAACACTTTTTCTTGTATTGAAAGAATTGCCTTTTAGAGCCACTTTATCTGGAGAAAAAAAGATAGAATATAGAAGGCAATCAGAATGGATAAAATCCAGATTAGTTGATAAAAATTATGATTATGTCAAATTCACTCATGGGTATGGAAATGATAAACCTTATTTAATCCTTGATTATAAGGGATGGGCATTAGCTATAAAAAAACAAGTAAATTTTTCAAATGGATTAGTTGTTGATGTTGAAAATAATGATTATGAAATTTATTTAGGCAAAATTATTGAGAAGGGAAATATAGGTAATTGAAAAAACCTTATACAGTTGGAGGTTTGTTTTCTGGTGTGGGAGGAATTGAGCAGGGGTTTATCAATAATGACTTTAAAGTTCTATGGTCAAACGATATAGATGAGCCTTCATCGAAAACATTTAAACAAAACTTTGATCACCAACACATTCTTCAAGATATCCACACTCTTAAAGGGAAAGACTTAAATCCTATTGATGTTTTAGTCGGTGGTTTTCCTTGTCAGGCATTTTCAATTGCGGGTTATCGAAAAGGATTTGATGATAATAGAGGTAATTTATTTTTTGAGATATTAAGGCTTGTTAAAGAGCTAAAAGAAAAGCCTAAGGTATTATTTCTTGAGAACGTTAAAAACTTTTACACCCATGACCATGGAAATACCTTTGCAACTGTTCATAAGGAATTAGAAAAAAATGGGTATTGTGTTTTTCATAAAGTCTTAAATACTTCTTCCATAACAAAAGTACCACAAAATAGAGAGCGTACATTTATTATTTGTTTTGATGAGGGAGCTGGAGCAAAATTGGATCCTTCACAGAAAATGACTCAAAAATTTATTCAAATATTTCCTCCAAAGGAAATCAAAAAAACAGATTCAATTAGAAAATACTTAGAAAAAAAAGAGGTTGAGGATAGATTCTTTTATGGTGAAGAAAAGTATATGTACAAAGAGTTAAAAGATACAATTAAATCAAAAGATACTGTTTATCAATGGAGAAGGCAGTATGTAAGAGAGAATAAAAGTAATGTATGCCCAACATTAACAGCCAATATGGGTACAGGTGGGCATAATGTCCCACTTATAATGAATGACGATGGTAGGTATAGAAAACTAACCCCAAGAGAATGTTTTAATTTACAAGGGTTCCCAAAGTCATATAAATTACCCAATGATATCCCTGTAAGTCAGCTTTATAAGCAAGCTGGAAATTCAGTTACAGTTAGAATAATTGAAGTTTTAGCAGGGCTTGTGAAAGAGGCAATGGACGCAAAATAAAAAAATAATTTTACTTTTTTTAAAACCTGCTTTAAATATCTTGTTTAAAAATCTTTATAATTTCATCTACATAGCTGTCTAGTTTATTGTTATTTAAAGTTTTCCTTATATTAATAAATCTCTGCTTAAAATTTGAATCAAAAGTAATTACTTTTTTATCTTCAACCCATTTTTTTGCCTTTAATCTCAACTCTAACCTTTTCTTTGCTTTATAAATTTTAATATTGCCAAATTCATCATTTATATAATTTTTTATCCTGATATTATTTTTTGTTGAAAGAGAAATATCTACAGCTGTATTTTTTAGTTTCGATAAATCTACTTTTAGTCCACACAAATGAAATTTTTTCCCGGCCCTTAAAATAAAGAAATAATAAATACTTTGAATTTTTTGGATTTTATATATTTCTTTATATTTGTTTACTAATATTTTTTTCCAAAACTTCCAAATAAGATCAAATTTTTTATCTGTGAATAAAGTATCAAGGTTCTCTGTACCAAAATTGTCATCACTAAACTTTTGAGCAAGTGAAGTTTCACCGCTATCACCATTCTTCAGATTTCCTTTATCATCTACTTTACTTGATAGCATTTTGACATCAGCAGCCCAATTGTTAGCAATAACATCAACTGGATATGAGCCAGCACCTTTCGGGTTTACACCTAATGCTTGAACAACCCATTGCTCAATATGCTCTTTGGGAATGTGAATTGGTAAACTTGTTTGACCTTTTATTAATTCAGGTTGAGAGAAAATTGACCTCTTTAAGAAAAAGTTGATGACTTTAATTGCATCTTTATCAAAAAAAGATTTTAATTCATTTAATGTGAGGGGAGTAAGGACTAAGTTTGACTTACTTGACGAAGAACATTGATCAAATAAATCCATCGAAACCTCAAAGCTTTCGTCTTGAAGCTGAATAGATTGATTTACTTTTTTCATTTAAAGTTTATTACTTATGATGGGTTTAATTGATTGTGGTTTAATAATTCCATTGATAATGCTAAATCTTGGTCGTCGATTCGCTTTTTGCTGTTGTTTAAATGTTTGTGTTTTACTTACCTGGAAGTTGTGAATTAAATTATTTGGAATTTTGAAAATCTCATAAGAACCATCATATTTTCCATATGGGAAAAAATTAACAAAATATAAATCATCCCAAACAGATTTAGGTCCAAACGAAGTTAAATCATTACTTACACTCGTTGCCTTAACCTGTACCCTTCTATGATTCTTTATTTCATAACAATCCCAAGATGAATTAAAATTTCCTTTGCTTGTTGTTAATCTTCCTGCTCCAAGGTGAATGCAAACAATACCCTCTGTAATAACTTCTGGTATATTTAATCTTCTTCCACCATATTTAACTAATTGCGAGCTTAAAATATCCCATTGAATATATAGAGATTTTATTTTTGAAAAGTCAGACTGATCAAAAAAATCCATCGATACATTAAAGCTTCCTTCTGGAAGCTGAATAGATTGATTTACCTTTTTCATTAAAATTAAATACCCACAAAAAAAAATTATGCTTAAACGTTAAACTAATTATTTATTTTTGGCCAGATTGGATTTAATTAATATGCAATTAAATAATGCTAAAATTTGTAAAAGTTATTTGAATAAACTTTTTATATAAAAAAAATGCCAAAAAATAAACCCTATGATCCATCTTCACAAGATCTTTTTAAGATTAGTAGAACTGGTGTAGAGCTTTTCATGGATTGTGAAAGATGCTTTTATTTGCGCTACAAAAAAGCAGTTTCAAGAGTCTCAGGATTCCCATTTAACCTAAATATAGCCGTGGACTCATTACTTAAAAATGAATTTGATGACTATAGAAGAAAAGGGGAACCTCATCCTCTGATGATTGAGGCTAGTATAGATGCCATACCCTTCCAGCATGAGCATTTAGATCAATGGAGATTTAATTTTACTGGAGTTCAATTTAAGGACACCAAAAGAGGATTTATGTGGTTTGGGGCGATTGATGACGTGTGGATACATAACAAAACAAAAAAACTCATTATTGCTGACTACAAGGCCACATCAAAAAAAACAGAAGTCAGTTTAGATGCAGACTGGCAGATTGCCTATAAACGTCAGATGGAATTCTATCAATGGTTGATGCGCTCAAATGGTTTTGAGGTAGAGGATGAAGGCTGGTTTGTTTATTGTAATGGCAAAGTTTTTGATAACCACTTTAATGGTCAGCTATCATTTGATATAAAAATGATCCCTTATCAAGGCGATGATGCTTGGATTGAACCTACATTAGATAATATTAAAACATGCCTTGATTCAGAATTAACCCCTTCTGCAAATGCAAATTGTAAGTATTGTAAGTATATAAATAACATCAATTTAGCATCTAAATAAGACCCATTTATGTATATACATCTTTATATTTAAAGTCCTTTTTTAAGGGTATGGCTAGAGATATTATATAGCCATAACCTATTGATAATAAACATATTTATTTTATTTCTTGACCATGATATGATCTATGAAATAATAAAAATTATGTTTAAATTAAGCCCATTTAAAGAAGCATCGCCTATACAACATCCCCGTGTTGAAGATTATTGGTTGGTCCCAGCCTATAACAAAAATGATCAGTGGGAAGTCTTTGTTGGTAAAAATCACAAAAATTTTTACAAACATGAGAAATTACCTGATGAGATTCAATGGAGAAGAGTGTTTATGGTGGTCAATTGTGTCAGATATAAGCATGATTATGAGCTTATAAGTAACATTGAATTGTTTAATCATAATGATCATACGCTTGATGAGATAGGTTGGAAGATTTCTGATTCATGGTACACGTTTGCATTACCTGAAGATTTCTTGCTGGAAATAAGGGGTCAGCCGATCATTGATTATGCGAAAAGATTTTAAAATTTTTTACATGGTTAGAAAGCTTCTAAGTAACTTCTACTGTAGTAATTTTACTTAATATTTTACCTTATGTAAGTTTTCTAAATGACTGTATTTAAACAATAAATTTATAAAAAAGTATTTATTTATTTATTTTATTATAGTAAGCTGATATAGAAAATTTTTTAAATCAAATAGGAGAAAATCTATGACAGTAGAAAATAATGTACACAATTATATTAGTGTATTTCCAATATCACACCTTACAAAAAAGGACTTATGGCTGGTACCAGTTTACAAGAAAGAAGAAAAAGCCATTTTTTTTGTTGACCATAATGACACTAAAGAATATATAACCACAGATCCAGAGTCATTCAATTCAGAAGATGTAAATGGTGATCCATACTTTCCTCTGATACACTTAATGTTTGCACATTTAAAGAGTGGCTCAGAAGAAGTAATGAAAGATGAATTAATTAGTAGTGGTACTTTTTTTCTTATTCCACCGAGAGGAGATTCTGCTAATGAGATTGGCTGGAGAGTATCTGAATCATGGTATACATTAGTCATTAAGACGGAAATTTTAAATCATCTACGTGGTTATCCTATAGAAAAAAGTGAGTTTGATGCTTTCTCTAAGTCTAAAAAAAACTTGGAAATTTTATTAAACAACTTGAAAATTAAAGGAGAAAAATAACATGGAAAATTTCATTATTAAAGTACATCAAACTTGTAAACCTATAACAATTAAGGCTGAGAGTGAGGATGAAGCTTATGCACTTATTAGAAACAGGATTGAACGCAATCTGTTAGAGTCTAGTATAGATCGTTATGACATTAGCATACGAAACGAAAAACAACACTGGTTTAAGAGTTTTATACAGGATAACTTTTAAATTTTTCTATGAAAAAACCTATTAAATGGACTCTTATAGTTCTCACAATAATCTTTATAGCTCTGTTTTTTTTGTTAAGTTGGGTTATTGGTTCGGAAGGATACAGGTGCGATAGGATTGAGTATGTAGGATTCCCACTGAATGTACTTGGATTGTTTTGTTGAAAAAACTCCTCATCCAAATTTTTATAATATCAAAATATAAATTATATGGATAAAAATAATTTAGATACAAAGATTAACTCTGAATTGTTAAATGTCATCCATACAGAGAAGGGAATGTTAAGAGATAAGCACTTTAGTAATTACAAAGAGCTAATTGCAAAAAGAATACACCTTTCTAATAAGGAGGAAGAAAGCACAAAGCATCCTGTACTTCATTTTTTAAAAAAGATACGAGCTATTTTGCTATTTCCGTTGTTATATCCAATAATAATTTTAGACAATTTGTTAAGGCTTCTAAAGATTATCAAATGAAAAAACTAATCAACCTCTTATCTGAAAAATTTCAAGAACTAAAAAATAATGATGAGTATAAGTTAGCTGCTTTAACTGGTTTTACTTCCGGGGTTTTACTTGTGACTGTAATTTACAATATTTATTGAATTTATAAAACTAGATTTCAGGCTTCCACAGGGCACAATAACCTCACACTTGACTAATTTACCTCACTAAAATACACTTGTTAATACACATTAACCATTGATTAAAATGTAACTAAAACAATAGGTTAGGGTAGTTTTCAGGGGATAGAGCATCCCCCTCCTAAGGGGAGGGTCGCACGTTCGAATCGTGCCGAGGGCACCATTCTAAAAACCTATGAGTTCAAGATTGTTAATAACTGAGCTCCATAAAGATCCAACTTGGTTTGCCCAATTCCAGAAATATCATTAAGCTCACTCAGAGATTTTGGTTCCTTATTTACAATCTCTGCAAGGGTACGATCATGAAGTATTATAAAAGCAGGCATATCACTTTCTTTTGCAGTTTTTGATCTCCACTCTTTTAAAATATTCCAAAGTGGTTGTTCTTTTGCCATTTCTAATTCCTCTCTAAAAGATTCATTAGCAATTCTCGCCTGAGATCCTGAATTACTTTCTTTCTTTGATTCATATTTCTCAGAGTGGGTTACATCATCTCTAAACCAAACTTCATTCACATCTGAAATTTTCCTTGATTTTGTTGTTAATTTTAATGCTCCATAATTACTAATATCCGCATGAAGATAGCCATTAGCAACAAGCTGTCTAAAAATACTACCCCATTTTTTTTTGTCATATTCATCTCCTACACCCCATGTTTTAATAAGCTCATGCTGGTGTTGCTTAGTTCTTGGTGTTGAATTACCCAATAGAACATCAATTAAATGCATCACACCAAAAAACTGCCCTGTCCTTGCAACACATGATAATGCTTTTTGTGCGGCAATATGACCTTCCCACTTTTTTGGGGGATTAATGCAATTATCACAATTACTGCAGCTTCCAGAAAATTCTTCATCAAAATAATTCAGGATAATTTTCCTTCTACAATCTATAGATTCGCAAAAACCTAGTAAAGCATTTAGCTTTTGACTTTCAACGCGTTTTCTTTCCTCGCTTTTCTCAGAGCTTTCAATAAATCTTTTAAGGTTTACTAGATCTCCAAGCCCATAAAACATAATTGCAGTAGCTGGCAAACCATCTCTGCCACATCGCCCTGTTTCTTGATAGTAACCTTCCATACTTTTTGGCAAATCCATATGAGCTACAAACCTTACATCTGGTTTATCAATTCCCATTCCAAAAGCAATTGTTGCGACCATTATTGAAGATTCTTCACTATGTAAAAATTTTTTTTGGTTCATATTTCTTATTTCGCTTGAAAGCCCTGCGTGATATGGCATGGCGTTTAGGCCATTACGTTGAAGAAATTCTGCTGTTTGCTCTACTTTTTTCCTGGATAAACAATAAACAATGCCTGAATCATTTATATATTTTGTTTTTATAAATTTTAATAATTGCTGTTTGGCTTTATCTTTATAACGCAGGTGGTAACTTATATTTTGCCGATCAAAGCTTGATATAAATATTTTTGATTTGTCTAATTTTAATCGATCAACTATTTCTTTTCTTGTTGGTTTGTCCGCGGTCGCAGTAAGTGCAATTCTTGGTATATTTGGAAATCTGACATCTAATACTGAAAGTTGCCTATATTCTGGTCTAAAATCATGACCCCATTCTGAAACACAATGAGCTTCATCAATGGCAAATAAAGCTAAGCCAACTGTATTATTTAATTCATTAATTAATTTTAAAAATTCTTCCTTAACTATCCGCTCTGGCGCTACATACAATATATCAATCTCACCTTTTTTAAGTTTATTCTCAATATTTTGTTGCTCAGACCATGAAAGACTTGAATTTATGTAGGCTGCGTTTATGCCTAAATGTCTAAGACTAGAGACTTGATTGTCCATTAATGCAATAAGAGGAGAAATAATGATACCAACTCCCTTTCTTACTAGTGAGGGAATTTGGTAACATAAAGACTTTCCTGAGCCGGTTGGCATTAGAATTAATGCATCATTTCCCGATACAACTGTATCTATTATTTCCTTTTGTTTACCTCGAAAATCAGAGTAACCAAAAGTTTTAAATAATATTTCTTCGGGGCTTTTTGAGGACATAAAAATGAGTTTACCTTTTTTAAAATTATGAGGGTAATTATCCCTTTGGTATAAAAAAAGTAGATTTAAATTCTTAAAGGTTACTTAAAATAATTATTAGCCTCTTTAATCTGCCAAGGTTCTAATCTAGTCATGTAATCCAGTTTGCCTTGATAAGGAAATTTACCCTTTTCAACGGCTTGGTTAATAGCTAGTAACATCAGTATCTCAAATCTATCTTTTGCTCTTTCATTCCCTTGATCAGCAGCTTTTTCATAAAGGCTTTTAGCCATCACATGACTAGATTGAATTCCAAGACCAAACTCATACATTCTCGCTAAATTGTATAAGGAGCTATCTAGCTCCTGATTAGCAGCCCTTAGGTACCAGTAGAAAGCATTAGCATAACTCTGCTTTAAATCATTCTCACCAAACTCATATGAATAGCCCAGATTATGTTTAGCGTAAGCCGAACCTGGATGATCGACTTCTGCTATTTGTTCACAAGCCTTGATATTTATCTTTGGGTAATTAAAGCAAGCAAGTGTCGCATAAAAGGTATGAGGGAACTTTTTAACCATTAATTCCGCCTTTGGTGGCATTCTCGGTGAATGGTTTGAAGTATCTTCAGCCCAAGAAAAATTTGAAGATAAGAGAATAAGTAGCAATAGTTTTTTCATACAAGTATCTTCTGTTAACATTGGAATACTAGGTAGACGAGAAAATGCTAATTTGTCAGGTTGTTCTATTTAGTCCCTAGAGGTATATTTATCTTATAATTTCTAATCTGTAGCTGACATTATTTGTGATGACTAGGTTTAAGATTTTTTTCTAAATGAAGGTATTAATATGAAAGCTTTAACTTTCTGTTTTATTTGGATTTATAAAACTATTTCATTTTAATATGGCGGTAAAATAGGGCGGTAAAAAAATGTATGATTATATTCTAGTGACAGAACTTACTCTTAAGTTTATTTATAGCGAATTATAGGAATAGTTTTCTATGGATATTTCCGATATTTTTTTTATTGATATCGAAGTAACTAAGAATACAAATCAAATAAATTCTTGCGGCGCACTATACAAAGGAGACACTTATAAAGGCGGGAGTATTTCGAAGATTCTTAGTATGTACCTCAGGGATGAGGCAAGACACATCTGTGGGCACAATTTCATTGAGCATGATAAAAAGTATTTAAAAGATACAGTATTTAACCAAGCATTAAATAAGGCAAAAATTATTGATACATTTTTTTTATCAATGCTTTTGTTTCCAACAAAGTCCACACATAAACTTAACAAAACATACAAAAAAGAAGAGGAATTGGTAAGAGAAGTAGAGGTAAATATTGAGAATAATCCATTAGGCGATTGTGTTTGTACCCAAAATTTATTTGAATTACTGGTAAAGCAATTTAATTCATTCCAACCAGAACTAAAAATATTATTAAAAAAATTGCTTAGCAATAGTGAGTATTTCAAATACTTTTTTTCGTATATCGATGTTAAAACTAAGCAAATTGATACCTATGAATTTTTTGAGAGACAAATAAATTGTTCAAAAAAAAGATTGGATGAGTTGTTAAATGAGTACCCAACTGAAATGGCTATTGTATCTGTATATATTTTTCATCCGAGTAATCGATACTCAATATCACATATAGTTTTAGAGAAATTTCCAAAAATAACGAAACTTTTGAAAGAGCTTCTATATAAAAATCCATCGGATAAAGACATCAGTGACTTTGCTTTGGAAGAGTTTAATATTAAATCGTTTAAAGAATTTGAATTCCGAGATCAAGGCAAAGATTTATTCAACATGGAATCAGATAAGGTTTCCCAAAGAGAGATTATAAAATCTGCATTAAATGATGAGTCTCTTATTGCAATTCTTCCGACAGGCGGGGGGAAAACTTTAACATTTCAAATACCAGCTTTAATTAAAGCTAAGGCCTATAAAGCATTAACAATTGTCATCTCTCCTTTACAAGCTTTAATGAAAAATCATATTGACAGTTTTAGAGATAAAAACCAAAACTTTAAAGTAGCTGCAATTAGTGGCTTTCTTACTCCAATTGAAAGGCTTAATGCAATATGTGAAGTTGAAAACGGTATCACAGACATTCTTTATTTAGCACCTGAAGCATTAAGATCAAATGCAATATTTGGTTGCATTCAAAAAAGAATTATCGATCGTTTTGTCATAGATGAAGCACACTGTTTTTCATCTTGGGGGCATGATTTCCGTCACGACTATAAATATATTGCAACATATATTAAAGATTTAGAAGATCAATCGTCACATCAAGGAAAGATAGCTGTTTCCTGTTTTACAGCCACAGCAAAACCTGAGGTTTTAGAAGATATTAAGCATTATTTTCGAGAAATGATGAGCTTGGAATTAGTAGATTTTTTAGCTTCATCTAAAAGAGAAAATTTAAATTATAAGGCAATTGAAGTTTCAAATGACGATCAAAAATATAAAATGCTTGTTGAGGAAATTACACAGATTGGTTCGAAGCCAATCATCATTTATATTCCACAGAATGCACGATTATGCCGAGAGCTTTCTGAGAAACTACAGAAAGATCCTCGCATAAATTCAATAGAAGTTGAAATTGAACCATTCTACGCAAATATTGATGCAGAAATTGAGGATGGAAAGCGAGTTGGAAGGAATAAATCTAAAATACTAAGTGATTTTATTGATGACAAGGTAAGCATTGTTGTTGCAACTACAGCTTTTGGTATGGGAATTGATAAACCAAATATTCAGGCAGTAATCCATTATGAAATATCTGACTCTCTTGAATCATACTTACAAGAATCTGGGCGAGGAGGAAGAACAGATTCTATTCTTGCTGATTGCACAATTTTTTATTCAATAAAAGACTTTGACAGACTTTTTGATAAACAAAATAGGGCTAAAATTGAATATGGGGAAATAAAACGTATTTTAAATGAAATTAAAAAAATAAAACGTGATCCTGTAATTTTATCAATTAAAGAGATTGCGCAACGATCTGGCATCGATACTGAAGATGAATCTAAGGATTATGATGTCATGATCAAGACAGCTCTTTTGGAATTGGAAAATTATAAAATTATAAGTAGAGGAAGAAATTCAACGAAAATTTACGCTAATTCATTAGCAAAAAATGGAAATATGAGCAGTATGGAAATGATTCATAATGTACTCGATCCAAAAAAAATAAAGCTTTCAGATATATATGAGGATATGATTCGTGTGATGCAGGCAGTTGTAGGCAGAAGTAAAGTGGAGCCTATTGAAGTAGATGATTTAGCGGACAACACTGGTATCAAAAGAAGTCAAATCCATAAAGTACTTTATCAGCTTAAGGAAGAAGGCTTAATTAGTATGGATAATGATGTAACCGCCGACATTAAATCTGCTGTAAATTTAGATTTAAAAGGGCATTTTAAGATTGAAAATAATATCTTGAAATTCTTGGAGAGCCTTCCAAGCTATAGTAAGGATTTTGATTTGCGAGATATTAAGGATTTAGATGGAAACAGCGAAGTAAATAATACAAAAATTTACAAAAAAATTCTTCAAAGTTTCTCACACCTTGCATTATTAACCGGAAAAAAAATCCGATTTAGATTTAAAAAACATATTTGTTATTTATCGGAAAAAAAAGAACTATTAAATTTTGAAGATTTAAAGAAAAAAATAATGATTAGGCAAGATGTCGCAACATATTTTATTGATGAACTATTAGAGATAAAAAATCAAAAAAATAATTCAAGCATTATTAATAACCAAAAGGACTCGAATAAATTAGAAAATAAAAATGATGAGGTTGAGTTTTCCTCAGTAGGTCTTAAAATGAAAGTAGATCATAAAATCAAAAGCACTTCAGATAAAAAAAAGATTACAATAGAAGGGTTTCATCACACACTCGTTTACATTCATGAAACACTCAATAACTTTAAGCTACGCAATGGCCGTTTAATATACTATCAAGCATTAGCATTAGAAAAAGAAAGTCTTATAGATCAAGAATTAACCCCTTATAAAAAAAGAGATTATAACGAAAGCCTTAAGAGCTATTACGAGAGAAAAACAGAATCCGTACACATTTTTATGAGTTTTTTAGAAAGACTATCTAATAAAAAAGAAAGTAACTTTGAAATATTTAGCAGTGATTATTTTTCTATGCAATATGATGAATTCAAGAAAAAATATGACTTTGATGATCAAAGAATAAGACTCCCATTAACCTCTGATCGTTTAAACTTAATTGTTGAGAATTTAAATTCTGAACAAGAAAAAATATTTTCTGATAAGAAGCACCAAGCCATTATGGTTTTAGCTGGACCAGGAAGTGGGAAAACTAAAACTTTAGTACATAAAATTGCATCTCTTATAACTAGAGAAAGTCAAAAGCCAGAATATTTTCTAATGTTAACGCATGGCAGAGTTGCGGCTTCAGAATTTAGAAATCGCCTGATTAAGTTAATTGGTAGCCTTGCCTATCAAGTGGACATTATGACTTTTCATGCCTTCGCACTAAGTTTAACAGAAAAAAAAGCTGACCAAATGAGCGAAGTTATAAATCATGCAACCCTCGGGCTCAAAACTGGAAGTATTAAAATGCCTTATAAATCGATGTTGCTCCTTGATGAGTATCAGGATGTAGGGGAAAAAATTTATGATTTCATTAAAGCAATTTTTATTAATATGGATGGCGATAAACGTGTTATTGCTGTTGGGGACGATGATCAGTGCATTAATAATTTTGAAAATGACGATAAAGCAGATGTAAGCTTTATGCAAAAATTTGAAAGAGATTTTGTAGATGATTCAGATGATGATCAAGAACAAGGCAAATCAAAAAATTTTTTCCGTTATGAGTTATTAAATAATTATCGAAGTAAGAAAAATATCGTGCATTTTACCAATAAATTTAGAGAATTTATTCTTCCAAAAGGGCTAAAGGAAAATGATTTGATTCCTAATTCATCTGAACAAGGATTTATCCAAATAAATAACTATCTTCCTGAAAGCTCAATGTATCAGAATTTATCTGAAAAAATAAGCAATGATCCATCAGAAAGTATTGCAATTATCTGTAAAACTAATGATGAAGTTTTGACAATGTACTCAATACTCAAGCCAATGGGTTTGAATGCCCAGTATTTAACCAACAATAGTTTTGAGCTAGGCAAGCTATCAGAACTTCAATATTTTCTTGATCAATGGAAAGAAAGTTCATCATTTACTGATGCATATAAATCTTTATGTAGTTATTTCAAAGAATCAACAAATTTATTGTTGGCTAAACGAATTATTGAGAAATTTGAGAACGAAAATAAAATTAAAGATAGCTTATCTGATTTTGCCATTACAGAATATGAGGAATATCTAAAAATTGTTAAGTTAGAAGAGTTTGAGTCCATAAAAAATAGAATAATAGTTTCAACAATGCATAAAGCAAAAGGAAAGGAGTACGAAAGTGTATATATCATGGCGAAGAAGGGCTTTATTCATAATGATTACGATCGTAGATTGCTATATGTTGCGATAAGCAGGGCAAAAAGTAATTTATATATACATACCCAAGATAAGGTTTTTGAGCCAATCAAAAAATACACGAACGAAATTATTGATATTAATAAAAATTATGAGGAGCCTAAGAGTATCTTATTTACAATGGGCCTTAGAGATTTATATTTAAGTAGCCGTGAAGCTTTAAGGGGAATAGGTAAAGTAAAACCAAAAGCGGGTGAAATCATAGAGATAAAAAAAGTGCAGAGTAAAGATGGACACGAGGGTCTTCATCTTTTAAAAAATAATACTACCATTGCAATTCTTTCTAAACGAAATGATAAAGAAAAAAATTTTTCAAGATTTGAAGAAAAAAGGCTGAGCTCTAAAATATTCACCAAAGAAAATGCTGGGTACGTCCTAGATCCTAATGTTGAAATAGAATTTATTGTCAATCATGAAGACCTAGAAAGAAAGGAAGTTTACCCCCAAGTATTGGGAAAAATAGTTATGCGTTTGGAAAAGAATTAGCTTTTTAATTTTCTAAAGTAAACATGATGGTAGTTACCACCCTCACATCTTTTTCAATTTTTTTATCGTCAGAATAATCTTCCCCAACATCCTTTATATAAAAGCTTCCTTGCCTTGCTTGTTTAATACCAGTAACTTTAGCCTTAGCGACTTTAGCAAATTCATTAGCTGCAATTCGTGCATTTTCAGTCGCTTCTTTTAGCATGGCTGGTTTTATTTCATTGAGTTTTGTGAAAGTGTATGAGGGGTCATAATTCATCACAGAGATTCCTTCTGCAAGCAGTGCATTTAACTTAGTCCTGACATCTGGTACGAGTTGTACCTTATAGGTTTCTACGGTAATTTTTCCTGATAATGTATGTTGAGTATCGATTAAAATCTGATCTTCATTGCGATATTCTTTTTGTTCATAGTCAATAACACCCACTTTTATTTCATCATTGGTAAAACCATTGTCGAGTAGTACTTTGATAATTTTATTCTTATCGTATTCAACCGCCTGATATAAATTTTTAAGTTCAGAAAACTGATAGCCTTTTCTTCCGTAACTAATATTCCAATTGGCACGATCTGCTTCTACCCGACGTTCAGCTAAGCCTTTTGCTTCTGCCGTATTTTCTTTTGCGTTATATAACAGCTGCCCAACAAAATACCCACCTGCTGCGATGCCGAGTGATAGAAGCACTCCCATAATGACTAGGCTGTATTGATTTAACGATTTCATACTTTTCCCCCTGGATTATATTTTTAGATATTAGGTAGACGAAAAATCGGGAATTTGTCAGGTTGTTCTATTTATTTCATGGGCGTATATTGAGATTAAATATGAAAAAAATTAATCAAAAATCTTTTTTATACCTGATATACATTGGTATCCCAATCATCTATCTAATATCATTGCTTGCAACCTACTTTTTAATGCTTTTTGCAAATCAATATACAAATTTCGCCACAATGATTGCGATAGCAATTCTAGTCGTTTTGTTAATTTTGGTTTATACAATTTTTCTAACCAAAAGGTTAAGTAATTTATATTCTGGAAAAAGCCGTTGGCTCGCTACAATTTACCTATGGTTTTTGAGTGTATGTTTAGTCGTTATTGTTGCAGTTGCACCTTACATTTCTAAAGCAGCTATGTTTTATGGGCATATCATAAATGCCCCATGTATTGATGCAAGCGAAGAGTTGAATTCAGATGGCTCATACAATCTACCAAAAATGACAAAAAGTATTGAAGGAATTTTAGGTTCCAAAAATGCAATTCATCCTTCTAGAGGCGACTTTATTTCACCTGTACTAACTTTTAAATACCCAGAATGTGTCTCTGGTACATTTTATTCGCATGAAGATGAGCCCGAAGAAATAGTTTCCACTATCACCCACATCCAATTAAGCCTTGATGAGCAAGAAATGACATATTATAGAAAGAATAAAGGCAACGAGGTGGTAGTGACTGGGCATTTTTCCAGAAGCAATAACGCTAACCACACAACACACCCATTCTTTTTCATTGTGGATGATATTAGGAAATCAGAATGAAAAAACTCCTCCTACTCTTATTCTTAATACCTAATCTGGTGATGGCTTTACCACCATGTGTAAACCCTGATTCTATTGTGACTGAATGTAAAGGTACCAAGATATTTCCAAATGGTGATAAATACGAAGGTGAATGGAAAAATAACAAAATGCATGGGCAAGGGACTTATACATATGCAGATGGTGAAAAATACGTAGGGGAATACAAAGATGGCCAGGTAAATGGACAAGGGTCTTATGTATGGGCAAGTGGAGCAAAATACGAAGGTGAATGGAAAGATGACAAAATGCATGGGCAAGGGGATTACACATACCCATCTGGCAGCAGGTATTTAGGGGAATATAAATATGGCAAAAGACATGGAGTAGGTGTTATCACAATGGCAACTGGTAATACCTACGAAGGGGAATGGAAAGATGACAAAATGCATGGGCAAGGGTCTTATACATGGGCAGAAGGAAAAGTTTTTAAAGGTAAATTTATAAATGGTGATTGGCACCCAGATATAAGGAGCGTTTCATCTACAAATTTTCAATTAAGCCCAATGCCTTTACAAACAACTCCAATTGCAAAAATTATTTTGTATGATACTGGGGAGTGGAAGGCTCCTCTGGAGGGCGGCTACGGTTATTCAAAAGATGATGCTGTTGTTATCGATAAAAATCATGTTAACGCTTCAGAACCATTTTACGGAGTAGGGATACAAAGAAAATACAGAAAATATAGAGCATGGAAAGAATTTGGGGTTAATGAGAATCATGGTTTTTTTGGAGAAGGGCAATTAAATCTGAAACTACGGTTCCATACACCACGTGATGCGAATGGTAAGGTATATGACGTCCATAAATATGAAATTTGCGGCGAGGAAATTTTGCTTAATGATAAAAAAGAACCTATTAAGGATAGCAAAAACAACTATATTATTAGCAATATTTTATGCTATGACACAGAATATTGGTTTGAAATATCAAGTTACTATGGTCAATCATTATCTATCAAAAAAAAGGATTAAATAATTTAAAAAAAGATAAATAATGAAAACTCCTCACTGCCCACAATGTAAAAGTGAAAACACTGTACCTATTGTTTATGGGTTAATAGATGATTTTGGACAAGATGAAGATGAAGGCGATTATGAATTAGGAGGTTGTGGAGTGACTGACAATGACCCTGATTATTCTTGTAAGGACTGTGGCCATAAATGGATGGCTTAATGAAAAAACGTTCCACTTGACTAAATTCT
>JAOMTQ010000012.1 GCA_028355955.1 Methylophilaceae bacterium | reverse complement strand
CAGGCTCGGGTTCCACCAAACTCTCAACTTGTGATTGACTAGCCGGTAAGGGGTCAAGTAAGACTGTATATTCCCTAAAATTTCTTCCCTTTGGCGAATCAATTTGAATTAGTAAATCTAAAAATGGATCAAGCACTGGTTTTTCTGAACTAAGCTTTAATATTGATTTTTTTTTATCTTTGATAACAGTAATTTTGATATCCTCATGGACAGGCACTCTCTCTATTGATTGTGCTTGATAAATATCTTTTCCTGCAATTTTTACTTTTAACGAATCTAAATCATCCCCACTGGATACTACTAAATCAATTTCAATATTTAAAGGCTGATCTTGTGTTGAATTTACCGAAATTTGACCTAATTGAAGAGCTAGAGCATTTATTGAAAAAATTAAGAAAAATAAAGTGCATACACTTTGTTTTAAACAATTTGTCATCTTTATCATAATTTTTTATTCGTTAAAATATTAAGCATTCGTCTTACTGGTTCTGCCGCACCCCATAATAATTGATCACCTACCGTGAATACAGACAGTAAATTTTCGCCAACATTCAGCTTTCTTACCCTACCGACAGAAATTGAAAGTTTACCTGAAACAGCTGCAGGGCTTAAGTTTTTTATTGATTTTTCTCTATTATTGGGAACAAAATTTACCCAATCATTCGCTGAAGCTATTAATTCTTCAATTTCTTTAATTGAAAAATCTTTATTTAATTTAATTGTAAGTGCTTGGCTATGGGATCTCATAGCTCCAATACGAACACATAGACCATCTACATTAAAAGCTTTATGACCATTTGATTTTAAAATTTTATTTGTCTCAACACCACCTTTCCATTCTTCTCTGCTCTGACCATTTTCTAACTCTTCATCTATCCAGGGAATCAAACTACCAGCAAGCGGGGCAGTAAATAATTTCTTAGTAAATCTTTCAGACTTCATCATTAACTGAACGTCTTTATCTAAGTCAAGGATGCTTGAATCAGGCTTTATATTATTCAAGGCCCCTGACAGCTCACCCATTTGAATTAAGAGTTCTTTCATATTTTGTGCTCCAGCCCCACTAGCTGCTTGGTAGGTCATGGACGAAACCCACTCAACTAAATCTTTTTTAATTAATCCATGGATTGCCAGTAGCATTAAAGAGACCGTACAATTTCCACCAACCCAGTTTTTATTACCCCTCACAATAGCTGTGTCAATTGCTTCTTTATTAATCGGATCAAGCACAATCATGGCATCAGAATTCATTCTCAGGGTTGATGCAGCATCGACCCAATGTCCACTCCAGTTTTTTTCTCTAAGTGGATGTAATATTCTCTTTGTATAGTCTCCACCCTGACATGACAATAAAATATCCATTTTTATTAATTCATCAGCATCAAAAGCGTCTAATAAAGTAGATTCTTGAGAGTTAAGTATGCGAACTTTTCCACCAGACTGAGAGGTTGAGAAGAAATGAGCGTCTATACTTTCGAAGTCATTTTCCTCATGCATCCTTTGGATTAAAACAGAGCCGACCATTCCCCTCCAACCAATGATGCCAACTTTAAGCATTTTCTAATTCCTCAATAATTTTATTACCCATTTCTTCACAGCCAACAAGTATTTTATTTTCTGAGAAAATATCTTTTGTCCTAAATCCTTTTTTTAAAACATTTCTAACAGCATTTTCAATTTTTTCTGCCTTGTTACTATCGCTAAATGTATATTTAAACATCATTGATAGCGACAAAATGGTAGCTAATGGATTTGCTATATCCTTACCAGCAATATCAGGAGCTGACCCATGGCTTGGTTCATACATCCCCTTGTTGTTCTGATCTAAAGAAGCTGAGGGAAGCATTCCAATTGAGCCGGTCAGCATTGATGCCTCATCTGATAGGATATCTCCAAAGATATTTCCAGTAACAATCACATCAAACTGTTTAGGCTCACTCACTAGCTGCATTGCTGCATTGTCAACATACATATGACTTAATTCCACATCTGGATATTCAGAAGCGATCTCACTAATCACCTTTCTCCATAATTCTGTAGATTCTAGAACATTTGCTTTATCAACTGAGCATAGTTTTTTTGATCTTTTTGAAGCAGTCTTGAATGCGATATGAGAAATTCTTCTTATTTCAGACTCTGAATAACGCATCGTGTTCAGCCCTTCCAGCTCACCTTTTTCATTTTTTGAAATCCCGCGAGGCTCACCGAAATAAATATCACCCGTAAGCTCTCGTATAATCATAATATCAAGACCCGATACAATTTCGGGCTTTAAGCTAGATGCATCAACAAGCTCAGGGAACATTAAAGCAGGTCTTAAATTAGCGAACAAATTAAGTGCTTGCCTAATTCTTAACAACCCTCTCTCTGGTCTCATCTCCCTTGGTAATTCATCATACTTCCAGTCACCAACAGCTCCAAGTAAAATGGCATCAGCCTCTTGAGCAATTTTTAAAGTTACATCTGGGAGAGGATCTTTAAACTCATCGTAACCTGTCCCTCCGATTGAGGAATATGACAATGATTCACCTAAACCAAAAAAATCCAACACTTTCACAGCTTGTGAAATAATTTCTGGTCCAATTCCATCACCAGGTAAAATCGCGATATTCATTGTATCTCCTATTTTGTCAACCACGGGTACTGGTTATAGTAGTTATTTTCAAAGTCTTTAATATCTTCTCCATACACCAGAGTTAAGCCAATATCATCAAGCCCATTCATAAGGCAATGTTTTTTAAATTCATCTACTTTAAAATTATATTTGTCATCATCAGTAATAATTAATTGCTTCTCTAGATCAATTGTTAAATTTAAACCAATTTTAGATAATGCTTTTTTAAAAAATAAATCAGTCAATTCATCGCTAATTTGAATTGGAAGGATTCCATTTTTAAAACAATTTCCATAAAATATATCAGCAAAACTTGGGGCCAAGATGATTCTAATGCCATAATCGAGCAATGCCCAGGGTGCATGTTCACGACTAGATCCACATCCAAAGTTCTCTCTTGATAATAAAATAGTCCCGTCCCTATAATTATGTTTATTTAAAATAAAATCTGGATTAAGCTCTCTATTTTTTGGATTAATCCCTGGTTCACCATGATCAAGATATCGCCACTCATCAAACAAGTTTGGGCCAAAACCAGATTTTTTGATAGATTTTAGAAATTGTTTGGGGATAATTGCATCAGTATCTACATTTGCTCTATCTAGAGGAATTACGATTCCATGATGTTTATTAATTGGTAGCATTAAGAAGCTTCTCGGACATCAACAAACTTACCATGAATAGCTGCAGCAGCTGCCATTTCAGGACTGACAAGATGTGTTCTTCCTCCCTGACCCTGCCTTCCTTCAAAATTTCTATTTGAAGTAGATGCACATCGCTCATGAGGTTCAAGTCTGTCTGCGTTCATGGCGAGACACATTGAACAACCAGGGTCACGCCATTCAAAACCTGCATTTATAAAAATTTTATCTAAGCCCTCTTCTTCGGCTTGGTTTTTAACTAACCCAGAACCTGGCACCACAAGTGCTAGCTTAATATTCTTTGCTACCTTTTTTCTTTTAACAATACCTGCTGCTTTTCGAAGGTCTTCAATTCTTGAATTTGTACAAGAACCTATAAAAATTTTATCTAATTTAATGTCTTTTATGCTTGTCCCCTTTTTAAGTCCCATATATTCCAATGCACCTTGGTAGCCTTTTTGGTTTGATAAATTCTTTTCTTGCAAAGGATCAGGTATTTTGTCATTTATACTACATACCATCTCAGGCGAAGTTCCCCATGTAACCTGAGGCTCAATAGATGAAGCATCAATTTCAATTTTTTTATCAAATTTAGCATCTTTGTCACTGACTAAATTTTTCCAATCGGTAACAGCTTTTTCCCAATTCTCCCCAAGAGGTGAAAAGGGTTTTGACTTTAAATAATCAATCGTTTTATAATCCACACCTACTAAGCCCGCTCTTGATCCTGCTTCAATAGCCATGTTGCATAGAGTCATCCTGCCTTCCATACTCAAGTTTTTAATAGCAGATCCAGAAAATTCAATTGCATGTCCTGTCCCACCAGCTGTGCCAATCTGGCCTATTATATGTAATGCTATATCTTTTGCTGAGACATGATCACCTAAGGTGCCGCTGATATTAATAAGCATAGTTTTAAATTTTTTTAATATCAAACACTGTGTAGCTAAAACATGTTCAACCTCTGAGGTTCCTATGCCAACTGCTAAAGCGCCAAAAGCACCATGAGTACTAGTATGTGAATCTCCACAAACAATTGTCATCCCCGGAAGAGTTGAACCCTGCTCAGGGCCGATAACATGAACTATCCCTTGCCTAATATCATCCATTTGAAACTGCATTAATTTATTTTTTTTACAATTATCATCCAAAGTATCTATTTGAATTTTGGAAATTGGATCAAGGATTCCTTTTTCACGACCAGTGGTAGGAACATTATGATCTGGGACAGCTAGTATAGAATTTGTTCGCCATATTTCTCTATCCGCTATTCTTAAGCCTTCAAAAGCTTGCGGACTTGTTACTTCATGCACAAGATGACGATCAATATAAATTAAGTAGGTACCATTATCCTCTCGAACAACATGCCTATTAAAAATTTTTTCGTAAAGAGTTAGTGCCATTTAAATCAATCTCTGAAATTACCAAAATTCAAAGGAAATTCGTTATGCTTAGTTTTTATGAGTGCTATGCATTCCTGTAAAATATCTCTTTTTGGACCTTTTACCCTAAGTTCATCACCCTGAATGCTGCATTGAACTTTTATCTTTGACTCTTTTATTGTTTTTATTATTTCTTTTGATAGCTCCATCGAAATTCCACTTTTAATTACTAGAGGTTGCTTAAGCTTATTTCCAGAAACAGTTTCAATATTTTCTGGGCTCATTCTTTTTGAGCTATCAGGTTCTTTTTTCTCCAAAGCAGGAAAAAGAATGTCTTTAATTTGATCTAATTGAAACTCAGAATCAGCGCTGATCTCAATTTTCATTTCACTTTCATTTAGCGCTACCTTTGCACTTGTTCCTTTAAAATCGTAGCGATTTATAATCATTTTCATTGAGACATCAACAGCATTTTTAATATTTTCAAAATTTGCTTTTGAGGTTATATCAAACGAAGGCATTTTTTTCTCCTATGATTTTTTTCTTTTTTTATTTAATCTTAATCTAAGTGCGTTAAGCTTAATAAATCCAGCTGCGTCTTGATGATCAAAAGCACCATCATCATCCTCAAATGTGGCAACCTCTGAATCAAATAAAGAGTCCTTGCTATCTCTAGCAACCAATATGACATTACCTTTATATAAATTTAATTTAACCCATCCATTTACATTTTTTTGGCTGTGGTCTATTAATGTCTGTAAAGCGATTCTTTCTGGACTCCACCAATAACCATTATAAATTAAGGAGGCATACCTTGGCATTAGCTCATCCTTTAAATGAGCAACCTCTCTGTCAAGCGTAAGAGATTCAATGGCTCTATGTGCTTTTAAAAGTATCGTTCCCCCAGGTGTTTCATAGCACCCTCTCGCCTTCATACCGACATATCTATTTTCAACTAAGTCCAGCCTACCTATACCATTCTCACCTCCTAACACATTAAGCTCTTCTAATATTTCATGAGGAAGTAATTTTTTACCATTTAGGCTATCCGGATCGCCATTTTCAAAACCAATTGTAATTTCTTGAGTTTTATCAGGTGCATTTTTTGGATCAACTGACCATCTCCACATAGATTCTTCTGGCTCATTTTTTGGGTCCTCAAGATGTCTTCCTTCATAGGAAATATGAAGTAAGTTTGCATCCATACTGTAGGGGGTGCCTCCAGATTTATGTTTCATTTCTACGGGTATATTATTTTCAGTCGCATATTTAAGCAATTTTTCTCTACTCAAAAGATCCCATTCTCTCCAGGGTGCGATAATCTTTATATCAGGATCAATAGCATAAGCTCCGAGCTCAAACCTCACTTGATCATTACCCTTACCCGTCGCACCATGTGAAATAGCATTACAACCAGTTTGATGTGCAATTTCGATCAATCTTTTTGATATAAGAGGTCTTGCAATAGATGTCCCTAAAAGGTATTCACCTTCATATAAAGCGTTAGCTCTGAACATGGGGAACACATAATCTCTTACAAACTCTTCTCTCAGATCTTCAATAAAAATCTCTTTAACACCCGCTGACTTTGCCTTTGCTCTAGCTGGTTCAATCTCCTCCTTCTGTCCTAGGTCAGCCGTAAAGGTTACAACCTCGCAATTATATTGATCTTGTAACCACTTTAAAATTACTGAGGTATCAAGCCCACCAGAGTATGCTAGTACAATTTTTTTAACGCCCTTGATCATATTTATTGTTTTCCTAATAACAAATATTCTAATAATGCCTTTTGAACATGAAGTCTATTTTCGGCCTCTTCCCAAACAATGCTTTGTGGGCCATCAATAACTTCACCTGTAACTTCTTCCCCTCTATGAGCGGGCAAGCAATGCATAAATAATGCATCTTTTTTCGCAACATCCATCATTTTTTTATCAACCTGCCAACTTGCAAAATCCTTAAGCCTTTCTTTATTTTCAGATTCAAAACCCATACTTGTCCAAACATCAGTAGTTAAAATATCAGCATCTTTTGCAGCCTCCATTGGATCATCATGCTGGAAAAAATAATTCTTATTATCCATACCTTTAGGTTGAATTTCATAACCCTTTGGTGTGGAGACATGTAATTCAAAATCTAATAGTTCTGCTGCTTGAAGCCATGTCATACAAACATTGTTTGAATCTCCTATCCATGCTACTTTTTTACCTTTAATACTCCCCCTTTTTTCAATAAAGGTAAAAATATCAGCAAGAATTTGGCAAGGATGAAACTCATTAGTTAACCCATTTATAACAGGAACTCTCGAATTTTTAGCAAATCTTTCAATAATATCTTGCTCATAAGTTCTAATCATTACGGCGTCAGACATTCTTGAAATTACTTGTGCAGCGTCCTCAACGGGCTCGCCCCTTCCTAGCTGCGAATCTCTAGTGTTTAAATAAACAGCACTTCCTCCCATCTGATTCATTCCAGCCTCAAAAGAAAGTCTCGTTCTTGTGCTGGCTTTTTCAAAAATCATCACTAAAGTTCTATCTTCAAGAGTCCAGGTTTTTTTATAGTTTTTATAATTTGCTTTAATGATTGCAGCTCTTTCAAAAAGATAAGAGAGTTCATCAATATTTAAATCATTAAGCTTTAAGAAATGTTTAACTTTTGCCATTTGCTTTTTAATTATGTCTTTTTAAGAAATTCATCAATAGTTTTTACTAGTTTTCTGGCAACTAATTTAGCCTCGTCATTATTAATTATTAAAGGAGGTAATAGTCTGATCGTTTTGTCTGAAGTTACGTTTATTAATAATTTATTATTCATTGCTAATTCAACCAATGCTCCGCAAGGATTTCTTAACTCAATGCCAATCATGAGACCCATATGCCTAATTGAAATTATTTTATCATTATGTTCAAATTCTTTGTTTAAAAGTGAAACAATAAGTTTGCCTTGTCTCAAAGCATTATCTGATAAATTTTCTTCTTTCATGATTTCTAAAGTCTTCAAACCTGCAACCATTGCTAACGGGTTACCTCCAAATGTAGAGCCATGCTTTCCAGGTGAGATGAGACTTGTGGCCTTCTCATTAGCAATACAAGCTCCGATAGGAACTCCGGAAGCCAAGCCTTTAGCTAGGGTTACAACATCAGGTTTTATTCTACTATTTTGATAAGCAAACCATTTTCCTGTTCTTCCAACTCCACATTGCACTTCATCAAAAATTAATAGCCAGTTATTTTTGTCACAAATATCTCTAAGTTCTTTTAAATAACTTTCGAAATCTTGAGGTATATTTACACCACCCTCACCTTGAATTGGCTCGACAAATAAGGCTGAAATTTTATTTTTTTTTCTAGCAATTTCTTGAATGGCATCAATATTATCAAATGGGACTCTTACAAAGCCAGACATTAGTGGCTCAAAACCCGCTTGTACTTTTCTACTTCCAGAGGCACTGAGTGTAGCCATCGTTCTTCCATGAAACGCATTATCCATGACAATGATTTCTGGTTCTTGAATTTTTAAATTATGCCCATGTAATCTTGCAATTTTAATTGCAAGCTCATTTGCCTCACAACCTGAATTACAGAAAAATGTAGCACTCAATTCTGATAAAAATGCTAATTCTTTTCCAAGCAAACATTGTTCTTCAATATTATATAAATTAGAAATATGGATCAAATTTTTTATTTGTTTAGATATAGCTTTAACAAATTTTGGGTGACTATAGCCTAGTGTATTAACAGCAATGCCAGATAAAGCATCCAAATACTTATCTCCATTTTTTGCATGCAACCATACCCCCTCTCCTTTATTAAAGGAGATTGGGAGCCTTTGGTATGTAGGCATTAAGCTATTTGTTAATAATTTTCTCATAGTACAAACAAAAACGGCGACCTAAAGTCGCCGTTGAAACCTTTAGGTATTAATTATAAGCCAAGAAGCGCTCGATGAGATAATCCGTTTGTCATTAGAAGCAACATTGGGATTGATAGCAATGTATTCGTTCTTGAAGCCAATAAAGCAACCCTCCTTGCTTTTACCTTCTCCTCATCTGTTGCTTTTTTCATGCCTAGAATTTTTTGTTGATTAGGCCAAATTAAGCCCCAGACATTAAATAACATGATAGTACCAAGCCAAGAGCCAATACCGATAGGCTCCCATCCAGGTTGCAATAAAAAGGCATTAGAAAAATTTGCACCTAGTAAAGCCGCACCAGCTAACCAAGTTGCTAAAGCAGCCCATCTGAACCACAATAACGCAAGAGGTGCAACGTGTTTAGTGATTCCACCCGCGGTTCCATCTGCAGCAGCATCCTTCAATGCTGGAACTTGTACAAAGTTAAAGTAATAAAGAAGACCAATCCATGCAATACCCGCAACAGCATGAAACCATCTCATAAATCCAAGGTATATATTATTTGCATCACTCATCAAACCAGGCTCTCCTAAATCAAGGATAGCAATAATTACAAACATTAAAACGACCCCTGCTATTAAAGTGCCTTTGATAGAATCTAATGGATTTTTCATTAATTAACTCCTGGTAATATATAATTTAAAAGAAGGTTATTACATAAAATCAGATTTAGCAAGTAGCTAAGATTTTTATCAACAATATCATCGCATTATAATTTTTTTTCAACAATTAAGGGATTGAAATGGCTCGAGTTCAAAATGGAGTGATTTGGATGATCATAGCTACATTCTTTTTTGCATTTATGGGAATGTTCGTAAAGCTAGGAAGTCCGTATTTTTCTGAAATCGAGCTTGTATTTTATCGATCTTTTGTAAGTCTAGTTTTTATTATTGTAATTATAATTAACAAAAAAATAAGTCTTAAAACAAACTACAAAAGATTACATTTTTATCGATCTTTTGTTGGATTTTTATCACTATTAGCATTTTTTTATGCGATTAGTCATCTGCCCCTAAGTACAGCAATATCTTTGAACTACACCTCCCCTTTATTTGTGGCGCTTCTAATTCCTTTTTTTTTACATAAGAAACCAGGTCTTCATGTATGTTCTATGTTGTTGATTGGATTCTTTGGGGCTTTTTTAGTATTAAAGCCTATATTAATTGGAAATGATTCATATGCAGGCTTTATTGGTCTGCTATCTGGATTAGGTGCAGGCCTTGCTTATTTGTTTATGGCTCAACTTGGTAAAGTAAACGAACCTGATACTCGAGTTGTTTTTTATTTTACATTTCTATCATCATTTGGTGCAGCGTTTCTAATGTTGTTTGAAAATATTAATTCAGAAATTTTTGAGCATGGGTGGATACTCTTAGGGCTCGGTTTATCGGCCACAATTGCTCAGCTGGCGCTAACAAAAGCTTATAGGGTTGGCAATACACTGAAGAATGCAGGGTTATCTTATTTAACGATCTTTTTTTCGAGCCTATTAGGTTTGATTGTTTTTTCTGAAATGCTCAACGCTCTAAGTATAGTTGGTATTTTACTTATCATCATTTCAGGAATTTTTGTTTCAAAAAAATAGATTATGGTTCAAGCAACCCACACCTAATAGCAATAAGAGCAATTTCTGCCGAATTATTTGCGTTAAGTTTTTGCTTTATATTGTAAAGATGAGTTCCAACTGTTCTCGGACTCAGGCACATTGTGTCGGCAATTTCATTCGTACTTTTCCCTTTTGCAAGGGACATAAAAACCTCAAACTCCCTATCTGATAATATTTCTATTGGATTATCTTCACCAGATAGCTGTGTAATCGCCATCTGCTGAGCAATAATAGGTTCTAGGAACTTTTTCCCCGACTTAATTGTTCTGATGGCTTTAATTAATTCTTCTGCCGCACTTCTTTTTGTAACATATCCCAATGCTCCTGCTGCCAATACCCTGGTTGGATGAACTGAATCTTCATGGGCAGAGAGTACTAATATTTTTGCAGATTTATCATAAGAACAAATCCGGTCTATAGCCTCAATACCGCCTATTCCTGGCATAGTGATATCCATAATTACCATATCTGGTTTATGCTCTTTATAAGCTTTAATTCCTAATTCACCTGACTCTGCCTCTTCTATGACAGTCATATCAGGTTCTGCTTCGATGAGCATCTTAAAGCCCATTCTGACTACAGCATGGTCATCAACCAATAAAATTTTAATATCACTCATTGCTTTTCCTTTTCCTATTTAGTCGGGATCACTATTGTGAGATGCGTACCCTTTTTTTCATTGGATTTAATATCAAATTTTCCACTCAAAGCCTGAGCTCTTTCTTTAATTCCCATCAATCCAAATTGTTTGGTTTTTTTCAAAATTGTAAGATCAAATCCTTTACCATTATCTATACATTCAATTTTAAGGGTATCTTTTGTTTTAAGTAAAGATATTTTTATGGTTGAAGCCTTAGCATGTTTGACGACATTATTCATTGCTTCTTGAATGATGCGATAAACGTTGATATTTATCACCTCGCCCAATAAATCAATATTGCCTTTAATAATTAAATTAACTTTGAGAGCTTGGTGTTGAGATTGCCACTTATTCATTTCATCTTTAATTGTCTCACTTAAGCCTAAATTATCAAGTGAACCAGGCCTAAGCTGCCTAATGATATTGTGCATACCATCGTAAATTTGATTAGCAGCAGCCGTAACAGATGATGCACTTGTTTCTATTGCCTCATCTTTACCTTTTGAACGATTTAAAATGTTTTGTGAAAAAATTTTAATAGCTGATACGTACTGTCCTAATTCGTCATGCAACTCTCTAGCAAGGCTCTTTCTTTCGTCTTCAACATGTTCCTGAATAATGGTGGTTAACTCCCTATTTTTTTGAAGTTCTGCTCTAGATCTTTTAGCTACGATTTTTTCAGAAATATCTCTCATACTGACAATATCACCAATAACTTTTTTTGTTATGGGATCCATGAGTAATGAAGCAGATATTGAAACATCTACTAATTTACCAGTTTTACTTCGCCTTTTCGACTCATAGTTTTGTATAAAATTTTTACTTTTTAATTTTTTTAAATTTTTATTAAATTCCTCTAATAAAAATTCTGGGACAATTGTTTTGGCAGATTTTCCTAAAATATCCTTTTTCTTATATTTAAAAATTCTCTCTGCTGATTTATTCCAAAAAGTTATTTTAAGTTTCTCATCATGAATCATCACTGCATCAGCAGTTTGTTCTGCAATCATTGCGAGTCGCTCATTTTCAAGAATTTGATTTTCTAGAGAGTCGCCCATCATATTAAAGTTATTGGCTATCGCGGAAAACTCTGGGACATTAAAATTAGGAATCCTTGACCCTAGATCGCCTTTACCCATTTTTTCAATAGCTTTTATCATAGGTTTTATAGGACGCAGCCATCCACCAAGTGCTTTATATGCAATAAAGTTAATAAAAACAAATAACAGCATCGCGGTAAAAAATATAGATTTGATTTGAACCCATGCTTCCCGAATCGCTCCGGAGGGGTTAGATGCAACAATTAATCTTCCCGATCTAATATCCCTCGTTACTACCATTTTTTTAGGTGCAAGAAAGTTTGAAAACCATTCCGGTGGATGGACATCTAGACGGTATGTTGATTGAGGAGTTTTATAAACAAGATTGTTTTCGGAATCATAAAGATATATATCATTACTTCTTACATAACCCAACTGAACTAGAAACTGTGCCATCACATTATTCGTTGTTTCCCAGTTTGGATTTTGAGCAGAGCTGACAATCACTGTATCTAATAACTGCATTGTAACTTTATGAGCTGATTCAACACCTTCTAGAATTGAGTTTTTGGATGATGTCATCATGACAAACATTAGCGTTACGATAAAAACCAACATAATTAATGTAAGCAGGAGGTTAAATCTATATCTCAATCCCATATAATCTTTTCTTTGAATTAAATATTGTTAATCTTTACATAGGAATGGATTTGTATACAAGGGAATATTCATGAGTTTTTTAAAATTGATTAAATTGGAAAATTAATCATATATATGAGTTATAAGAGTTGAATTCAAATTTAATTATGTTAGATTATTAAAGTTGTTAATATTTTTAATCATGGAGAAAATGTTTATTCAGTTAAACCCTCAAGCTTAAATGTCAATAGAATCAATTCATACAGAAGATCGAATCTTTTACCCTAGCAAGCAATTATCAAAAAATTCAAGAGTAAAGGACTTAGCTCAGTACCAACAATTATGCAAAAGCTATGAGTCCGATTATGAGGGGGCATGGGGCAAGCTTGCCAATGATCTTCTCATTTGGGATAAACCTTTTACCAAAATATTAGATGATTCAACTCCCCCTTTTTATAAGTGGTTTGATGATGGCAAATTAAATGCATCATTTAATTGCTTAGATAGACATGTTGATTCTCAGCCAAACAAGACTGCGATTATTTTTGAAGCAGATGATGGCAACGTCACAAAAGTTACTTACCAAGAACTTTATGAAAGAGTTTGCCAATTCTCAAATGGCCTAAAGACACTTAATCTAAATATTGGCGATAGAGTAATTATCTATTTACCAATGGGTATCGAGGCCATTGTGGCTATGCAAGCTTGCGTTAGATTAGGCCTAACTCATTCGGTAGTGTTTGGAGGGTTTTCAGCTAAGAGCCTGCAAGAAAGAATATCGGATACCAGCGCAAGGCTAGTTATAACCTCGGATGGTCAATTTCGAGGAGGCAAAGTAATTCCTTTGAAATCAGCTATCGACAATGCAATTGATATGGGTAACTGTGAATCCATTGAAAAAGTCATTGTGTTTAACAGGACTAACGAACCCTTCTCTAAAAATGATAGGGATATTATGTGGGATGATTTGATTAGAAATCAATCAACTGAATGTCCTCCTATATCAGTTCCTGCTGAGCATCCACTCTTTATCTTGTATACCTCTGGATCAACAGGAAAACCAAAAGGAGTCCAACATTCAACGGCAGGATTTTTGCTTCACGCGATTAATACATGTCGCCTTACATTTGATCTTCAGGATAACGATATTTATTGGTGTACTGCAGATGTTGGATGGATCACTGGACATACTTACGTTGCTTATGGGCCAACTGCGATGGGGGTGACACAAGTTATTTTTGAAGGTGTGCCGACTTACCCAGATGCAAGTCGGTTTTGGCAGCTCATTGAAAAACATAAAGTAAGTGTTTTTTATACTGCACCGACTGCAATAAGAGCTCTAACAAAAGCATCTGATATTAACAAGGAAACTCATCCTAACAACTTCAATCTCAATTCTCTAAGAATATTAGGTACGGTTGGTGAACCTATCAACCCTGAAGCTTGGATGTGGTACTACGAAAATGTAGGTAATAGCCAATGCCCTATCGTGGATACATTTTGGCAAACAGAAACAGGAGGTCATGTAATTACGCCTCTCCCAGGCGCTACACCTTTAATACCAGGATCCTGCACACTCCCCTTCCCGGGCATAGATATAGATGTTGTTGATGAAAATGGTGACGATTTAAAATGGGGTAATGGCGGGCTACTGGTAATAAAAAAACCATGGCCATCCATGATAAGAAATATATGGGGAGACCCGGATCGATTCAAAAAAAGTTACTTTCCTGATGAACTTGGCGGCAAACATTATCTAGCTGGTGATGGTGCTGTAAGAGACCAGAAAAGTGGTTACTTTACCATTATGGGTCGAATTGATGATGTACTTAATGTGTCTGGACACCGTTTGGGTACAATGGAAATTGAGTCGGCACTTGTTTCAAATGAAATAGTAACTGAAGCTGCCGTTGTCGGCAGGCCATGTGAACTTAAAGGTGAAGCAATAGTCGCATTTGTAGTACTAAAAGGTGAACGCCCATCTAAACAAAATTATATTTCAATTGTTAACGAATTACGAAATTGGGTCGCAAAAGAAATTGGTCCAATAGCTAAACCGGAGGAAATAAAGTTTGGTGACAACCTCCCGAAAACTCGTTCTGGAAAAATTATGCGACGTCTACTAAGAAATATTGCTAAGGGTGAAAAAATTTCTGCAGATATCTCGACGTTAGAAAATCCTAAGATCCTAGATCAACTTCGCGAAAAATTATAGACAACCCCTCTAAAAGCATTAGAATGTAGATTAAAATTTAAATATATCTACATGAAAACAGTTCATTTCAAGCTCATCAAAAAAATATTGTTGGGATTATTTGCATTAATCATCAGTCTATTCATTATTGGTTATCTCGCATTTTATTATCTTGTTCAAACAAATCTAGACCATTATAAAAATGAACTCGTTGAATCAATTTCAAAAGCAACAAATAAAAAGGTAACCATTGAAACCTTTGATGCTAACTGGAATATCACTAACCCACAATTTATTATTAAAAATTTCTCAATTTATGCCAACTCATCTGAAAAAAGCTTCACGTTTGAAAAATTCGAGGTGGATGTGTCATGGATGTCTTTATTAAAATTTGAATTAGTTTTAGATCAAGTTACCCTTTATGACCTAGCTTTAGAGATTCAAAAGAACAATGAAACGGATTATTTAATTGGTGGGTTGAAAGTTTCATACGATCCTAATTCAAATGATGAGTTTGATGGAAAACTTATAAATTGGATTTTGAATCAAGATGAAGTACAAATGATAAATGGAAAAATTATTTGGATCGATAAAACTCGAGCAAATAGCCCCCCTCTCATTTTAAATGATATAAATCTTTCCTACAGTACCTCGGATATTTTAAGCTATCTTGATCGTCACTTATTTTATCTTGACTTCTTCTCATCTGCGGGGACAAAAGAAAAAATTTCATTAAGCGGACATTTTGATGCGGATTCTATTGATGAGCTCCTAGAAGCTGATGGTGCCATCGCATTTAAATTTGATGATTTAAACTTATATGCCTTTTCACCTTGGATTCATTACCCATTGACGATTAAAGACGGAACCGGATCATTGTCTATCAACATTGAATTTAAAAATGGAAAACTAAAAGAGGGAGGAAGCACGTTTTCTGTACAAAACCTCAATGCAAATACGATTGATAATTCTAAACAAGGATTAATTTTTAATGATATCAGTGGTGAAATAAATTATAAGTTGATTGATGATGATATCGACATAATTTTAGACAATCTATTTTTAACAACCAACAGCAAACTTCAATTTGAAGATTCAGCAGCATCAATTAAATATAATTTAAAAGACAATCAAATCAATAAACTCACATTAACTGTGGATAGGTTCGACCTCGGTTCTGTCAAAGAGATATCAAATCAATTTTTACCAGAAGAACATAGAGCAAACGTAATAATCAATGATCTCTCAGCAAAAGGAGAAATTGATGATTTAAAATTAAAATGGCATAAAACAAAAGATAAAGAAGAGCCAAGCTTAAAGCTTAAAGCAAAACTGCTTGAAATCGAAATTAATGAATTTGAAAATTTCCCTGGGCTTAAAAATATCACAGGTGAAATCAAGATAGAAAATGAAAAAGGGATTATCAGATCTGTTTCTAGAAATTTAATAATCACCAAAAAAGATGTCTTTAGAGCGCCTCTTAAATTAAATCAATTTTCCGGTTCAGTAAATTGGGATAATGAAAAATATTCATTTAATGATGTAGCGGTTAAAGACGATTATATGGAGGCTATATTAAATGGCACAGTTAAATATAAAAATTTAGATAATCTTTATGTAGATATCAATCTTGATAGTCCCTCACTAAGTATCCCTAATTTCAAAGTTTACTATCCTAAACAAATTGGTAAAGATGGTTTGGGCTGGCTTGATACTTCACTCTTAAAAGGAGTCGCACAAAATACAAATATACAGATGAAAGGCAAAGTTAGTGACTTTCCATTCATTGATGAAAACAATCAACCCGACTTAAGTAAAGGCTATTTTAGAGTCCGCTCGTCAGTGAAAGATAGTTTCATTGAGTATGGAGATAATTGGCCAGAAATGGAAAAATTTGATGCAGAGATAAGTGTGAATGGAGGTGACATATTTATTTCCAGCCAAAAAGGCGAATTAGATAAAAGTCAGGTTAAGGTTTTTAATGGCTCCATTACACCTTTTACGGCGGATGAAGTTGTTTTAAACATTGACGCAATCTTTGATAGCTCTGCAAAAAATATTATTTTTGCTATTAACAATAGTCCTATAAAGGAAGCAATGAAAGGCATATCTGACGATATGAAAGGCAAAGGGGATGGTGAACTTAAACTTATCCTTAACGTAGGCTTTGATGATCTTGATAACATTCCTTTTAAGGGAACATACGAATTTCTTGGAAGTACCCTCGAAAATCCACAACTTGAAATACCACCTATATCTGACTTGAGAGGAAAAGTAGAGTTTGATAGTAACGATGTAAAAATTTCTAATTTAGATGGTGAGCTTTTTGGAGAACCATTAAATTTAAAAATGAAAAATGCTGATGGAGCAACTATTATCGATCTCAAAGGGGTGATTGGTGAAGATATGGTCAAGGAGCTTCTTGGAGAAAATTGGTTAAAAAATATCAATGGGCAAGCTGATTGGGAGGGAATTATAAGTCTGCGTGAAAATGAAAGTCAATTTAAAATTACCAGTGACCTTCTCGGTATTCAGATTAAGAATTTATCTTTTCTTGATAAAGCAAAAAATAAATCTGAAGATACTGCACTTAAACTCACTATCAATAAACAGTCTACAGGGGCGGACTCAGATGTCATAAATATTACTTTAGGAGATCATGTAAAAGGCTTAATTAATAGTGCCAATGATGAAAATGGAGACCCGTCTCTTACTAATGGGCTTATTGAGGTCAATTCAGACAAAAATATAAAAATTCCTGAATCGGGTATTCTTTTTATAGCAAACCTTAATGAGGTTGATCTCGAAGAATTAGTGGCCTTAATTCCAGATGATGACTCAGAAATATCTGATAAAGAAATCTCGAAATCAAAATCTATTGATATCGAGGCAGTATTGAATATTAAAGAACTTGATGCTTATGGCTATGTTTTCAATAACTTTAAATTAAAGCTGAGGCCTGAGGATTCTGGATTTATTGTTCAGCTAGATGGAAAAGGTGCCATGGGAAATATATTATGGAGCCCTGAAAAAAACTTAATTAAGGCAAGATTTGAAGAATTACATCTTATTGGCTCTGACGATTCAATTGAAGAATGGGATGACGCATATGAATCTGAAGACCCTATTATCAAGAACCCTCCTAAAATTGATTTGAAAATTCAGGAGTTTTTACTTCAATCAAAGTATTTTGATAATGATTTGAATGGAAATTTAACTTTCCAAGCGAGCAAAAGCAATAAAAAATGGTTTATTGATCTATTTAAGTTTCTCAATCCTGACTATGCCTTAAAAGTCACAGGAATATGGCATGATGAAGCACCTAAACCAGACACGGAAATAGATTTTGATTGGAAAATAACAGATTTAGATAAGACACTTGAAGAGTTTAATCTTGATAAACTTATGAAGGGTGGCACAGGGCAGTTAAATGGAAAGCTTTTGTGGCCAAAAAGTCCTTGGAAATTTGATAAAGAAAAAGCCTCAGGCTCTGTATCAATTAACATTGATAAAGGCGTTATTCTAGAAGCGCAACCAGGAGCGATGGGAAGATTGTTTGGCTTGCTATCACTTCAATCACTACCCAGTCGGCTTACCCTGGATTTTAGTGACTTATTTGAGGATGGGTTTGTTTTTGATAGTATCGACGGTTTAGCAACTCTTGAGGGTGGCATCATACATTCGGATAATTTTGATATAAAAGGCCCTGCAGCAGACATCTTCATTAAAGGTGATGTCAATATTGAAAATGAAACTCAAGACTTAGTTGTGACTATCACTCCTAACGTGACAGATACAATGTCTATTGCGGCGCTGGCCGGCGGTCCAATTGCAGGAGCTGCAGCTTTTGTTTTACAAAAGCTTCTTAATGATCCCTTAAATGAAGTATTAACTGATGAATATAGGTTAACCGGTTCATGGGCAGACCCTCAAGAAACACCGATTGATAGAAATACCTTAAAAAATGTTGGTGAAGGGATAACAGATCATATAGATGAACAAATTATCAATCCAACAAAAGAATTATTTAAATAAGATTATTAAAAATATGCAAGATTTTAAGCTTTCAAACGAATACATTATTAATAAAAGTGACCTTAGTCATCAAAACCTTCTCAGATACCTTGATGAAATCAAAAATAATTCAGTTGATTACGCAGATATTTATTTCCAGTACAGCAAAAATGAATTCTGGTCACTAGAAGATGGGGTAGTAAAAAATGGAAGTTATTCAATTGATCAGGGGGTAGGCGTACGATCAATTTCAGGAGAAAAAACGGCTTTCACCTACTCTGACGATATTTCAAATTCTGCATTAAAATCGGCTGTAAGTGCAATAAATTCTATGGGCACTCATGGCAAAGGAACTATTTATCAATTACCTAAAGATAATGTCCCATCACAAAAATATATCAATGAGGACCCCACTCAAAGTATTCAAAATACTGAAAAAATAGAAATTTTAGAAAAGATTGATAAACTTGCCAAAAATCTAACCCCCCTAGTTTCAAAGGTATCCGCCTCACTTGCTTGTAGCTATGATGTTATTTTAATTCAAAATCATTTTGGCCAACTAGTCGAAGATGTGAGGCCCTTAGTTCGCCTTTCAGTTTCGGTTATTGTTGAATCAAAGGGAAAGAGAGAGCAAGGCTCTTCGGGTGGTGGTGGGAGATATAGCCTTAACTATTTTGATGATGAAATGTTATCTAAATATACTAAAGAGGCAGTAGATAATGCCCTGATAAATTTAGAGGCTGATCCTTCTCCTGCTGGCTCAATGACAGTTGTGTTAGGTTCAGGTTGGCCTGGAATATTACTCCATGAAGCAATTGGACACGGGTTGGAAGGTGACTTTAACCGAAAAGGAACCTCCGCATTTAGTAATAAAATGGGGCAACAAGTAGCTGCTAGAGGGATTCATATTGTTGATGATGGGACCATTGATGGCCGACGGGGATCATTAAATGTTGATGATGAGGGAAATGCAACAAAAAATACAACCCTAATTGAAGATGGAAAGTTAGTGGGATATATCCAAGATGCCCAGAATGCAAAATTAATGAATATGGAAGTGACGGGAAATGGAAGAAGAGAGTCATACGCCCATCTGCCAATGCCTAGAATGACCAATACATATATGCTAAACGGGAATCATACAAAAGAAGAAATTATAAAGTCAGTAAAAAATGGTTTGTACGCCAATAACTTTGGAGGTGGTCAAGTTGACATCACAAGTGGTAAGTTTGTTTTTTCAGCATCTGAGGCTTATTTAATTAAAGATGGTCGCATTAGCCATCCTGTTAAGGGAGCTACGATTATCGGAAACGGTCCAGACATTCTTAAACAAGTCAGCATGGTAGGCAACGATCTGAGTCTTGATTCGGGTGTCGGTACCTGTGGTAAAGATGGCCAAAGCGTTCCCGTAGGCGTTGGTCAGCCTACTTTGAAAATTGATAATATCGTTGTTGGTGGGACAAATTAAAAACTCTATTTAACTCGATTTTTATATTCAAGCGTTCTTGTGTCAATCTCAATCTTATCACCATTATCACAAAATATAGGGACCATAAGCTCAAAATCTGTACTTAACTTAGCGGGTTTCATAACCTTTCCTGAAGTTGTGTCACCCTTTACAGCTGGCTCTGTGTAGATTATCTCCCTAATTACTGAATTTGGGAGCTCCACCGATATCGGCCTTTGCTCATAAAAAACGATTTCACAAGACATGCCGTCCTCTAGGAATTTTAAGGTGCTATCCATTGCATCCTGATCAATTTCATATTGATTGAAATCTGAATCCATAAATATATAATTTGGGTCAGAAAAATAGGAATACGTTACCTCTTTTTTTTCTAAGATAACCAAATCAAATTTGTCCGTTGCTTGATAGATTTTTTCAGCAGCATTGTCAGTAAGTAAATTCTTCATTTTCATTTTAACAATGGCAGCGTTCTGCCTTCGACCTGACTTTGAAATATTATATTCTGACTTGAGAACCACCATAGGATCTCCATCAACAATAATTACATTACCCACCCTTACCTCTTGTGCTGTTTTCATAAAAAGTTTTTACCACATAATTTAAGGTGAAATTATACTTCATATATTTACTGCTAAGATTACAATTAATAAATATGATTACAAAATCAATTAATACCGTTATTTGTATGACCGACAACCAAGTCGATGACATTAAATTAACATACAGAGAAAAAGTAAAAAATAATTCAATAGAATTGCCGCCTATTTATTCACTTAATCGCTGGTTAACTAAGGAATTTCAAGAGTTCTGTATGGTTTCACAAATTGACAAAATCTACAGTGTTTTAAATGGTATCGAAGAGAAAATACTATGGGAAAAAATCATCAAGAGAGATCTTAAAGAACAAAAAATTCAAAAAAAACAAATTGATAATATTACAGAAAAGGTAATTAGTGCAGATAAAATTATTAGGCAATATAAAATTAAAAATACTGAATTAAAGGCGTATGAGCATAATAGTGAGGAACAGAGCAAATTTAATAAGTGGTTAAATCAATTTAATAGTTACTGCGAGCAGAAGAGTTTAATTAGTAAATTAAGTTTCATAGAGTTTTTTATCGAAATACAAAAAGAGCATAATATTATAAAGAACCAAAAGTTATTGCTTGTTGGGTTTGATAATCTAAATCCTCTATACGAAGACCTTGTTAGTGTTCTTAATAAAACAAATAGTTTAAATGACTATGAATACAAAGAAGAAAAAATAGAACGCCAACAAAAAATAGAATGTGAAAATGTTGAAGATGAAATTAAGGAAATTATTGTATGGATCAAACAAAATCTCAAAAAAAAATTACTAATCATAAGTCCAGCATTAAATAAATATCAAATAAAGTTACAAAACGAATTAGATAGACAGATACAACCTGATATTTATAACGAATATAATAAAAAGAATATATATAACTCTAATCTTCAGAGGCCTTTATCAAAGGAACCAATAGTAACTGCTGCAATAAACCTTCTAAAACTGAATAATTCACACCAAACGAATTCAAAGAATTTTTTTGAATCACTAATGTTTAATAATTGGATTGATGCAGATGGATATAATGACAGAGAGCAACTTGCTAATTATATAAACGATAAAAAAATCCCTAAAATAACAATTAATCAAATAATTAAATTAATTAAAAATGACGTAAAAGTAAAACATTTAAATCTGAATTCTTTAGAAAGTACTTTGACTCAAATAAGAAAGAATCAAACATTATGGAGGAAAAGAAAGACACTTGCTGAGTGGGTTTCTCTTACTGAGCAGTACTGGAAAGAAATTAAAATTTTTGAAATAAATAATTTATTATCATTTGAAAACAATAATATATATGATTTAATTAAATCATTGAATCAAGTTAGTAATAATCAAATCATTGAAGAATTAAGTACATTTGAAGAGTATTTAGAAATACTTTTAACTCAATTAGAAGGCTGGCCTGCCACTACCGAAAAAGATAATTCTTATATCGATATTAACGGTTTTGAAGAAAATCAAATAAATAAATATGATGCCATTTGGCTAATGAATATGAATACTAACTACTATCCAGGGAAAAGAAACTTTAATCCATTCATTCCAAAAAAATTACAAAAAAAATATCATATATTTGATGAAGTTTACACAAAAAAATTAGATACCATACGTTTGAAAAGATTAAAAAACTTTAGTACTGATATTACAATTTCATATTCAATGAAAGATGGAGAAACAACATTATTTCCAACGAGTGGATATTTTGATGAATTAGAACCCAAAAAATCTTCTTCTATAAAAAATGAAATAAAAAGTGTTGATTGCGAAGAAATAGAAGATCATATAGCGCCTGAAATTTTAGGCTCTGAAATTTCTGTTTCAGGAGGTTTTAGATCTTTAGAAAATTATTATGTATGTCCTGCATGGGCTTTTTATGAGAACAGACTCCACGCCAGTTCTTTTTATGAAGATATACATGATGAGATTTCTAAGATTGATAGAGGTATTCTTTTTCATGAGTTTTTAGAAATGTTTTGGAAGGAATATAAAAATTCTACTAATTTAACCAAAATGTCCGAGAAGGTACTCCAGCAAAATATAGATACCCTAATTAATCAAGTTATGTTGACTTTTAAAGGAAGCAAGCCATATTTGACTCCCCGTCAAATTCAGCTTGAAAGTAATTACTTTAAAAACATAGCCTATCAATGGCTTTCATTCGAAAAAACAAATAGGCCTTCATTTAAAGTGATTGAGTCTGAGGAAAAATATAAAATTAATATTGATCGAATTACTTTTAATGTAAAGATTGATCGAATTGACGAATACGAAGATGGATCAAGACTTCTTATTGACTATAAAACAGGAAACGAAGAGTCTATTTCTAAGTGGACAAAACTCCCAATATCATCATTACAAATACCTATTTATATAACTTTTACAGGCATCAATAATATCAGTGCAGCTGGAATTGGCTACATTCATAATAGAAACGTTAAGCTAGTAGGGCTATCAATGTATGCTCAAGATCCAATAGATGCAGAATTAAAAGACTGTTCGTTATCAAAAAAAGATGAGGGGCAATGGCCGAACCTAATTAATTCATGGCATAAAGAAATTTATAAGCTTGCATCAGGTTATTTAAGTGGAGATGCAAAAGTCACCTATGAAAAAGAGAATGATCTTAAGTATTGTGCTGTAAAGCCACTCCTAAGATTAGCTGAAAGACAATTTCAATGGGAAAAGTCAGGTGAGTAAATCAATAGAACAACAGCCAATAGACCATAAAACGCGTGAAGAGGTAATAAATCCAGAATCTTCCTTTCTAGTTCAGGCACCTGCTGGATCAGGAAAAACAACGACCTTAGCCACAAGAATACTTGAGCTATTGACAGTTGTAGAAGATCCTAAAGAAATTATTGCAATTAGCTTTACCAATAAAGCAGCAGCAGAAATGCATGAAAAAGTTTTAGATCTATATAAAGATTCAGAAAATATAGACGTAGTTAAAAAGATTAAAGCAAGAGCGAAAGAGTGTAAATGGGATGAAGGTTTTATGGATTTATTAGAAATAATGACAATTGATAGCCTTGCTTCAAAAATTACTCGTCAAGCACCTCTTCTAAGTAAATCGTTCTTTATGAAAATCACAGAAGATCCTCATGAAATATATGAGGCTGTAGTAAATGAAACAATGAAAGATAATGAGCAGATAGAAAATTTATTTCCGTTTTTAAATTATGACTACCAGAAGATAAAAAAACAATTAATTTCCGAACTTGAAATCAGAGATCAATGGAAAGATGAAATATATTATTACAAAAATAATCCTACAAAAATTGAAAATGAAACAAAATTATATTACGCAAAAGAAATAAAAGGATGGGTAATAAAACTAATAGGTTTTTTCAAAAAAGAACAAATAGAAGATATCAAAAATATACAATCCTACCTAAACCCTAATTTTTCTGAGCAAGAAAGCAGCATTGATTTTTGGCTTATATTTAGAGATTTAATTATGACCAAGGAAGGCAAAGTAAGAAAAAGATTTGGTCCAAACGATGGATTTATAAAAGATAAAGATGGGATATTTTATAAAGAAAAATTATTAAAAATATTAAATTTACCGTATATAAACAATATTTTAGATGGTTTTATTAATGTTTTATATGAAAAAAATATAACTGATATCTTACCAACAAAAATACATAGTATAGCCATTCTTCTTTCAGAGCTTGAACAAAACCTTAAAAAGCAATTTATGCTCAGAAGTGAATTAGATTATACACAGGTAGTCGATAATGCTATTGATACTTTAAAAAAGACAGACGTTGCTATTGTATTCGATGATAATGTTTCTCATATTTTAATTGATGAATTTCAAGATATAAATAGACTGCAAGAAAAATTTCTAAAACTTCTTACTGATAATTTTTCAGGTAATCCGGGTAAATCTTTTTTTGCCGTCGGAGACCCTATGCAATCTATTTATCGTTTTAGAAAAGCAGAAGTAGATATTTTTAATACTTTACAAGAAACCGAAAAGTTCGGAGACATCAGAATTAAAGCATGTAAGTTAGAAGTAAATTTTCGTTCAAATAAAAAGATTCTCAAATGGTTAAATAATTATTATAGCCACGTATTTGGTGAGATTAATGATATGAATAAAGGTTTAATTCGCTACCACCCCTCTTCGGAAAGTCCCTTAACAGGCACAATAAAAGGTGATGGTGTTAAATTTCATATACTTAAACACAAAAAAAAACATATTTACACTGAACAACAAAAAGAAGCTGAATATATTTTTCAAACAATTCGTAAGATAAGGGATGAAAAAAAAGATCCTAAAATTGTCGTTTTAGCCCGCAACCGATCACATCTAAGAACCCTCCTAACTCTTATGAGAAAGGCTGATTTTCCAATCGAGGCCACTGAAATTGATTCTATTGAATACAATCAATCATTCCAGGATATTCTTTGTCTTACCAAGGCACTTTATAATTTAAATGATAAGGTTAGCTGGATAGGTATCCTAAGAGCGCCTTGGTGCGGCCTTAAGCTTGAAGATTTAACTTGTTTGTTTGAAACTAATGAAAACGAAACTGCATGGCGGATAATTAATACCCCTTCAATAACAAAACACTTAACCAATGATGGTCAAAAAAGACTCACTTTTTTAAAAAAAGTTATAAGTAAGAGTATACAATTTCGAGGTAGAGTTGCGCATCGCTTTTTTATTGAATCAATATGGAGGCAACTATTAGGGCATAAAATAATTGTAGGTAATGATGATATTGAACGTATTGATAAGTTTTTCGATCTCATTGATCAATCAAGCTCACCACTCTCTATTGATTTTGAAAGATTAGAAAGGTTGATTGAAGACTTAAAAACAAACAACACGTCTACAAAACATAATCCAGTCCGATTTTTTACTATTCATAAGGCAAAAGGGCTTCAATTTCAATGCGTAATTATCCCAGGTCTTGGTCGAATTCCTAAAGCAGATGATCACTCATTACTTAGTAAAGATCATGATATTTTATCTTTAAATAATAATAGAGATGATGAACTTAACTTATATCATTATCATCGAAGTAAAGAATTGATAAGACGGAATAATGAAAACATTAGACTCCTATATGTAGCAATTACACGAGCTGAAGAAGATTGCCATTTAATTGGGTCAGTTACAGAAAATTCAAAGGGTGAACTTAACCCACCCAAAAATAGTTTTCTTAATATTTTATGGCCACAAGACAAAACAGTGGAGTATGAAGAGGTCTTAGATAATAAAGAATTCGTACCCAAGTTGAGACGACTTAAAAGTAAAGAATTTAATCGAGAACTTGAGATAAATACTCAAATCTTATCAATAAAAGATACTGAAAAAAAGAAAATATCTAAAGATAATATTTATACTTTTACTGGTAGTTTAATTCATAATTATTATGAATTAATAGTTAAAAAACAATTAGATATAAATTATTTATTAAGCACTAAATTAAGTTATATTTATGATACTTTTGTTCAGAAAAAATTTTTAAAGCCTGAAATAGATTCTGCATTGAAGGTGGTAGAAGATTCTTTACTATCATTGCAAAACAGTAAAGATGGTCAATGGATTTATCAGTTACATGAAGATGAAGAGATGGAGGTTAATTACCTATACAAAATAAATGATGAAATTAAAATACTTATCCCTGACAGAGTTTTTGTCGAAGATGGTATTAAGTGGATTATTGACTATAAAACTGTATTTAATAACAAAGAAGTAAAAATTACCAAGGATTATGTTGACCAATTAGGTTTGTATGAATCATTGTTTATTAATGATAATTATCCAATTCAAAAAGCTATATATTTTGTTGCTCAAGGTAAACTAATTAAACTTTAAGTTCCTGAATTTTTTTTGTAATAAATGCTACTCTATTTGCGACCTCTGCTTCTTCTAGGGCAACCTTTATTTTATCCGGTCCGTTCATCTTAAAACGGTGATCACTTTGAATTAAATTAATTAATTTTATTGGATCGATGCTAGCATTTTTCTGAAATGTAATCTCTGTTGATTTTTTATTTGAATCAATTTTTATTATTTCTGTTGAAGCTATATCTATTCTTAATTTATGAAATATAACGAGGTCTTTTGTTTGTTCTGGCATCTGACCAAACCTATCTATCAATTCTTCTTTGAGTGCCACTAATTCGTCTTGACTGTTGCAACTTGAAAATCTTTTATAAATTACTAGCCTTTCGTTAGTATTTTGGCAATATGTTTGGGTGAGTATTGTTGGGGTATGAAGATTAATCTCTCGATTAGATGTAATTGGCTTTTCTAGATCTAATTCCTCCCCTGCTTTGAGTTGTTTAATTGCTTTATTTAACATCTCCATATACAGACTAAAACCAATTTCATGCATTTGCCCACTCTGATTATCGCCAAGAAGCTCGCCTGCACCTCGAATTTCTAAATCATGTATTGCTAGATGGTACCCCGCCCCCAAATCCTCCATAAGTTGAATAGCATCAAGTCGTTTTTTTGCATTTGATGTTAACTTCCTATCCTCATCTACCATTAAGTAAGCGTATGCCTGATGGTGCGATCTTCCTACCCTCCCCCGAAGTTGATGAAGTTGTGCGAGCCCAAACTTATCAGCTCGATTCATGATAATTGTATTAGCAGATGGGATATCGATACCAGTTTCAATAATCGTAGAACATAGCAATATATTGATTCTTTGTTGATGGAAGTCTTGCATCACGCTCTCTAGTTCTTTTTCCTTAAGTTGGCCATGTGCAATACCAATTTTTGCTTCCGGCAGGAGCTTAGACAACTTTTCATACATAAACTGAATGGTATTAACCTCATTATGGAGGAAATATACCTGCCCCCCTCTATTAAACTCTCTTGAAACAGCCTCATTTATAATCCCTTGACTGGAATTAACAACAAAAGTTTTAATGGGCAATCGTTTCTCAGGAGGGGTAGAAATAATTGAAAACTCTCTAAGCCCCTCCATTGCCATTGATAAAGTTCTTGGTATTGGTGTGGCTGTGAGTGCTAAAACATCTACATTTTTTCTAAATGATTTTAACTTTTCCTTTTGCCGAACTCCAAATCTATGCTCCTCATCAATCACAATGAGACCAAGATCTTTAAATTTAACGTCAGGCTGAATTAATCGATGTGTTCCAATAATTATATCTATTTGTCCATTTTCAAGCTTTTTTAAAGACTCTAATTGTTCCTTCTTTGATTTAAATCTTGATATTTCTTCAATCTTTATTGGCCATTTTGCAAACCTATCACTAAAATTTGAAAAATGCTGTTCTGCTAAGAGGGTTGTTGGTACTAAAATAATTACTTGTTTGTTATTTAAGACTGAAATGAATGCTGCTCTCAGAGCGACTTCTGTTTTGCCGAAGCCCACATCGCCGCATATTAATCTATCCATTGGCTTGGAAGATTCCATATCCTCAATAACTTTTTCAATAGCTATTTGTTGATCTATTGTTTCTTCAAATGGAAACTCATTACAAAAAACTTCGTAATCATTAAGATTTATTTTTGAACTAAAGCCTCTCTGAATTGATCTTTTTGCATATAGATCTAGTAATTCTGCGGCTGTGTCATGAATTTGCAACAATGCCTTCTTTTTAGCTTTATCCCATGCACTACTGCCTAATTTATGGATTGGTGCTGACTCACTTGGGCCGCCCGAATACCTTGAAACTAAAAAAAGATTTGAGACAGGAACATAAAGCTTGTCCTCCCTTTCGTAATGTAAGACCAAAAACTCAGTCATGCCATCACCATAATCTAAATCAACCAGACCTTGATATCTTCCAACTCCATGAAGCTCATGAACCACAGGATCCCCTTCATTAAGCTCTGTAAGGTCTTTAACAATCCCATCCTCATTAAAGCTTTTATTTCTATTTTTTTTCTTAATTTGCTTAACGAAGTTAGGAAAAATTTCATTTTCTGTGATTACTATAAACTCATCATGAAAAAATCCTTTATGAAGAGGGCTTGAGATTAAACATACCTTTTGATCTGATAAAGTAAAATCTTGCCAAGTCTCAATTTCTTTAAAATTTTGGTCTGACTGCTTTAATAATTCAGCAATCGACTCTCGGCGACCTAAGCCATCCGTGCAAATCAAAATCTTTTTTTTACTATTGCCTATTAATTCTTTTAATTTTCTCAAGGGTGGTAACTCGTCTCTCTCTATAGCAACATCGAATTGAGTTGGCGGAGAAATTTTTGATTTTTTTATTTGTTCAAACTGATTAATTTCTTTGAAGAATTGATCAGTTGGTAATAATAAATCTTTTGTTTCTAAGATAGGTCTTTCAGGATCGTATGCATAAAGACGGAATCTACTCTGTGCTTCAGTTTGATAGTCTGTGGCAGCTTTATGCACATCGCCTAACTGAAGAGTTAGGTCACTTGGATTTATGTAATCAAAAATTGTATTGGTATTTTCAAAGAATAGAGGCAGATACCATTCAATACCAGCAAATGGTGTCCCTTTGCTGATATTTTTGTATGGCTTTGATTTAGATAGGTCTCCGTTAAACTTTTCACGATAATTTTCCCGAAATTGACTAACACCATCAGAGTCAATAGGAAATTCTCTTGCTGGTAACAGTTTGATTTTATTTGTTGGATACAAGCCACGCTGTGTATCAACATCAAACGTCCTTATCGTATCAATTTCATTTCCAAAAAAATCTATTCTGTAGGGGACGATTGAGCCCATTGGATAAATATCAATGATGCTGCCACGAATCGCAAACTCTCCAGGGCTTAAAACCTTATCGACATTAAAGTAACCATTTTCAATCAATCTAGTTTTAAATGCCTCAATATCCACCTCTTGCTTTACTTTAAAATCAAAACTAAATTTTTCTATGTAAGATTTAGGAGGAAGAAAATGTAAGGCAGTTGTGATTGGCAAAAGGTTGATATCAAACTCATTCTGCGTCATCTGATAAAGAGCAAGTAACCTTTCTGAAGTAAGTTCTGGATGGGGTGATATTTGATCGTAGGGAAGTGTTTCCCAGTCAGGCAAATGGTTAATTCTTAATTCAGGATAGAACCATATTAATTCTTCTTTTAATGAGATAGCGTCAAATACATTCGCGGTAAATATATTTAATGATTTTTTTTTGTCTTTTAGATGGCTGTAAAAAACCCTACCAATCTCGATGTTATGAGAGGTATTAGTTTCAAACATAAATCCTTTCTTCAAAAGGTTTTTCTTTTGCGACGTTGCCATTAATTGCTATCTTTAATCAAGGAGGTATTATAAACATGAATGAATTAATTGAAATGAGTTTTCATGAATGATAAAGAATTAGTAGCGCTTGCCGCACTTGATTATGTTGAGGATAATTCGATTGTTGGGCTTGGAACAGGCTCTACAGCAGATATTTTTATTAAAATGCTTGCGGAAAAAATCAGTAAAGAATCATTAAATATATCAGTAGTTGCAAGCTCGGTCATCAGTCAAAAAAAAGCAAATGAAGCAAGATTAAACTATATATCTATTGATCAAATTACCTCAATCAATCTTTATGTTGATGGTGCTGATGAAATAACACAAAATCTAGAAATACTTAAAGGTCGTGGCTTCGATCTTATTCGTGAAAAGCTCTTAGCGCAAATAAGTAAAAAATTTATTGTGATAGGTGATAATTCTAAAATTGTATCTAAAATCGGTCAAAATTACTCAATTCCTATCGAAATTACGCCAATTGCATGGAAAATTACAAAAAGTTTAATAGATAAAATAGCAAAAAAATGTGTAGTTAGAGAAAATATGGAGAAAAATGCGTTTGCTATTTCATCCTATGGAAACTTTGTGCTGGATTGTGAGTTTAATTATTCAGATTTGGATGCTCTCGCAAGGGAAATAGCAAATACTCCAGGTGTTTTTGAGCATGGTTTATTTTTAAAATTGGCTACATTGGCTATTGTCGCCGATGAGGGTAAGGTAAGAAAAATTTCAATTTAGTTTTAATTTTTAGCCTGAATGATCTCGAGGCCATTCATATATGAAACTAATGCCTTGGGTACCTCAATATCGCCATTCTCTAGTTGATAATTTTCAATAATTGCAACCATCGCTCTACCCACAGCAATACCTGAACCATTTAATGTGTGAAGTAGTTTATTCTTCTTATCGCTGTCTTTAAATCTAGCTTTCAATCTTCGTGCCTGAAAATCCTCACAGTTAGAAATGGAGGATATCTCCCTATAACAAGCTTGTGATGGCATCCAAACTTCAATATCAAAGGTTTTAGCGGCTCCAAAACCCATATCCCCTGAACATAAACTCATCACTCTATAAGGAAGTGCTAGTTTTTTTAGAATAAGTTCTGCATGGCTAAGCATTTCATTAAGCACTTCATAGCTCTCGTTAGGATGACATATTTGAACAAGTTCAACCTTATCAAACTGATGCTGCCTAATCATCCCTCGCGTATCCTTGCCATAGGAACCAGCTTCGGATCTAAAACATGGAGTCAAGGCTGTAAGTTTGATGGGTAATTCTATTAAATCAACTATGCTATCTCTTACAAAATTTGTTAATGGGACTTCGCCTGTTGGAATTAGATATAACTTGTCTTCACTACCCCCTTTCTTTGTAATGAATAAATCTTCTTCAAACTTTGGTAGCTGTCCCGTACCTTTAAGTGAATCGTAGTTAACTAAGTAAGGCGTATAACACTCTTCATAACCATGTTCCTGAGTTTGTA
>JAOMTQ010000011.1 GCA_028355955.1 Methylophilaceae bacterium | reverse complement strand
AGCTGCAATAGGTTTAATTGAAACACTTCTGACGCTTAATTTAATTGACGATATGACAGATACGAGAGGTAGGCCAAATAAGGAATCTTTAGCCCAAGGGTTTGCTAACATTGTGACTGGCTTTTTTGGTGGAATGGGTGGTTGTGCAATGATTGGTCAGAGTATGATTAATATTAATAACGGTGCCGTAAGGCGCTTATCTGGAATTGCTACTGCAATTTTTTTAGCTTCCTTCGTTTTATTTCTTTCTCAGTGGATTGAGATGATTCCTCTTGCAGCACTTATAGGGGTTATGTTCGTTGTTGCAGAGAAAACTTTTGAATGGGGAAGTTTTCGCCTATTTGGAAAAGTACCTAAAAAAGATATTTTTGTTGGTCTTCTTGTTGGGGCGGTCACTATAATTGCAGATCTGGCTATTGCTGTAATTTTAGGTGTCATCGTTTCGGCTTTAGTTTTTGCTTGGGAGCACGCAAAAGTAATTGAGGTAACTACATCTAAAAATAAAGAAGGATGGAAAATATATGAATTGAAAGGCACCCTATTTTTTGCATCAGTTAAAAGCTTTAACGAATTATTTAAAATTAAAGATGATCCGAATGAGGTGATTATTGATTTTAAACAATCAAAGGTAGCTGATCACAGTGCAATTATGGCTATTGATGCCTTGGCAAACAAATATAAATCTATGGGGAAAAAACTACATCTTGTACACCTAAGCCCAGACTGTTTGGAAGTTCTTGATAGTGCAAAAAGCATGGTAGAGCTTAACTTACTTGAGGATCCTAAATATCATATTGCTGATGACAAACTAAGTTAATTTATTAATTAGTTACTTTTATTAGACAAGCTCTCCTCCTAATTGGAACCTTACCTAATATGTCTATATACGCTAAAATAAAATTATGAAATTTGCCAATCATTATCTTTTAGCATCAATTCTTTTAGTATTTTTTTTAGGCCCCATTGGATTCGATTGTGGGCTTCTTTCAATAATGAATCTTGAAATACTTTTTCTAACTATTCTTATATTTAGTATTTTCCTTCATGAACATAACTCAAAATTATTTAAGCTAACTGTAATTTCGTTACTAATTATTTTAATAAATATTTTATTTTTTGATATCAACCAGAGTGTATTTCAATATTTTTTAAAACTCTTTATTATTAGTATCGCAATAATTGAATTATTTAAAGAGATAATTAGGACAAAAAAAATAGATTTCCACATAATTAGTTCGGCCATATCTATTTACATTTTAATTGGAATCTTTTGGTATTTACTCTTTATGTTTCTATTAATAATTGATCCTGATGCATTTTATTTTAGAAATTTAAATAAAGAGCATTTGTCAATCGATATGATTTATTTTAGCTTTACGACACTAACTACATTAGGCTATGGAGATATCACGCCTGTATCTTACACTGCAAAAATGTGGTCAATCACTGAAGCAATGATGGGCGTTATGTTTCTCGCAGTAATGATAAGTAGAGTAGTGTCACTTTTTGGATCAAAGAATAAGAATTAATTATTCCCTTTTACAAAAAAATACAGACCTATAATCATCAAAAATATCTGCTCACTCATAAATAGCTTGGGTGTAATAAACCAATCACTATGAGCCAATGTGAATGCAAAAGTCATGACAATGACAATTATGCCAGCAGCAAACCGAGTCACTAAATTTCCTACATATCCTTTTAAAAAACCACCGAGAATTAACAAAATACCTGCTCCTAATTCTGAAATAGCTACAAATGAGGCAAGCTCAGCTGAAAAACCAAAATAATCAATCAACTTTTGTGGAGGTAATGGAAATTTATTTAGACCATGAAATATAAAAGAAATCCCCAAACCTAGCCTAAGAAGCCATGGCGTAAGGTGATAAAAATTACCCATAATTGCATTCAAAATATTATCGATTGATTTCATTTTTTATTCCTTTATTAAAATTTTATATAATCTCTTTTCCCAAGATTAACACCATTTGATCTTAAAATATCGTAGGCGGTCGTCACATGAAAAAAGAAGTGAGGAATCATCCATTTCGTTAAGTAATCTTTACCTGATTTAAATTTAAATTCATTACTTCTGATTGAAAACTTAATCTCCATGTTTTCAGAATCTTCCATTTTTTTTGGATTGATTTTTTTTAAAAAAGTAATAGTTTTACTTATTCTTTTTTGAAGGTCGCTAAATGTTTTTTCATTATCTTTATAAGATGGAGCTTTTACATTAGCCAATCTCCCAATACCCAACCTAATCATATCTGTTCCAATTTGTATTTGACTCGTTAGTGGCCTCATATCTGCAATCAAGCGAGCATTTATAAAAATCTCTTTATCAATTTTTTCTTTTTTCGGCATGTCGCTCTGCTTTTTTTAAAATAGATGATAAGTTCTCAAGCATATTAATAAACATAGGGACTGATATTTCATACATAGATATAGACATTCTTTTATTCCTTTTTTTTAAAATGATTTATTTAATATTACAATATAAAGTAAATTAATTTAATACGAGTTTGTCTGTAAATTTTATATTGAGGATTAAATAAAGTGAATCTAGAAACAACATACATTGCGGGGGGGTTGCTATTGGGGGCTTGAAAACCTAATTGCCCAAATTAAAGGCATACAAGAAACAGTTGTAGGGTTTTCTGGAGGTCATATTGATAATGTTACCTATAATGAGGTTTCTTCCGGTAATACTGGGCATGCAGAGACTATCATGATTAAGTTTGATAAAGATCAACTCTCTTTCGAAAGCTTACTACTAGAATTTTTCAAGCTTCACAACCCCTCAACACCTAACCAACAAGGAAATGATATCGGAACACAGTATCGATCCTCTATCTTTTATACCTCAGATAGCCAAAAGGCTACAGCTGAAAATGTGATTCAAAGAGTAGATGCATCAAAGCATTGGGATCAAAAAGTCGTTACTGAAATAATTGCTTTTGACAAATTTTATCCTGCTGAGGAATCTCATCAAAAATATCTTACCAAAAACCCTAACGGTTACTCATGTCACTTCAAAAGAAACTTCAATTATTAACAAAAATAATTTATCATGATGTTCTTTTAAAAAATAAAGTTCTCTAATTGAATAGAAAATTAATTTCTCAAATATTCCCATTAATCTTAGCTCTCTTTTTAGGAGGTTGTTCTATTTTTGATGAGTTCCTTCAAATCGGACCAGACAGTGTTCAAGATTCTCGCGGAGAATTTAATCAAGTTATTTCCGATACTAACGATTCGCAATCGTTACTCAACTTAGTTAAAAGAAGATATGGTGATTCAATATCCGTTTTAGAAGTAAGTAGCGTGTCAACATCAATTGAATGGCAACGAGGTGGTAGCTTAGCTTTGACAATTTTCGATGGCGGGCCTGATGCAAACAACGCAGGTTTTGGAGGCTCAGCTAGATATACCGAAAAACCAACTATTACCTATCTACCTTTAAAAGGTGGGGACTTTATTAAGAAGGTCCTTAGTCCGGTAGATGTTGATATGTTAATGCTTTTATCTAGATCAGGCTGGCGAATGGATCGTATATTAAACTTAACTGTTAATAATATAAATGGTATTGATAATGCCCACACAGCTTCAGGCCCGACACCTGAACTGGCGCCTAATTTTAAAAAGTTTGACAAATTTTTAGCGTCAATGGTAGCCATAGAAAGGGCTGACTTGCAGTTTGGATATATTTTGCACGAGAATAAAGACAAGCAACTAGCCCTATACTTTAAAAAAAGAATCTTTGCTAAACCCTAATGTTCAGAATTTGATTAAGCTAATGAATCTTGATGGTAAATCGAATATTTATCCTATCTATGCAGAATTAGAAACTGAAGAGGATCGCTCTGAAATCCAGATTGACTTTAGATCTCTTGCCGGTATCCAATTTTTCCTAAGTCATGGCATTAATGTTCCCCAAGAGCATTTAGAAGAAGGGTTGGTTCAAATAACCAAAAATCCTGATGGAACTGAGTTTAATTGGTCTGAAATTACAGGTGAATTAATAACAATATATTCATCAAAAAATGAACCTAAGCAGGATTCGGCAAAGGTATTTTATCGGGATTACTGGTTCTATATCAAAGATTCTGACATCACATCAAAATACACTTTTATGCTCTTAAATCAGATTGAATCACTGCAATCTGGTGAAATTAAAGAATCAGGTCCCACATTAACACTACCTGTTAATTAACTTCCTGTTATTTTATTTGAGATATAATGACATGAGTGCGCCCGTAGCTCAGCTGGATAGAGTACTTGGCTACGAACCAAGGGGTCAGGAGTTCGAATCTTCTCGGGCGCGCCAATTACTTTAAGAATTTTAATTACTAAAAGCGCCCGTAGCTCAGCTGGATAGAGTACTTGGCTTCGAACCAAGGGGTCAGGAGTTCGAATCTTCTCGGGCGCGCCAATTACTTTAAGATTTTTTAGCTATATAATCTGCTCTCTCTGGATTTATTACTTTGATTAATCCTAAGATTCTCTGTGATTCATTTGTATCTGATTGGATTACAGATATATCATATAACTCAACCAGTGATTCTAAATGTCGGTCATTCAGTTTATAAGCCTGCTTTAGAAATAGTTTTGCATAATCTAAACTGCCCATTTTTGCTTTTGCATAACCTAGATAATACCAAGCATCTGCACTATCCTCATCAGCTTGTGTCCATCTTTTAGCAATATCTAACATTTTTTCCCATTTCTTCTTTTCCATAGGCATTATAATTTGCATAAAGAATGGTTTTTCTTCGTCGGGTAAACTCCAGAATGGCCTACCTGTGCTAGTTAAGTCTATTTGCGGCTCTTCCAATAAAAGTCTTTCGATCCATTCTGATGGGATACAATAAAAATTTCCAAATCTTCTGCCAGGGCTTTTGAAGGTTGTAATCCCGATTAGATTAAAATCTAAATCAAATAAACCACCTCCGCTTGAACCAAGCGTAAATGAGGCAGATGTTCGAATAACATTACCTCCTTTAAAAGGATAAAGTGCTTTAACATGACCATAAGATGGTAATGGAACCGGATTGTCATTAGGAAAAGTCAAAGCAAATACTTTATCTTCATAATTGAGATTATCAGATTTTCCGACGTTGACCGGAGGTAAAGGCAAGTCATCAAATTTTAAAATACATAAATCATTTTCCCAATCTGCATAAATCGCAATCGGTACATATGTTTTAAAATACTTCACTGCATTAACACCTCTAGAATCTGCTAATACATGACAATTCGTTGCTACATGATTCTTCTTTACAACAATGCCTGAGCCTGTTCCGGTAACGCCATCTTTAAAGGTAACCCAAATATGAGTCATCGACTCACTCAACCCAAATAATTCAGATTGTGCTGGATATGCAAGTAAATGTGATGGTAATAAGAAAAGGAGAGTAAAAATTAATTTTTTAACAATATACATAATTGATAAGATGTCATAAAGCTTACTTAATTCAATATATATTTAAAATAAATATGCCATTACAAAGTAATAAATTTATTATATTAATCAAAAGAAATTGGTAGGGAGTACGCGGATCGAACGCGTGACCAACGGATTAAAAGTCCGGTGCTCTACCAGCTGAGCTAACTCCCCAAAACGAAGACATGAATTATCCAACATTAACAATGTTGGGTCAATAAAATTTACTAGATAATTAATTAACTATTTCAATGACAAAATATTGAAAAAAAAATTCAGTATTGCTAGAATTTTAAGGTTATTAGTTTATACCCGGAATTTTACCCGCAAGGCCTCTCATCATTTTACCAATTCCACCTTTTGAGAACATTTTCATCATTTTTTGCATTTCTCCAAATTGCTTAAGAAGGCGATTAACATCTTGGACTTTTACTCCAGATCCGTTTGCAATCCTTATCTTTCTTTTTGCTTTGATGATTTCAGGCTTTGTTTTCTCTAATTTCGTCATGGAATTAATAATTGCTTCAATTTGCATCATCGACTTATCTCCTTGTTCTGGATCTATTTTTGATGCATTACCTGCTAACTGAGATGGGAGTTATCCATCATTGCCCCAACGCCTCCCATCTTTTTCATCTGTCCAATTTGATTTTTAAAATCATCTAAATCAAAATTTTTGCCAGACTTGACTTTATCTGCTATTTTTTCAGCTTCTTTAATATCTACATTTTTCTGAGCCTCTTCAACTAGACCTACAATATCTCCCATCCCAAGAATTCGAGAAGATATACGATCTGGGTAAAAAACCTCCAGGCCTGACACTTTTTCACTCACACCAATATATTTAATTGGCTTTCCAGTCACATGTCTTACCGATAAAGCTGCTCCACCTCTTGAATCTCCATCCAATTTTGTCAATACAATGCCTGTTAGAGGTAACGTATCTCCAAAAGCTTTTGCTGTATTAACAGCATCTTGCCCCTGCATTGCATCAACAACAAAAAGTGTTTCAATTGGATTTAATATTTTGTGAAGTTCTTTAATTTCCTTCATCATTAATTCATCAATGCCCAGACGACCGGCGGTATCAAAAATAATCACATCAAAATAATGTTTTTTTGCATAAGTCAGAACGGAGGAAGCAATATTTTTTGGTTTATCCTTTACTGACGAATCAAAACATTCTATTTCTAATGAATCCGCTAAAGTTTTAAGTTGTTCTATCGCTGCAGGTCGATAAACATCTGCGCTGACTAACAAAACTTTTTTCTTCTCCTCTTTTAGAATTTTGGCTAACTTAGCTGCTGTTGTTGTTTTACCTGAACCCTGAAGACCTGCCATCAAAACAATAGCAGGTGGTTTTGTAGCAATATTTAACTCAGCATTATCACTCCCCATCAAACTTGTCAGTTCATCTTGCACTATCTTGATAATTGCTTGCCCAGGAGAAACACTTTTTAAAACTTCAGCCCCTAATGCCTTTTCTTTTACTTTATCTATAAAATATTTAACTACTGGTATTGCAACATCTGCCTCAATCAGTGCTATACGCACTTCCCTCATTGCATCACTGATATTTTCTTCTGTGAAGCGAGCTTGTCCCCGAATTGTTTTTACTACCGATTGAAGTTTGTCTGTTAAATTTTCAAGCATAAAGTTTATTAATTTGTAAATTGTTGAATAGTTGTTATTTACATTATAATTGTCTTTATTAATTAATTAAAATATAAACATGAATGAAACCCTTTATTTAGTTACATTGATTTTATATTTGATTCCATGCCTGTCTTCACTCTCAAATATAAAAATTATAAAAAATTATAGCTTTCTTGTTGCTATAGGCTTAATTACGCATGCTTTGTTAATTTATAATCACGTCTTTAATCAAGGGGTAGATTTAAGTTTTGCCAACTCAACATTACTATTAAGCTGGATAATTGTTTTGATATATCTTTTATTGAACAACAAATCAAAATACCAAGGATTAGAAATATTTACATTAATTCCTGCATTAATAATCGTTCTCGTATTTCCTTTGATTCAGCCTGACCATCAGACCATCCAGTATTATTCAATTTCCGCAAGTATTCACATTATTATTGCTATGCTTGGTTATGGATTGCTTGCTTTTGGTTCTATATTTTCTTTATTTTTACTTTTATTTGAAAAAAGCTTACATGCCGAAACTAAAAATTCATCAATGATCTCAAGCAGTGAGCCATTACTTGATGTAGAAAATAAATTATTTCAAATTTATTGGGTAGGGTTCATATTTTTAACATTTACTTTATTCTCAAGCTTATTTTTTTCAAATTATCTATTTGGTCAATCACTTGATTGGAATCATAAAACAATCTTCACTACTCTTGCTTGGCTTTCCTATGCATTAGTTTTATTTGGGAGAGTTCAATTCGGATGGAGAGGAAAGAAATCAATAATCATTTCCTTGCTCGCTTTTGCTTTCTTGATTCTTGCTTATCTTGGAACAAAGTTTGTTGTAGAAATGGTTTTAGTTTGAAAGTTATTTTAAATTAAGGGTAGGCCAGTTTTTTTCTTGTGCTTTTTTTAAGAGAATTTTATCCCCATTAACAACAACTGGGTTAGTTACAAATTCTAGTAACGCTAGATCATTATGAGAATCACTATAAAAAAAAGTTTTTTCAAAATCTGCTAGTTTTAATTTTTTTTTCATTCAACCAATCAAATAATCGCGTCACCTTTCCGTCCTTATAGGAGGGAGTGCCTTTTACTTTACCTGTAAATTCACCTAGATTTTCCTCGGGATCTGTTCCAATAAGCTCATCAATTCCAAAAATCTCCCCAATTGGCTTGGTAATGAAGGTATTAGTTGCTGTAATAATTAATAAGCTGTCCCCAGCCTCTTTATGTTGATTTACTAAATCTTCTGCTTTTTTTAAGATCATAGGCCTAATGATTTCATCAATGTAGCCAGACCGAACATCATTTAAAAATTTTCTTGTGTTATTTTTTAAAAATTGGAATTGAAATTCAGCAAAAGCAAAAATATCTAATTTACCTGCTTGATACTCCTCAAAGAATTTTTGGTTCTGAGCTTTATATTTTTCTTCATCTAGAAAACCCTTTTTTACAAGGTAAAGTCCCCAGTTATAATCAGAATCTCCATCTAGTAGCGTATTATCAAGATCAAAAATTGCTAAGTTCATAAAGGTTTTTCGTCTTAGACTTGAGGGTGAGCTCGCTCTGCTTTGGAAACGAGTTTATTTAGTGCGTTGAGATAGGCCATCGATGAGGCAATAACAATATCAGTATCCGAACCTAAACCATTTACTACTCTTCCTCCTTTGGCAAGCCTTACAGTGACTTGACCTTTTGAGTCTGTGCCTGAGGTAATGTTGTTTACCGAGTACAATAAGAGCTCTGTATTAGATTTTGCAATTAGTTCAATGGCTTTAAACGTTGCGTCAACTGGACCTCCACCTTCTGCCTTTGCATTTTTTAACTCTCCGTCTACTGAAATTTCAATTTCTGCATAAGGTTTTTTTTTGTGTATCAGTAATAGATTTTAATGAAACAAGTTTAAATCGATCAACAGCAACAGATACAAATTCTTCAGTAACTAGTGCATGAATATCCTCATCATAAATTTCAGATTTTTTATCAGCGAGCGCCTTAAATCTATCAAATGTAGAATTTAAAACCTCCTCAGAATCTAATTCAATACCTAGTTCTACCAATCTATTTTTGAATGCATTTCGCCCAGATAACTTACCTAATGAAATCTTGTTGGCCCCCCAACCTACATCTTGTGCTCTCATGATTTCATAAGTTTCTCGATGTTTTAAAACACCATCTTGATGAATACCTGATTCATGAGCAAATGCATTTGCGCCCACAATCGCCTTATTTGGTTGAACAGGATAGCCAGTGATGTTTGAGACTAACCTAGAAGTTGCCACAATTTGCTCAGTATTAATTTTAGTTTCGAGATTAAAAATATCTTTTCTCGTTTTGACAGACATTACAATTTCCTCAAGACTTGCATTACCAGCCCTCTCTCCCAAGCCATTAATTGTGCATTCCACTTGTCTTGCACCATTTTGAACAGCAGATAAAGAATTTGCGACCGCCATACCTAAATCGTTATGACAATGTGTCGACCATATAACGCTTTGTGAATTTGGTACTTTTGAAATTAATTCATTCATAAGGTTCCCCCAGCTCTTAGGTATTGAATACCCTACTGTGTCTGGTACGTTGATCGTTTTAGCACCTGCCTTAATAACAGCATCGAAAATTTCAATTAAAAAATTTACATCCGATCTCACTGCATCTTCAGCTGAAAATTCAACGTCGTCAGTATAATCCAATGACCACTTTACAGCTTCAACCCCCCTCTTTAAAACTTGATCAGGGGTCATTCTTAACTTATTTTCCATATGAATTTTGCTTGTTGCGATAAAAGTATGAATTCTTTTATGCTTAGCTGGCTGAATAGCTTGACCTGCTTTTTTTATATCACTTTCAAGCGCTCTTGCTAATGAACAAACAGTTGATTTTTCTATAATTTTTGAGATAGCTTTAATTGAACTGAAATCTCCGGGACTAGCAGCAGCAAATCCAGCTTCTATGACATTCACACCTAATTTTTCAAGCTGCTTTGCAATCCTCAACTTTTCTTCTTGAGTCATCGAAGCTCCTGGGCTTTGTTCGCCATCGCGAAGCGTTGTGTCAAAAATGATTAATTCATTCATATTTTTATTTAAAAATTAATATAATTTGAAAGTTTCTTAGACTGCAAATAGCTATATGGTCCAGATAATGCATATAAAAGAGCAATTAAAAAAACTATTTCAGCTGGGTTATGAGAAATCACACCAAAAATAATCACAATAATCAAAATGGCAATAAATGGCTGACTTTTTCTAAAATTTAGATTTTTACCGCTGTAATATTTTAAATCAGACGCCATAGCTAATGCAGAAAAAAAAGTTAAAACTGCAGCAAACCATTGCATCTGGAAAAAACCTAAAAAAAATATCATTCCCATTAATTCCATTATCAAAGGATATCCAAATGAAACTAGCAAGTAATGTAGCTGCTGCTGGAGATGGCAAGCCAGAAAAATATTTCTTATTTTCAATGTCTAACTTTACATTAAAACGAGCTAACCTGAATGCTGCACAGGCACAATATATAAATGCGATAATCCAACCGAACTTTCCTAAAGGATTTAATGCCCACACATATATCACCAATGCTGGCGCGGCTCCAAAAGACACCATATCTGACAAACTATCGTATTCAGCACCAAAATTACTTTCTGTATTGGTCAACCTTGCAACTCTTCCATCAAGCCCATCCAAAATAAGCGCAATAAAAATTGCAATAGCTGAATGATCAAATGCCCCATTCATTGCCTGCACTATGGCATAAAAACCTGCGAACAAAGATGCTGTGGTAAAAATATTTGGAAGGAGATAAAATCCTTTTTTACCCAAAATATCTTTTTTATTATTTTTTATTTTAATTTTCATTTATTTCCTGATTTTATCCTACAATCACGGAATAATCATCGTTTAAGACTTATTAATATTTTATAATATTAGATTCTATATTCAGATATCCAAATGGCTTATGAAATTTGAATTACAAAATCAGGATGGTCATGCTCGGGCAGGTCTATTACAAACTCAGCATGGTGAAATCTCTACTCCAGTTTTTTATGCCCGTTGGGACTTATGGTGCTGTTAAGTCTATTGCTCCTAAAGAATTGGAGGAAACAAATTTTGAAATTATATTGGGAAATACGTTTCATCTTTGGTTGCGACCGGGTCTTGATATAATAAAAAAACATAAAGGACTTCATGAATTTATCAATTGGGACAAACCAATATTAACTGATTCAGGTGGTTTTCAGGTATGGAGTCTTGGGAAAATGAGAAAAATTTCAGAGGCAGGGGTAACTTTTAGATCACCCATAAATGGGGATGAAAAATTTATGGGTCCAGAAGAGTCTATGAAAATCCAAAAGATACTCAATTCAGATATTGCGATGATTTTTGATGAATGCACACCTTATCCAGCTACTTATGAAGCAGCAAAAAAATCAATGCAACTCAGCAATAATTGGGCTTACAGAAGTAAAGATACATTTGAGTGCAATAAAAATGCATTATTTGGAATTATTCAAGGAGGTATGTTTGAAGATCTTAGAGTGGAATCTTTAAAAGAGCTGACTTCAATTGGTTTTGATGGTTATGCTATTGGAGGGCTATCGGTTGGCGAACCGAAAGACGAGATGGCTAAAATAACTAGCTTCATTGGACCTAAAATGCCCCAAGATAAGCCCCGATATCTAATGGGGGTTGGAACACCTGAAGATATATTAAATGCTATAGAAAACGGAATAGATATGTTTGATTGTGTAATGCCTACTAGAAATGCAAGAAATGGCATGCTTTTTACGAGTCATGGCGATGTAAAACTAAAGAATTCAAAGTATAAAGATGACCTAAGCCCAGTTGATTCTAATTGTAAATGTTATACCTGCAAGAATTTTACAAAATCTTATCTACATCACCTTTATAAAATAGGCGAAATGCTTGTATCCCGACTTAATACTATTCATAACTTACATTTTTATAAAAATATGATGAATGAAGCACGCGAAGCTATCGAAAACCAGAAATTTGAATCATTTAAATCCGCTTTTATAAAAAAGAGGAAGGTTGGTGAATAGAGCTCTTTCTTATGATAAAATCATGTTTTTTTGAGGGGATTACAACGTGAACGAAGCACTGTCAGGATTTTTACCATTCATTATTATTTTTGTTCTATTTTACTTTATGCTAATTAGACCTCAAATGGCTCAAGCAAAAAAAAGTAAAAGCAATGTTGGCTGAGTTAAAAGTTGGAGACGAAGTCTCAACAAGTGGTGGCATTTTAGGAAAAATAACTAAATTAAATGATCAATTTGCAATTTTAGAAGTGAATGCCAATTCACAAATCAAAATTCAAAAACAAACGGTTCAAGCCGTCCTTCCTAAGGGAACAATTAAATCAATATAAATTGTTTAAGTTTATCTAAATGAATCAGTATTCTAGTTGGAAATATATATTAATCCTTTTAACTATAGGATTAAGTTTTCTGTATGTCACACCAAATTTTTATGGCGAATCCTTTGCTGTCCAAGTGATGCCTGTGAAAGCAGGCGAGACAGTTGATCGGTCTACACTTAAATTAGTTGAATCAGCCCTTGAAAAAGCAAATATCCAAAATATTGGAATTTCTTTTGAAGATACTGATATAAAAATTAAATTTAAAGAGGCAACCGATCAATTAAATGCAAAGCAAGTTATTGAAAAAAGTTTAGGTAATAAATTTGTTGTAGCGCTAAATCTTATATCAAACTCCCCCGATTGGTTATCTAATCTTGGTGCTTTACCAATGTATTTAGGTCTAGATCTCAGAGGTGGTGTTCATTTTCTAATGCAACTTGATTTGTCGAAACTGTCAGAAAAAAAGAATGACGGTTTTTTTAGTAAATGTAAGAAAAGAATTACAAAAAGAAAATATTAAATACTATGATTCAAAAGTCATTAATAATTATGTTCAATTAAAGTTCAAATCAGAAGATGCGTTAAATGAAGCAAAAAATATTATAAGAGCTCAAGGTTCGGGTCGTTCAATTTTTGGAGGCAATTCCCCTACAAAAGAGACTGAAGCATTTAATTTTTCAGAAATTAAAAATAATAATGAGTTTATTTTGAAAATTAAAAATAATCAATATACCGATGAAGAGAATGTCAACTTTGCTCTTAAGCAAAACCTAGAAACTTTACATAATAGAGTCAATGAGCTGGGTGTTGCTGAACCAATTATCCAACAACAAGGTCAAGATCGAATTGTTGTTCAACTACCAGGCGTTCAAGATACTGCAAAAGCAAAAGAAATTATTGGCAGAACCGCAATTCTAGAGATGAGAATGGTAGATGAGGACAGATCAGATCCAGCCACCATAGAAAAAGCGGAGAATGGGCAACTACCCCCTGGGACTGAACTCTATTATGATCGCTCTGGGAACCCTCTTTTAGTAAAAAAAAGAAGTAATTTTAACTGGTGAAAGATTAGAAGATGCTTCACCAGGAGTGGATCAAATGACAGGACAATCTGTTGTATATCTTGATTTAGATTCTGTAGGTACTAATATTTTTAAAGAAATTACCCGAAAGAATATAGGTAAAAGAATTGCTTTATTACTTATTGAAAAAAATTATACTGAAGTTATTACAGCACCAAAAATTAAGAGTGAGATTGGTGGCGGTAATGTAATGATTACTGGTATGGAAAATGCTCAAGAATCTACTGATATCTCATTGCTTTTAAGAGCAGGGTCACTTTCTGTCCCAATGGAGATAGTAGAAGAAAGAACGGTCGGACCAAGTATGGGAAAAGAAAATATTGCTCGCGGTGTTAATTCAACGATGTGGGGCTTTGCAGCTATAGTTGTTTTAATGATTGCTTACTACATGTTTTTTGGAGTTGTTTCAGTCATTGGTTTATCGGTAAATTTATTGTTCTTAACAGCATTATTATCTGCAATACAAGCAACATTAACATTACCTGGTCTTGCTGCGATTGCTATCACAATTGGTATGGCTATTGATGCTAACGTTCTAATTAACGAGCGTATAAGAGATGAAATTAGAAATGGGATGCCTCCTCAAAAAAGCATTAGTCAGGGCTACGATAAAGCGTGGGGGACAATACTTGATTCAAATATTACAACCATGATTGCTGGTCTTGCTTTATTTATGTTTGGTTCTGGCCCAATTAAAGGATTTGCTGTGGTTCTTGTACTTGGTATTTTAACCTCTGTATATAGTGCTATCTTTGTCTCTAGAGGAATCGTAAATTATATTTATGGGAATAAAAGAACAATAAAAAAAATCTCCATCGGAGAAATTTTTAAAGTTGAAAATAATTAACTTATGGAAATTTTTAGAGTAAAAACAGATATTCCTTTTATGAAATTTAGAAAAATTTCCGCAATTATTTCTACTTCAATATTTATTGCTTCAATTTTATTTCTGGTCACTCGTGGATTGAATTTAGGTGTTGATTTTACTGGAGGTACCTTGATGGAAGTGAGCTATCCTCAAGCAGCAAACCTCGAAGAAATTCGGACAACACTTAAAAAAATTGATTTACCAGAGGCACAAGTTCAAAATTTTGGAACGAGCAGTGATGTTTTAATCAGACTTCCAGTAGTAGAAAATTTATCACTTGCAGATCTATCAGAAAAAATTGCTTTTACATTAAAGGAATCTAATCCAGAGGTTGAAATTGAGAGAGTCGAGTCCGTTGGCTCTCAAGTAGGTGATGAACTTTATGAAGATGGTGCTTTGGCAATACTATTTGTTGGTATAGGAATTATGCTCTATCTATGGCTTCGTTTTGAGTGGAGATTTGCTGTAGCTGCAATCGTCGCCAATATGCACGATGTTGTAATAATACTTGGTTTTTTTGCCTTTTTTCAATGGGAATTTAATCTAACTGTGCTCGCAGCCGTATTGGCCGTATTAGGTTATTCAGTAAATGAGTCTGTTGTTGTCTTTGATCGAGTTAGGGAGAATTTTAGACTTATGCGCAAGTCTTCAGTTATTGAGGTTGTTAATAATGCAATTACACGCACAATGTCACGAACTATCATGACACATCTATCTACCCAAACAGTTGTTATATGTATGTTAATCTTTGGTGGAGAAATTTTACATAATTTTTCAATAGCTTTAACTATAGGAATTTTATTTGGTATCTACTCTTCAATTATGGTGGGTTGCCCTTTAGCAATTTGGCTAGGAACAAATCAATCTAACCTTGCGGTTGTAGACGTCAAAGTAGAAAAATAAAAAAATTTTAGTATGGATTTTAATTTAAATTTTCAGCTCACTCTCTTAGCTGTTCTTCTTGTGCTTTCAGCATTCTTTGCTATATCTGAAACTAGTTTAATGTCTGTCAATAGATATCGGCTCAAGCATCTTAGTAAACAAGGGAATGTAGGAGCAAAGCTTGCTGTAAAACTTCTTAATGAAACAGATAAATTACTTAGTGTAATTTTACTTTGTAATAACTTTGCAAATGCAGCTGCTGCTGCGCTTGTAACACTTATTGTTGTTGAATTCTTTGGTACTCAAGAAAGTATAATCTTTATTGGAACAATCATTACTACATTTATGATTGTCATTTTTAGTGAAATTTCTCCAAAGGTTATCGGAGCAGCCCACCCAGAAAAGTTAGCTCCCTATTGTAGTTTTATACTCTACCCTCTCTTAAAAGTCTTTTATCCTATCGTTTTATTTTTGAATTTTTTTGTTCTTGGATTTTTGAAACTAGTAAACATTAAAACGAACTTTAATCAAAAAGACTTGATTAATATGGATGAGTTAAAAAGTATCATTAGTGAATCCGGTACGTTTATACCTCAAAAAAATAAATCTATTTTCTTAAACTTAATTGATTTAAATAAAGTGACGATTGATGAAGTAATGATGCCTCATACAAATGTAGAATCAATTTGTCTTAAACAATCTATAGATGAAATCCTCGAAAAAGTCATTAATTCTAATTATCGCCAGATGGTGGTCAAAGATAATGATGAAATTATCGGTGTAATTGATTCAAAAAAATTATTAAAATTAGTTGTTAAAGAACAAAATGATGGAATCACGCATGAATCTTTGCGTGAATTGATAGAGCCCCCATATTTTATTCCATCTGGGACTACCATCTACAAACAAATTCAATATTTTCAAGATAATCAAGAAAAAAAAGGGTTTATTGTAAATGAGCATGGTGACTTCCTTGGCTTAGTCTCTTTGGAAGACTTACTTGAGGAAATTATTGGAGAATTTAATACAGATATACCCTCTAAACTCTCAAAAATCATAACGGAAGATGATGGTTGGATTGTTGATGGGGCAATTTCAATTAGAGATCTTAATAAAAAATTGAACCTGAAGCTACCTACTAGTGGTCCTATTACCATTAGTGGTTTGATTATTGAATTTCTTGAAAATATTCCAGAAACCAACACAAGCTTTAAAATGCATGAAACAAAATTTGAGATTATTAATATATATGAGCAAACCATCAAAAAAATTAAAATTTACAAATAGACGATTAAAATGATTGCATGAATATTAAACCAGATCAGCTTGAAGATACAGTAGTAAAAGATTCGCAGGTTAAGCCGAAACTTCCTAAGAATTATAAGGTCATATTATTAAATGATGACTATACACCCATGGAATTTGTGGTTGATGTTATTCAAAAAGTTTTTAAAAAGTCGTATGATGAAGCAACAAGAATAATGCTTCAAATACACACAGAAGGTATCGGCATTTGTGGTATTTTTCCATTAGAAATTGCAGAGACTAAAATGAATCAAGTATTAAATTTATCAAAAGAATCTCAGCACCCCTTGCAATGTATTATAGAAAAGATATAGTTAAATTATGATTGCACAAGAATTAGAAGTTAGTTTACATATGGCATTTATGGATGCTCGACAAAAACGTCATGAGTTAATTACCGTCGAACATTTATTACTGGCTATGCTAGATAACCCATCTGCCTCTGAGGTTCTCAATTCCTGTGGGGCCAATCTAGACAAACTTAGGGAAGATGTTGTAGGCCATATTGAAGAGCATACACCAAAGGTTGGAGGGAAAGATGATGTAGATACCCAACCAACTTTGGGTTTTCAAAGAGTAATTCAAAGAGCAATGCTGCATGTTCAATCATCAGGAAAAAAAGAGGTAACAGGTGCAAATGTTTTGGTTGCTATTTTTGGTGAAAAAGACTCACATGCAGTTTACTTTCTTCACCAGCAAGGTATAGCAAGATTAGATGTCGTCAATTTTATTGCTCATGGCATAGCCAAGACTACTGAAAATAATCAAAAAGAACAGGCACAAGAAACAACTAGTTCTGATACAAAAACGAGTAAGGGCTTAGAAACTTATGCGGTGAATTTAAACAAACTTGTTAGTGAAGGTAAGATTGATCCATTAATTGGAAGAGAACCGGAAGTTGAAAGAGTTGTGCAAATTCTTTGTAGACGAAGAAAAAATAATCCACTTCTGGTTGGTGAAGCAGGTGTAGGTAAAACTGCAATTGCAGAGGGTTTAGCCAAGAAAATTGTAGACAGAAATATTCCTACAGTTTTAGAAAATATGACTATATATTCACTTGACCTAGGTGCACTTATTGCTGGTACAAAATATCGAGGTGATTTTGAGCAAAGACTGAAAACTGTGATAAAACAGCTTGGAGAACAAAAAAATTCTATTTTATTTATTGATGAAATTCATACTATTATTGGAGCAGGATCAGCAAGTGGAGGAACATTGGACGCATCAAATATTTTAAAACCCGCTTTGGCAAGAGGCAATGTTAAATGTATAGGTGCAACAACGTACCAAGAATTTAGATCAGTATTTGAAAAAGATCACGCCTTGACAAGACGATTCCAAAAAAATAGATGTTGAAGAGCCATCCGTTAAAAACACTATAGAAATTCTTAAGGGTTTAAAAACTCATTTTGAGAGTCATCATAATGTTAAGTTTACTAATAATGCATTGATTAGTGCAGCTGAATTGTCTGCAAAATTTTTAAATGACAGACGTTTGCCTGACAAAGCAATAGATATTATTGACGAAGCGGGTGCGGCGCAAAGAATTTTACCTAAATCAAAACAAAAAAAGAATATTGGCTCAAAAGAAATTGAAGATGTAATCGCGAAAATTGCACGTATACCAGCTAAAAATATAAATAAAGATGACAGAAGCTCACTCAAAAACCTTGAGAGAGATTTAAAAGCAGTGATATTTGGCCAAGACAAAGCTATTGAAACCCTATCTAATGCAATTAAAATGTCACGAAGTGGGATTGGTCCAATAGATAGACCAATTGGGAGCTTTCTCTTTAGTGGTCCAACCGGAGTTGGTAAGACTGAAGTAGCAAGACAGCTTGCGTATACATTAGGTATAGAGCTAATTAGAATTGATATGAGTGAATATATGGAACGTCATTCTGTTTCTAAACTCATAGGAGCGCCTCCAGGGTATGTTGGTTACGATCAAGGTGGAATCCTAACAGAACAAGTAAACAAAAATCCCTACTCTATTTTATTACTTGATGAAATTGAAAAAGCAAATCCTGATATTTTTAATATTCTTCTTCAAGTTATGGATAACGGTATATTGACCGATAGCAATGGTCGAAAAACTGACTTCCGAAATGTTACCATTATCATGACTACTAATGCCGGTGCAGAAGCATTATCAAAATCAAATTTTGGCTTCACACAAACTAAAAAAAGTGGAGATGAAAATGGTGAGATTAAAAAAGTCTTTTCACCTGAGTTTAGAAATAGACTTGACGCTACAGTCTCATTTACTTCACTAGACAATGAAATTATTTTGAAAGTTGTAGATAAGTTTTTAATTCAATTAGAGACTCAATTACACGATAAAAAAGTTGATGCCTCATTTACAAAAGATTTAAAAGATTATCTTGCAATATCAGGTTTCGATGAACAAATGGGTGCAAGGCCTATGGCTAGGCTTATTCAAGATACTATTAGAAAAGCACTTGCTGATGAACTTTTATTTGGACGATTAATTAACGGTGGTGAAGTTGAAATTGATATTGATGATAAGGAGGCAATCGTCCTTAATATCAAAGAGGATGAAAAAGCTTCCGTTTAGAATTCTGGCTTCTTCATTATCTGAATAAATAAATCAGAATTAGTTATTCTATCTACCCAATTTTTTAAGTTATTGTAATAAGCTTGCTCAAACCACTTAAGATCTACGTTAAAAAAACTGTCGTATAAATGGAAAAATAGCTATATCTAAATAACCGATCTTATTTGATAATAAATATTCCTGTGTCTCTAGTATTTCATCAATATTTCTAATATAAACTTCACACTCTTTTCTGTATCTTATTTTTAAAGAAGCTTCTTTATTGCTTGTGTATTTATATAGATCTAATTTATTTTTGAATTCCCCATCATTGCTTTTTATCAGACTTTTAATTGTTTCCAAATCATTAGGATTTATTTTAATAGAGGTATTATTTTTTTGTTCTGCTGCCCAATTCATAATATCTATACTTTCATCTAACACTAGATCCTTATATACAAAAACTGGTACCGTTCCCTTAGGGCTAATTTCAATCATTTGTTTTGGCTTATCTTTTAGAGAAATCTCAAATATATCAAAGTCAATACCGCATGATAATAATGCCATCCGAGCTCTCATAGCATATGGGCACCTTCGATACGAAAACAACAAAGGTTTTTCCTGCCTTACTTTATCTAGTTGCCTTACATAAATCATTTACAAGTCCATGCCCCTTAAAAATAAGCCCTGTGTAAATTTGAATTAAAGATGCTCCATTTTTAATTTTTTCAATGCCATCATCCGCGGTAATTATTCCTCCTACTCCGATAATGGTTATTTTCCCCTTCAGACGTTTGTTAAGATGTTTAATAACATTTGTAGATTTTTTATTTAATGGAGCTCCTGATAACCCCCCTTCTTCCTTTGCATATTTAGAGGACAAAATTCTTTTTCTATCAATTGTTGTATTGGTTGCAATAACTCCATCAACTTTATATTTTAGGAGTAATTTTGCTATCGAATCTAACTGTTTAATTGAATTGTCTGGAGAAACCTTAACTACAAAGGGGACTATTTTTTTAAACTTTTTATGAAGAGTTTTTTGCTCATTCTTTAAGGCTTTTAGTAATATTTCAAGATTTTTATCACTTTGTAAATTACGTAAATTTTTAGTATTTGGAGATGAAACGTTTATCGCAATATATCCTGCATAGGGATATGCCTTCCTGAAACAAGTTAAATAATCTTCAACTGCTTTGTCAATAGGTGTATCATAATTTTTCCCAATGTTTATGCCTAAAACACCCTTAAACTTAGCTTTTTTTAAATTTTTAATAAATTGATCAATGCCAACATTATTAAAACCAAATCTATTAATAATGCCTTCATTTTTAATCAACCTAAAAGATCGTGGCTTAATATTACCTGGCTGACTTCTTGGTGTGACAGTGCCTACTTCAATGAAACCAAATCCTAGTCTTGAAAGAGGAGTTATATACTCTGCATTTTTATCTAATCCCGCTGCAAGTCCAACTCTATTTGGAAATTTTAGTCCCATTATTGTGATTGGTTTAGAATGTGTATTCTTATTTCTTATAAATCCAAAAAAACAAGCGAGCTTTAAACCTTTCATTGATATATGATGGGCTAATTCTGGATTAAATAAAAATAAAAAGAATCTAATGTATCTATACATATTTTTTTAACTATTTTATGTTGAAATCCATTCTAATCCTAAATCTTGGTCGATTACACCAACATTTGACTTATGTTTATCAACTATTTCAAATATCATTTTCTTCACAAGCTCTATTTTATTATTTTTTTCACTTAAATGAGCAGCTATAACCCATGCTAGATCTGAATGGCTTATAGATGCCAAAAGTTTTAATGATTCTTTATTTTCAAGATGCCCATATTCCCCGTTAATTCTTTTTTTTAATGAGGCAGGGTAATCAGAATCTCTAAGCATCTCTTCGTCATGATTAAATTCAAGTACTAAAAGATTTATCCTCGATAATTTTTGTACAACATGTTTAGTAATTTTTCCCAAATCAGTGATGATTGCAATGCTTTTGTCCTTATAATCAAATCTATATTGAAGTGGTTCTCTTGCATCATGAGGGACTGGCATAGGTGAAACTGATATATTATCAATCATGAATGAATCAAAATTATTAATTAATTCAAATTTTATTTTGTATCCATCATTAATTTTTTTATGGCTCATTTGATAAGTACCATAACTAAGATAAATTGGGATTTGAAACTTATTAGCCAGAATAAATGCCCCCTTAATATGGTCTTCATGCTCATGAGTTAACAATATCGCGGTAATTTTACTTGGGTGTATTTGATATCTTTCTAGTCTATCAATTGTTTCTTTCAAGCCGAAGCCACAGTCAACCATCAAAAGTGTTTGATTATTTTTTACAATAAAGGCGTTTCCCGAACTACCGCTACCTAATGAACAAAACTCCATTTATTTTAAATATTCATAAAGAATATTTAAGATTGAATCTGCCGTCGGAGAATTATTTTTTGTACCGTCTGAGTTTTCAACTGAGACGAATGTCCCACCATCTGATTCATTTAATTTAATCAGATAACTTTTAGGCTCTGGTTCTTTGTCACATTCATCACTAAACATACAATCTAAATCAAATCTATATCCAGGACCATCATTATTATTAGCACCTCCTTTATTTAATGCTCTTGCGGCGTCTACATCTAGCACCTCTTCATCTTTTTTCTTCTCACCTCTTCTCCCCTTTTTTCTTATATCTCCATCTTTAACTCCTGTTTCTTCCTCAGCCATTTCTTTTGCCTCAGCTTCATCATCACTCCAAAAATCAATTGAATCTAACCACCCCTCTTCCTCTTTTGCTTTTTTATCTGCTTCACCAATATCTAAATCCGTATAGGTTACATAATAAAGCCCTTTACTTCGGTCTCTATCCTCTGTTAGAAATCCTATCATATCTAATGCAATAGAGACTCTCCTCCATGAACGATCAAAAGGTTCATAAAGCTCAATAGAGGTACCATTTTTATTTACTAACTTTGCTTTAATAACAGTTTGGGGTTTTTCAACAGTTTTTTTTAGCATCTAAATCCTGCATTCCTAAGAAAACTAATAATCTTCGCATAATTTCTGCATTAACCTCAACATCAACTTCTGTTAATTTTGAATCGCCTGGTAAGGTAGGTTCTTTTGATTCATCATCTGATGATTTATATTCGGGAATTGAATAAACTGTTGAAGGATTGTATGTTCCCTCCAGCGCTCGATTTATTGCTTCTATACGTTCTGAATTGACCCCCTCCCTCTTTCGATGTGAAATAAATATTTCAGTAGAATTTGCCTGAGAACCTTTTTCAAGCCTCGTCCTAAACTTTGTTTTTTCGTCTGATCCAGTGAGAGATGCAAGCCATACATCCATTGTGTCGCCGATACTTAATTCTTCTTCAATATTTTGAGGTGCTGTCCATTCTGTCTCCATCACCCCCAATCTGCGATTCATCTTTTTCATATTAAAACCTTGCTCGTACCAAAAATCTTCCAAATAAGGCCAAATTTTATCAGGACTTTTATTTACAATGAGCCATCTAAAGTTTCCAGACTTGACTAATTTAATACCATCTGGATCTTTTAAAAGCTCAACTTTTTCTATTTTTCTATTTCTTTGATTTTCAAAGTCTGTATAAGAAGTTGCTGCCCCTGGTACATTGTATGTATCAGAAGTTTCATATTCTGATAAATCAGGTGGTAATTGAAGTTTTTCTGCTTTTGATGAATTTACGTAATCTGGAGCTGTTACCTCATTAAATTTATCTGTGAGAGGCTTAAAAGTACATGAGCATAAAATTAAAGCTAAAATTGGCAAGCCAATAAGCTTCTTCATAAAGTTGCCTCGTAAGCCGTGATTAATTGTTGATGGTATTTTTCATCAAGAGAGACTAATGGAAGTCTTATTTTTGAATTAATTTTTCCTAAATAATTTAGTAGCCACTTAACTGGAATAGGATTCGATTCAACAAACATGGCGTCATGTAACAACACTAATTTTTTATTGATTTTTTTTGCATCCTCATACTTTTGATCAAGCATATTTTTACATATACTTTGCATTAAATCAGGTCTAATATTTGCTGTAACTGAAATTGCCCCTTTACCTCCATGCCTCATATAGTCTAAAAAAGTTGTGTCATCACCACTGAGAAATAAGAATTCTTTACCTACATTTTTTTTCAGATCATCTATCCTATCAATTTCTCCAGTTGCGTCTTTTATTCCAATAATATTCTTAAGAAAACTCAATTCTGTGACAGTTTTATTATCAATATCTACACCCGTGCGACATGGCACATTATATAAAATTTGTGGGATATCGACATTATCATTGATGGCCTTAAAATGCTCATACATCCCTCTTTGATTCGGTTTATTATAATATGGCGTAATGAGCAAGCATGCATCAGCGCCCAATTCTTTAGATTTGTTTGTTAAAAATATTGCTTCTTTAGTTGAGTTTGCACCTGAACCGGCTATAACAGGAATTTTACCATCAATATGTTTGACAGTTTCTTTGATAAGGTATGTATGTTCATCAAAATCAATAGTGGGGGGCTTCACCGCTTGTGCCAACAACAACAACACCATCACTTTTACATTCTATATGATAGTCTAAAAGCCCTTTAAAGCTTTTAATATCCAATGAACCATCAGAGTTCATCGGTGTAACAATTGCTACCATACTTCCTTGAAACATAATTTTCCTAAATCAATTTTATAAAGTTTTATAATAAAAACTAAAATAAACGTGTTCTATGCATACAAAAATAAGTCTTGGATACAATTATAATCATTTTGGCTCTTTAATTACAGTTGAAAATTATTTTTCAACAAAAGCGTGTTCAATTACGTAATCACCTGGCTCACCAATGCGAGGAGACACTTTAAAATCCATTGAATCTAAAAGATCTTGGGTGTCTTTTAACATTTCTGGGCTGCCACATATCATTGCTCTATCATCCTTAGGATTCATTTTTTCTAATCCAATATCTTTGAATAATTTACCTGATTTAATTAGGTCAGTTAACCTTCCCTCATTTTTGAATGCCTCACGAGTTACCGTTGGATAATAAATTAATTTATTTTTTACTTCATCACCAAAGAACTCATTTTTTGGTAATTCTTTTTCTATAAAATCTTTATAGGCTAAATCATCTACCTTTCTTACGCCATGAACCAAAATAACTTTTTCAAATCTGTCGTAAACCTCAATATCTTGAATCAAACTCATATACGGCGCAAGGCCTGTACCTGTTGAAAATAAGTAGAGGTTTTTTGCGGGTTTAAGATCATGGATGACCAGTGTTCCTGTAGGTTTTCTACTAACAAGAAGCTCATCACCAACTTTGATATGTTGTAGCCTTGAGGTTAATGGGCCATCTTGGACCTTTATACTTAAAAATTCAAGGTGTTCATCGTAATTTGGACTAGCAACACTATAGGCACGTGCCAAAGGTCTTCCGTCTACTTCCAGACCTATCATCACAAATTGTCCATTTTCGAATCTTAACCCATCTTGACGGGTTGTTTTAAAACTAAATAAAGTATCATTCCAGTGATTAACACTTAATACTTTTTCTGTTGAATATTTACTGTTATTACTCATTTATTAATTACTTTCTTTAAATTTATTCTTTAATTAATTTATTAATTTCTGGAATTGCATCAAATAAATCAGCTACTAAACCATAATCTGCAAATTGAAAAATAGTTGCATCAGGGTCATTGTTTATTGCAACAACAACTCTGCTATCTTTCATTCCATAAACATGTTGATTTGCTCCAGAGACACCTACAGCCATATACAATTCAGGCGCTACAACAACTCCAGTTTGACCAACTTGAATCTCATTAGGTGCGTATCCGGCATCGACCGCAGCTCTTGTTGCACCAAGTGCAGCCCCTACCTCATCCACCAGAGGTGATAAAACTTTATCAAAATTTTCTTTGCTTCCAAGAGACCTACCTCCTGATATTACAATTTTAGCATCGATTAATGCAGGTCTATCTGATTTATTTATTTTCTCTGACTTCCAGCTTGTCAGATTCATTGGTGCTGGTGAATCTTTTTTTTATTACCTTGGCATCTCCACCATCCTTGGCGCATGCATCAAAAAGACTTGTGTGAATAGTAAGTAATTGAATGGGGTCTTTGCTGTGTATTTTTGCATGAACATTGCCTGCATATATAGATCTGGTATAAACATTGTTATTTTCTATTTTTAAAACATCTGTTATTAATGATACATTTAAAATTGCAGCTACCCTAGGCAAGAAATTTCTACTAAACCAGGAGTGAGCAGCTAGTATTACCTGGTAACTATCACTTAACATTTCAACAATTTTTGCAGCATCTTCTGCAAGAAGGTGTTCCAAGTGATTTCCATCTAGTCTTATGATGCTGCTTAAATCTTTAATTTTTGCTGCATTTTGTGCAACATCTGCGGTATTTTTGCCCATAATTAACAAATCAATTTCACCATCCCAGGATTTTGCTGCAGATATAACTTTAAACACTGAATCATTAAGCTCAGAATCATTATGCTCTGCTATTACTAAAATTTTTAATTGAGTAACTATAGCTTTATTCCTTCATTATCTTTCAATTTTTGTAGCAACTCTTTCGCACTACTTACCTTAATACCCGCCTTACGAGATGGTGGTACTGAAACCTCAAGTAATTCAATATTTGTTGATGTGTCACTAGCTAGTTCACTCGCCTTAACTTTCTCAATTGTTTTTTTTCTGGCCATCATAAGATTAGGTAATTTCACAAAACGCGGTTCATTTAATCTTAAATCTGCAGTTAATACTGCTGGCACGCTCATTTCTAAAATATTCGTACCCCCATCAATTTCCCGGGTCACTATGAGCTTATTGTTATTAATTTCAATTTTTGAAACAAAGGTACCTTGGGGATAATTAAGTAACCCAGCAAGCATTTGACCAGTTTGTCCTGCATCACTATCCAGGGCTAATTTTCCCAACAAAATTAGATCAGGCTTTTCTTTTTCTACCAACCCCTTTAAAACCTTAGCTACGCTAAGTGGCTGAAGATATTCTTCACTTTCAATTAATATAGCTCTGTTAGCGCCCATTGCAAGGCCATGCCTTAAGACATCCTCATTTTTTGAATCTCCAATTGAAACGACTGTGATTTCAGTTGCTAGCTCTTTTTCCCTTAAACGAAGAGCTTCCTCTAGAGCATTTTCGTCAAAGGGATTAATACCCATCTTTATGCCATCTATGTCAACATCAGATCCATCACTTTTGGGCCTAACTTTTACGTTGTAATCTTGGACTCTTTTGATTGCAACTAATATTTTCATTTTTTTATGACTTTCAAATTTTTTCAAGACCAAATTATACATCTTGAAATAGTTTTATCCTATTGATTGTATGTATAATATTTCTATTTCCTTATGCACTAAATATCAATATCTGATCAACTTGGTAATATGCTTTCTTAAAAAAGTGAACTGAAATGAGAAATGGGAAACAAAAGTAATTAAGATAAAATTTATTTAATTGAATATTATTAATGCTTATGAATGAACGTGATGTGATGGAATATGATGTTTTAATTATTGGAGGAGGTCCTTCTGGTCTATCTGCTGCAATAAAAATTAAACAACTTGCTAAAAATGAAAAAAAAAGATATTTCAGTTTGCCTTGTTGAGAAAGGTGTTGAAGTTGGATCTCATATTTTATCAGGTGCTGTCATTGATCCTGTCGCCTTAAACGAATTGATTCCTAACTGGAAGGAAAAAGGGGCTCCTCTAAATACAAAAGTAAGCGAAGATAACTTTAGCTTATTTAGCGAGAAAAATTATCTTACAATTCCTCAAATCCTTATGCCTCCATTAATGAATAATAAGAATAATTATATTATTAGCTTAGGCGATTTAAGCCATTGGCTTTCAAAGGAGGCTGAAGACCTAGGTGTAGAGATTTATCCAGGTTTTACTGCTCAAGAACCATTATTTAATGATCAAAATGAACTCATAGGCATCTTAACTGGAGATATGGGAAGAGATGCTAAAGGGAATGAAACAAATAATTATGTTCCAGGTATTGAAATTCATGCCAAGTATTCCTTAATTGCTGAAGGTGCCAGAGGTTCAGTTACAAAATTAATTGAACAAAAATTATCTTTAAGGAAAAATAGCGACCCACAAAAATATGGGCTTGGTTTCAAAGAAATATGGCGTTTAAAAAAAGATATGCATAAACCTGGACTTGTAGAGCACAGCTTAGGATGGCCATTACAGGACAATACTGGAGGTGGCTCTTTTACTTACCACTATGGCGAAGATTTAGTTTCTTTAGGATTTGTTGTTCATCTTGACTATTCAAACCCTTATCTATCTCCATTTGATGAGTTTCAAAAGTTTAAAACACACCCTAAAATTAAAAAATTATTAACTGGCGCAGAAAGAATAAGCTATGGAGCCAGGGCGCTTAATGAAGGTGGCATTCAGTCTTGGGCAAGTCTAGTTTTCCCAGGGGGATTATTTTTGGGCTGTAGTGCTGGCATGGTGAATGTACCGAGAATCAAAGGAACACACAATGCGATGAAATCAGGGATATTGGCAGCAGAAGCAACTGTTGATGCCATAATCGATCCTACAAAAATACATAATAGAAAATTGACAGCATATAATCAAAAAATAAAAGACTCTTGGATTTGGACTGATCTTTATGCAGTTAGAAATATTAAACCTCTGATAACAAAGTTTGGAACTCGATTAGGTATGCTTTTTTGGAGGTATTGAGATGTGGCTAGCCTCTTTTAAATTTAATCTTCCATGGACACTTCACCATAAAAAGGGTGACCATGAAACATTGATAGATATAAATAAAGCGAAACCTATAAATTATCCAAAACCAGATGGTATATACACTTTTGATAAGTTAAATTCGATCAGTTTAAGCAATATTGGCCATGATGCTAATCAACCATGTCATCTGAAACTTAGTAATCAAGAAATACCTATTACTTACAACTACCCAAAATATAATTCACCTGAACAAAGGTATTGTCCAGCTGGGGTTTATGAGATTATCAAAGAGGGTGACTCGGTAAAGCTTCAAATTAATAGCCAAAACTGTATTCACTGTAAAACTTGCGATATTAAAGATCCGAAACAAAATATAAACTGGGTTCCACCAGAAGGCGGAAGTGGGCCTATTTATTCAAAAATGTAACTAGTAACTTATACCCAGTATCTTTCTACAGTAATATTTCCTGGCTTTGCTCTTCTATTTTTATTAAGCCCAAAACTTTTTAATACCTCTGTTGTTTCTTTGATCATTTCGGGATTACCGCAAATCATAAATTGAGAATCTTCATTAATTTCTATTTGAGTAGACTCTTGAAATTTTTTGGATGAAAGACCTTCGGGTATTCTAAAATTAAAGGAGCCCTTAACCTTACTTCTTGTTACAGAATTTAGATATATGAATTGATCTGGATACAGTTGTTTCATCTCTGCTATTAAGTCTTGGTAGATTAATTCCTCTGCATATCGCACGCTATGAATTAGGATAATTTTTTTAAATCTTTTCCATGGGGGCGATGTTTTTAATATTGCTAGAAATACTCCCAGAGCAGTTCCAGTTGCCAACATCCATAAATTTTCTCCATCAGGTATTTCATCTAACGTGAAATAACCGATAGCCTGTTGCATAACAGATACCTTATCTCCTATTTTAAGATTATGAAGAATAGGGGATAATTTACCATTAGGAATATTTACATAAATAATCTCGAGTAACTCATCTTTTGGGGCACTTGCATAAGAATAGGAGCGTGTTATGAAGTCGTCATTCACTTTTAAGCCAATCCTTGTGAATTGACCTGCTTGATGATTATTTATTTTTGCCTTTAATTTTAGTGAAGCTAAATTTTTTGTCCACTTTATATTCTTAACAACCTGACCCTCTAACCACTCTTCCATATATTTCTAACCAATAACAAATTTAAAAAATTTCGAAATTTATCATCATTATACTTTAAATATAAATCACTATCTTCAATGCATTTATCCTTGAAAACTATTATTATTTCAAAATGCTTGATGATATTACAGAAAAAATAAATTCTATACTTCCACAAACTCAATGTGGTAAGTGTGATTTTTCTGGATGTAAGCCTTATGCCAAAGCAATTGCAGAGGGTAAGGCAGATATCAATCAATGTCCTCCAGGTGGTAAGACAGGAATATTAAAGATTGCGCAACTATTAAATGTTGAGTACAAACCATTAAATGAGAGGCATGGCGTAATTAAACCAAGAGAAATAGCAATTATTGAAGAGAATGAATGTATTGGTTGCACACTTTGCATTTTAGCTTGTCCAGTCGATGCAATATTAGGTGCAAGTAAAAGTATGCACACAGTGATTTCAGATGAATGTACAGGGTGTGAATTATGTATTGAGCCCTGCCCCGTTGACTGTATAAAAATGGAGCCTTTAAATGTTGAAGATAGCGAATCAATTGAAAATAAAAGGGCTTCCTTAGCAAGATCTCGATATGAATTTAAACAACAACGTATATTGAGAGAGAGAAATAATACAAAAGCTAATCGCGTCACCACTGCCGAAAAAAAGCAGGCAATTGCAAACGCTATGGCTAGATTAAAAAAAAAGTAAATGCGTAATTAATCGTAACTTAGATACAAAACTATGAACACAGAAAAAAGAAGGGCTATATTTACACTCTTAAAAGAAAATACACCCAATCCAACTACTGAGTTAGTTTATCAGTCTCCATTTGAACTATTAATTTCGGTCATTCTTTCTGCGCAGACAACAGATATTGCGGTCAATAAAGTGACAAAAAAATTATTTGATATTGCAAACACCCCTTTATCTTTAAGTAATTTAAACATTATCAAAATTGAACAGTTAATTAACTCAATTGGTCTTTACAAAAATAAGGCAAAAAATATTCAGGCAACAAGCCTAAAATTACTAAAAGAATTTAACAGCACAGTGCCTTCTAATCGAACTGATCTGGAAAGCCTTCCTGGGGTAGGACGTAAAACAGCAAATGTAATTTTAAATACATTATTTAACGAACCAGTTATTGCGGTTGATACGCATCTTTTTAGACTTGCTAACAGAATTAATATAGCGCCAGCCAAAACACCATTAGCTGTTGAAAAAAGATTAACAAAATTAATACCTAGTGAATTTTTAACCGACGCTCATCACCTCTTAATTCTTCACGGAAGGTATGTCTGCAAATCTGTTGCTCCGCAATGTGGAGGGTGTGTGATTAAGACTTTATGTGAATATAAAAATAAGGTGCTTTAAAACAAAGATTCAGCTCTTTGATTCAGTTTCTTCATAATTTCTTTTCTTTCCTCTTCTGTCATTAAAGCCCAATTTGAAATTTCATCAAGCGTCCTAAAGCAACCTCGGCAGATATCCTCGTTATCATACTGACAGACGCCTATACAGGGTGTGGAAAATTCATTATCGTCACTCATTACTTCAATGCTCCACAACAATGTTTATATTTTTTCCCACTGCCGCATGGACACGATTCATTTCTTCCAACTTTTTTTAATTGTTTATCATTTTTTTTCTCATTTACTTGGGCATTTTTAACTTGCTCAGAATTTTTTTTGTCGATTGCAGATGCATCTTTTTCATTCTTAACCTGCACGAGCATTAGAACTCTCGTACTTTCATATTTTATTGATTCAAGTAACGCTTCAAATAAAGCAAAAGCTTCTTTTTTAAATTCCTGCTTTGGATCCTTTTGTCCATAGGCTCTTAAACCAATACCTTGTCTAAGTTGATCTAAGCTAGATAGATGCGACCTCCATTGATGATCAATAATTTGAAGCATCGCTGATCTTTCAAAATGATGAAGCGCCTCTACACCCGCTAATTTCTCTTTTTCTGCGTAAACACTATTGGCCATTTCATTAGCTCGTTTTACGACTTCCTCTATCGCGAGATTAGGTTCCTTTTTAAACCAACCCCTTATATCAACTTTTAAGTTATATTCACCCTGTAATTTACTTTCTAAAGCCGGAAGATCCCACTGCTCTTCAATACTTTCTGGGGGCATATGGTCATATATTGTTTGAGTAATCACGTCTTCCCTAATACGTGTAACTGTATCTTTCATACTAGTACTATCTAAAATATCATTTCTTTGCTCATATATGACTTTTCTTTGGTTACTTGGAACGTCATCAAACTCTAATAGCTGTTTACGAATATCGAAATTTCTTGCTTCAACTTTTCTTTGTGCACCTTCGATTGATTTATTTACCCATGGATGCTCAATAGCCTCACCTTTAGGCATTTTTAATTTTTCCATGATTGATGAAACTCGATCTGATGCAAATATTCTAAGGAGTGAGTCTTCAAGCGAAAGATAGAAGGAGCTGGAACCTGGATCACCTTGCCTACCTGACCTTCCTCTTAGTTGATTATCCACTCTTCTTGATTCATGACGCTCTGTGCCAATAATGTGTAAGCCTCCCGCATCCAAAACTTTTTTATGAAGGTCATCCCATTTAACCTTAATTTCTTTGATTTTTTTATCTTGCTGAGCTTGATTAAGCTTACTGTTATTTCTTACTGCCTCAATTTCGGGCTCAACATTGCCACCTAAAACAATATCTGTTCCTCGTCCCGCCATATTTGTTGCAATGGTAATCATGCTTGGTTGGCCAGCTTGAACAATAATATTTGCCTCTTTTTCATGTTGCTTAGCATTCAGGACTTGATGATTTAATTTTGCCTTATTTAAAAGCTTTGAAATCAATTCTGAATTTTCAATTGATGTTGTCCCAACTAAAACAGGTTGAGATTTTTTTGCGCATTCTTTGATATCTTCCAATACTGCCAAATATCTTTCTTCAGAGGTACGATAAATTTTATCAATTTTATCTTTTCTAACGGTTGGTAAGTGAGGAGGGATCACAACAGTCTCGAGCCCATAAATAGAATTGAACTCCTCTGCCTCGGTATCGGCAGTTCCTGTCATTCCGCAAAGCTTGTCATACATTCTAAAATAATTTTGAAAAGTAATGCCCGCTAAAGTTTGATTCTCTTTTTGAATGGCGACGTTTTCTTTCGCTTCTATAGCTTGATGAAGTCCGTCTCCCCAGCGCCTCCCGGGCATCATCCTACCGGTAAATTCATCAACAATAGTTACTGCACCGTCCGCTACAACATAATCCTTATCCTTAATAAACAAATAATGAGCTCTTAAGGAAGAATTGATATGGTGGAGTAAATTTATATTTGCGGCATCATATAAATTAGAATCTTTTTCAAGTATTCCAGCCTTAACAAGTATTTTTTCAATGTTAATGTGTCCATCGTCTGATAAAACTGCTTGATTTGATTTTTCATCAAGCCAAAAATCACCTTTACTATCGGGTTTATCTTGTTTTTTTAATTGAGGAATAATTGAATCTATTTTTTTATATAAATCAATATTGTCTTCTGCTTGCCCTGAGATAATCAAAGGCGTTCTTGCCTCATCAATTAATATTGAATCTACTTCGTCAACGACAGCAAAACTTAATGGTCTTTGAACACGTTCTGATGCAGCATAAACCATGTTGTCACGTAAATAATCAAATCCAAATTCATTGTTTGTTCCATAGGTAATATCAGATTCATAGGCTTTTCTCTTTTCTTCCGGTGCAATTCTTGAGAGGTTAATACCTACGGTTAAACCTAGGAAGTTATAAAGCTTGCCCATCCATTCCGCATCACGCCTTGCTAAATAATCGTTAACTGTAACGACATGGACTCCCTTGCCTGAAAGAGCATTTAGGTAAACGGGAAGTGTAGCAACCAGCGTTTTTCCCTCCCCTGTTCGCATCTCAGAAATTTTGTTGTCATTCAAAACCATGCCGCCAATTAGTTGTTCATCAAAATGGCGCATACCCAAAGACCTAACTCCTGCTTCCCTTACGTGAGCAAAAACCTCAACAAGCATGCTTTCAAGAGATTCACCTTTCTTAATTCGCTCTTTAAATTCCTCTGTTTTATTCTTGAAGTCAGCATCTTTTAATTTTTTTACCTTTTCTTCTAAAGCATTAATTTTGGTAACTAATTTTTTATAGTTAGAAATTAATCGATCATTTCGTGTTCCAAAAATACTTCCTAATAAATTTTTTAGCATAATTGTCTTATATTATTTTTTTAAATATTGCCTTGGATCTAGGGCTCTTCCATTCAACCTTATTTCGTAATGCAAATGTGGACCAGTTGATCGTCCTGTATTGCCAACTAACGCTATCACCTGGTTTCTTTCGACGATATCGCCCTTCTTAACTAAAATTTTTGAGCAATGTGCATACCTTGTTTCTAAACCATCACCATGCTTAATCTTCAAAACATTTCCATAATTCTTTTCTTTTGCAACCATTGTGACTATACCGGCTCCAGTCGCCATTATTTTCTCGCCGTGAGCCGCACTAAAGTCTAATCCTGAATGGAAAGCACGGATACCTAGAAAAGGGTCTCTTCTCCAGCCAAAACTTGATGAGGTATATGGGACTTCAACCGGATAAAGTGTTGGCAATGTTTCTTTTAGTACCGAGTGCTTCAAAAGAAGCGCTTCTTTTTTATTATAAAAAATTTCTCTTTTTTCAACCTTCCCTAGCAAATGCGATAAAACTTTGTGAATATCTCCTGATGTTAAATTTTCATTAATAAAAGGGCCACCCGAACTTTTATTTTTTTTTTCTTTAAACTTAGGCAATTTATCTTTACCCAAAATCTGACTTTTCATTATTTCTTGAATTCTTTCAGACTGCACATCGAGCTGAATTATCCGTGCATTAAGTTCTCCAATCTGATCTACATAAAGATCTATTTCTTGTTGAGAAAGATTAACTCCTTTACCTTCGTCAGACAATAGCTGTGGGTTAAGAGTTTCTTCTTTATCTTGTTTTACTTGTTTACTAAATATAGTGAACGCAAAGGCAAAACCTATAGTAAAAATTATCAAAATTATTAAACATAACGAATAAAAACTGATACTTTTAGGTTTCTTGGCATTCTTATTAAGAAATAAAATTTTCATCTATAAAGTTATTGGTTATTCTATTAATAAAATAATGTAGCATTATAGTATGGAACCCATAAAAAAGTTGTTAGATGGTCAAAAATTTTCTGAATTTAATGCAAAGAAAAAAGAGCACGATTCGCTGCAAAAAATTCTTTTAAACTGCTTAGATAAGAAATTTAAAGAAAAAGTGCTCGCAAAAAATATTCTCAATGATGTATTTACGATTGAAGCGATAAATAGTGCTGTTGCCTCTCAATTAAAAATGGCAAGCGCATCGCTTATAGAACAAATTAATAACTCAAAAAAAATTGAAACAAAAATAAATAAAATTAAAATTAATGTAGCTATTCATCATCCAAAAAATCCAAAAAGAAATATAAAAAATATTCCTGCTTCAGCAAATCAATCCCTTAAAGATCTGAAAGCAGAAATGAGTGACTCACCTTTAAAAAACATATTAAATGGGTTATTTAAACCCAAAAATTAAATAATTGCTCATGGCTGAAATTATTATCTTCATTTTCTCTGGTATCTTTATTGGTATCGCAGCAGGATTATTTGGATTAGGCGGTGGCCTCATGATTGTGCCAGTCGTAACTTATTGCTTAGTTTATTTTTCCTACACCCCGTTTGATCAAGCCATCATTATTGGTGTGAGTACATCGTTAGCATCGATGGTCATTACAGGAGCAATGGCAGCCTATGCTCACAACAGAAATAATAATGTCGACCATGCGATGATAAAAAGATTTATCCCAGGCTTAATAATAGGATCTTTAACAATAGGATTTTTCATCAAAAGCATTCCCGGTGACCTCTTAAAATATTTCTTTATTTTTTATGCTTTCACGATTGCCTATAAATTGTTTAAACATCAAGAAGCTTCAAAGAAAAGTACCTTACCCAATCGATTGCTCTCAAATGTGATTAGTTTTGTTTTTTCGATTATTTCAGGCATCGTTGGTATCGGCGGGGCTACCTTATTTGTCCCCTTTTTAATTAAAAATAACATCCCTCCCAAGCTTGCCATTGGAACATCCAGTGTATTAGGTTTTTTCATCGGACTGAGTGCATCAATTGCCATATATATAGGTTATCTTTATTCTGGACTGAATAACCAAGAGACATTTGGTTTTATCTATACTCCCGCAATTCTATTTTTGACCCTGCCTAGTCTTATTTTTATCAAATTGTCTGCGGGATGGCTTTTAAAATTAGATGATCTTCTGATCAAAAGGTTATTCAGCTTATTGTTGGTCATAATTGGAATTATGATGCTCTTAAATTAAGCAGGTTTGCATTTTCTAACTGTCTATTTTTAATTCATTTTTTGATTGAACCTTATCTCAAAACAGTTATAATTACGCATTATTTTTTTCAAGTCTTATATATTTAGATTTGAATTTTAAAAACTCACGGAGGAAATATGTCACTAGTCGATTACCCAGTAATTAATATAGCTATAGGTGCAGCCATCTTAGCTGTTATTTATGGTTTGGTTATGTCCAAATGGATCATTAACCTACCTGCAGGCAATGCAAAGATGAAAGCGATTGCCGGCGCTATTCAAGATGGAGCAGCCGCTTACCTAACAAGACAATATAAAACGATTGGAATTGTTGGAATTATTTTAGCAGCACTAATTTATTACTTTATTGATTGTAATACTGCGATTGGTTTTGTGATTGGAGCTGTGTTATCAGGCTTATGTGGCTTTATTGGTATGAACGTTTCTGTGCGTGCCAACGTAAGAACGGCACAAGCTGCTACAAAAGGTTTACCTCAAGCATTTGATGTAGCTTTTAAAGGTGGTGCTATTACAGGTATGTTAGTCGTGGGTTTAGGTTTATTGGGTGTCGCAGGTTTTTACCTCTACCTCGGTGGCGAAACACTCTCAACAACAGAAGCTTTAAATCCTCTAATTGGTTTAGCTTTCGGTTCATCACTCATTTCTATTTTCGCTCGTTTAGGTGGCGGTATCTTCACAAAGGGTGCTGATGTCGGTGCTGACTTAGTGGGTAAGGTAGAAGCAGGAATTCCAGAAGATGATCCAAGAAATCCAGCAGTGATTGCTGATAACGTGGGTGATAACGTCGGTGATTGTGCGGGTATGGCAGCTGACTTGTTTGAGACTTATGCAGTTACAATTATTGCAACAATGGTGTTAGGTTCGCTCATGGTATCTGATATCAACGGAGTGCTCTATCCATTAATGCTAGGTGCGGTTTCAATTGTTGCATCCATCATAGGTTGTATTTTTGTTAAAGCTAACAAGAAAATGACTAATGTGATGCCAGCACTTTATCGTGGTTTAGCCGTTGCTGGAATTCTTTCAGCGATTGCATTTTATTATGTCAGCCTTCAAATGTTCCCAGAAGGTATTCAAATTAATGATCAAACTTTTTCATCTACAGCTTTATTTGGTTCAGCGGTGGTGGGTTTGGTATTAACTGCCTTACTAGTATTTATTACTGAATACTACACAGGGACAGAATATAAGCCTGTTCAGCACGTGGCTAAAGCATCTGAAACAGGTCACGCAACAAACATTATTGCCGGTATTGGCATCTCAATGAAATCAACGGCATTGCCAGTACTTTCAGTTTGTGCAGCAATTTATACTTCCTTCGATTTCGCTGGGCTTTATGGGGTTGCGATTGCAGCAACATCGATGTTGAGTATGGCAGGTATTATCGTGGCACTTGATGCATACGGTCCTATTACAGATAACGCAGGTGGTATTGCTGAAATGGCAGGTCTTCCACAAAAAGTGCGTGATATTACTGATCCATTAGATGCGGTAGGTAATACAACGAAAGCGGTCACAAAAGGTTATGCGATTGGTTCAGCGGGCCTTGCTGCTTTAGTTCTGTTCGCTGATTACACATACAAACTTGAAACCTACAACATCATGACAAACTTTGACTTAAGTGAGCCGATGGTGATTATAGGTTTATTCATTGGTGGTTTGATTCCTTTCTTATTTGCAGCGATGGCGATGGAAGCCGTTGGACGTGCTGCAGCTTCAGTAGTTGAAGAAGTGAGACGTCAATTCAAAACAATCAAAGGTATTATGACGGGTAAAGGAAAACCAGATTATGCGAAAGCCGTTGATCTATTAACAGCCTCAGCAATTAAAGAGATGGTTGTGCCTTCAATTCTTCCGGTTGCGGTTCCAGTTGTCGTAGGTATTTATTTAGGGCCTCAAGCGCTAGGTGGCTTACTCATGGGAACTATCGTAACTGGTTTATTTGTTGCGATTTCAATGTGTACAGGTGGCGGTGCTTGGGATAACGCTAAGAAACATATCGAAGATGGTAATCATGGTGGTAAAGGATCTGAAGCACACAAGGCTTCAGTGACAGGTGATACTGTGGGTGATCCATATAAGGATACAGCAGGTCCAGCGATTAATCCTTTGATTAAAATCATCAATATCGTCGCTTTACTTATCGTACCGATACTGTAATCTTTATTTTAATTTCAAAGCCTGCCCTTTGGGGCGGGCTTTTTTTATATAAAAAATATATATGAATAATTTGAAAAAATTAAAACTACTCGTCGCCTCTGCACTTTTATCCTCCACCTCCGTTTATGCTGATGACTGTACAGACACCTCAGCGCTAAACTGTGGTATTACCATATCAGGCAATCAAACCATTGATATTGATTCTTCCATCAGTACCACAGATGAAAAAGGAATTAACATCACAAATGGATTAAACACGCTCACTATAGATGGCAACATTACCACCACCACCGGCACTGCAAATGCTGCTATGGGAATCCGTATTAGTAACGTCGATGCCGTAAATAATGTCATTAATATGACTGGAGATATTGAAACGATAACCAATGGAAGTGCTACAAGTGCTAACGGGATAGCTATCACCAACAGTGCAAGTAACAATACAGTCAATATCACAGGTAACATTTCGACTTCAGGTAATACATTATCAGGTATTTTAATTCGCGCTAGTGCTGACAATAATAATATTACACTCACCGGCGATATTAATATAACCGGCGCGACAAATGCCTTTGGGGTCCGGATATTAGGTACGGATGCTGATAATTTATCAAGCGATAATGTGATAACTGTAAATGGTAATATTAATACTGTCTGGCATAGTATTGATATCGGCAATTATTCAAAGGATAACAATATCGTGGTCAACGGCAATGCGCAATCCACAGGAGGAGGCGCTGTTAAAATCAGTGTGGGATCAACTAACAATGTGGTTGTGGTGAATGGCAATCTGACAACAACAGCGACTTCAGGATCACCCACCATTCAAATTTTTGATCAATCTACAGATAACCTCATTATTATCGATGGCAACGTAACACAACTCGCTAATCAGGCGGCTATTAATTTTGGTTCAGCGCTCGACACCACATCCGATGATAATACTATCGTTATTTCCGGGCAAATTACTTCAGCACGAGACGGAATTAGATTTACGCGAAGTGACCACAATGAAGTATTTGTGAGTGGGGGAATTAATGCTGTTCAGAATGCCGTTTCTGCGGATGCTACCTCTATAAACAATACCGTTTATCTGGATCGAAATGCGAGAATTGAGGGTGCAATTAAAAGTGACGGAGCGAATAATACCTTGTATTTTGCAAGTTGGCAGTCAATTAATGGGGATGCGAATACGGATATTGATGGCGATGTCGATTTAAATGAGGTGATATCGGGGGGTCTAGGTCAATATGGCTTAGCGACCAGTGCCAACTATACCCTCTCAGGAACTTCGCCTTGGGTTATGAAAGGAAATGTAGGGCAACCGGTGTTAGTCAGCAACACCTATGTCAAAACCATGGGTGTGGCCAACATCGATGATGAGGGTAATCGCTTGTATTTAAGAACCACTAAAATTAACCAAAACTTAACAGAAAGAA
>JAOMTQ010000010.1 GCA_028355955.1 Methylophilaceae bacterium | reverse complement strand
AAATTTTATAATGTAATTCTCATAGGGTTCGTTTTGCTTGAGAATAGTCCCTATAACTGATGCAATGCCAATGAAACAAAGCATAGTGATTGCAAAGCGCATTGTGCTTAGTAGGTGAATGAAAGAGGGGAAATTTTTTCTTGATTGAGCCAAATTTAAAATCTTATGTTTTTCCTAGAAAATATATAAATAGGAGATTGATTAGAGGGCAATAGTTCACTATTTAGCTTATTGCAATCCTTGGATATAGTCAGCAACAGCCTTCATTTCTTCTTCAGTAAGCCTTACTGAAATCGCTCTCATGGGTGCAGACGCTGTTCCAGGCTCGTCTTCTAAAACTCTAAAACGATTTAATTGGCTCAATATATAATCTGAGTGCTGAGCATTAAGCCTAGGATATAAATTAGGTACTCCATGCCCTGCAGGACCATGACAGCTTGCACATGCGGGCACTCCTGAATTCTTTATACCTGCTCGAAAAATCTTTTCGCCCATCGAGCCGACACCATTAGAGGTTGCAGCTGATAATTGTAGTTTTTGTTCTGAAAAATAAATCCCTAAGTTATCCATATCTTCAGAAGACAGGCTTGCAGCTATGCCCTGCATAAGCGCATTTTTTCTTATACCATCTTTAAATTTTTTAAGTTGTGTTGTTAAATATTGAGCGTTTTGAGCTGCGATTTTTGGGGCAATTTTCCCATTTAGACTATTGCCATCGATACCATGGCAGGCCATACAGACATTTTTCACTATTTTTTGGGTTTTTGAAAATTGTTGGCTATCAAGCCTACTTTCAGCAAACGAAGCAGTATTAAAAAGTACAAAAAATAGTAAGAAGATGTATTTGTTCAAGAGCATATCAAACCTTAAATTGAAATTATTTTGTAAAGACAACATATTATATACAAATGTTCCGGACGAATTGATCTAAATCAAGTTAAAATTGCGAAATGTCTTTTCTACAAAATGTTTCATTTATCACTTCTACCAATCACTTTGATGAACTTCCGGCGGATATTGGTAAAGAGATTGCCTTTGCAGGTCGATCGAATGCAGGCAAATCAAGTGCAATTAACTCACTGACCAATAAAACGCGGTTAGCCTATGTTAGTAAACAGCCAGGTAGAACTCAACTTATTAATTTTTTTAAAATTCAGGATATGCAGTCTTTAGTTGATTTGCCAGGATATGGCTTTGCAAAAGTCCCTAAACCAATGAAAGATCATTGGAGAAAACTATTACCTAAATATCTTGAAGAACGGAAAAGCTTAATTGGTCTAGTTATAGTGGTTGATATAAGAAGGGAGCTAACAGATCTTGATACGCAGATGCTAGAGTGGTTTGCGCCGCAAAAAAAACCTATCCATATTTTATTAACGAAGAGTGACAAAATTTCAAAAGATAAGTCATTAAGAGCACTTAAAAAAATTCAACAAGAGTTGAATGATAGATGGGGTGAGGTGCACAAAATAAAATGTTCAGCCCAATTATTTTCAAGCTTAAAAAAACAAGGAATTGAGGAAGCTACGCAAAAAATAGAAGAGTGGTTATCGTAAAGTAATAATAATATCCCAAACTTGATGCCCTAACCTTAAACCTCTATTTTCATATTTAGTCAAAGGCCTTGAATGAGGTTTATCATTGAGATTTCTTTTGGATATTTTATAAGATTTATTCTCCTCAACTAAGGTAATAATTTCTAAGGCATATGCTTCCCAATCAGTAGCTATATGAATGTAACCAGATTGGTTTAGCTTACTCTCCATAAGTTTTAAAAAAGATTTTTTTAATAATCTTCGTTTATGATGCTTTTTCTTAGGCCAAGGATCAGGGAAAAAAATATGGATTCCATCTAATGATTTATTAGGAATCATTTCATTCATGACCTCGATGGCATCATGCTGAATAATCTTTAGATTTTTAAGTTGGCTAAGATTAATTTTATTCAAAAGACTTCCAACACCAGGCGAATGAACCTCAATTGCTAAAAAATTTGAGTATGGCATTTCTTGAGCCATTTTAAATGTTGTATCGCCCATTCCAAAACCAATCTCTAAAATGATTTTATTTTTTTTAGGGAAAGCTAGATCTAAATTTAACTGCATTTTTTGAAAAGGGATTGTATATTTAGGTGCAAATTTCTTTATTCCGCTTTCCTGAAATTTAGTTAGTCTCCCTTGTCTAAGAATATAACTTCTAACTGGTCTTTTATCTAAATCTGTCAAAGTTGAAATTTCCTATCATTATTATTAAATCCAAATAGGCTTGCGTCTGTATTCTTTATAATACCTATCACCTTAACCAAGTCACCCATCTCAGCTGGTGAGGTCAGTCTTTGGAATGCATTTGTATGTATCTTAAAATCCGAAATATTATTAGGATCATGTTCACTTAAAAAATCTAAAGCTCCAGTATTTATCAAAAAATTAGCCTGCGAAACAAATCCACTAACCTTACAACCTGCACTTTTTGCCAACCTTGAGATATGTGAGAAATTAACATGCCATGTAATATCTTGCGCTCCCAAAAATGCAAATGGATTAGTATGTGCATAATGTTTGTAATGGCACATCAAAGTGCCTTCCATTCTATCTTGATGAAACAATTCATTTTGACAAAATCCATAATCTACAAAAAAAATCATGGCTTTTTTGATTGTTTTAAAAAAAGTTTTTAGCCATTCATCTAAATTCTTAGAGTATTCAAAAATATATCCCGTAGGTAAATTTTCTATATCTATTGTGCTTTCAAGTTCAAGGTTAGGCTTATCATCTCTTTTCCAATTCAGTTGATTATTCTCAATGCCTACCTTTCTTTCGTATATTTGTTTATTTTTTACTTCATAAATATTTGTTGGGAACGCATCCAAAAATTCATTTGCAAAAATAATACCTTCAAAGTTTTCAGGAATTTCGGAAACCCATACAACCTTAGAAAAAATTTCTTTCGATAACTCTTTTTGCAAGACCTTTTGTTGTCTTTTTACTAAATTCTTACTTATTTCATAGATGAAATATTGATTGATTACAATATTATTTTTTTCTGCAGCTATAAGTAAATCAACTGCAAATTGACCATTGCCCGCTCCTAACTCTAGAATTAATGATGGAAGATGAAGAAAATTCTCCTTAAAAGAATTCAAAAAACATCTCGTAAATATATTTGAAATCATAGGGGCTGTAATAAAATCACCAGACTCTCCGAATTGCTCTTTATATCCGGTGTAATAACCATGCTCTTCATCATAAAGTACAATATCCATTAATAATGAAAAAGAAATTGAGCCACCTGATTGAATAATTTCTTTTTTTAACCTCTGATTTAAGGCATCATGAACTGATTCTTCAAGTTTGCTAGGGGAAGGTAAATTCGTCATATCTGATAGATTATAATAACTTTACTATAAATATATATAAAAATTAACTCAAACCATTTGAAAACAAATAACAAAAAAATAGCGCTTGTCACCGGCGGGTCAAAAAGGATCGGGGCGTCAATTTGTGAAGAATTACATAAGTCAGGTATCGATGTAATGATTCACTATAAAAATTCAAAAGAAGATGCCCTATATCTAAAAGACAAACTCAATAAAATTAGAAGTAATTCAACAGATATTGTGCAAGGCGACTTATGCAAAGTAGATTCGTATGAAAATATTATTTCAAATGTAATAAAAAGGTTTGGTCAACTTGATTACTTAGTCAATAATGCTTCAAGCTATTTCCCCTCCCAAATCAATACCCTTAATGAAAATGACTGGAATGATTTAATTTCAACCAACCTAAAAGCACCTCTGTTTTTATGTCAGGCAGCAGTAAAATTTTTGAATGAACAAAAGGGATCAATAGTCAATATTACTGATGCAAATGAAAACAACCCAAAGAAAAATTACATTATTTATAATCTTGCAAAAAGTGGCTTAGCATCACTCACAAGATCGTTGGCAATAGATCTAGCGCCAAATGTGAGAGTAAATGCTGTAGCACCAGGTGCAATATTATGGCCTGACAATAATCAAGAATCTGAAGCAGGTTATCGAGAAAATCTAATTTCACAAACATTTTTAAAGAAACAAGGTGCACCAAAAAATATTGCTAAAGCTGTTGTTTTTCTTTTATCCACTGCCACATATACCACGGGTGAAGTGATCCATGTTGATGGAGGTAGCACCCATAAATAAAAGATAAAAAAGATTATTTATAAATAAATTTCAATTAAGAAATTTATTTTTCAAAAAGTCTATTTTTAATTAGAAGCTTGTATAGTTTGTTTTTTATAACTATCATGCTTAATTTTTAACTGAACTCTTTTTGCTCATATGTCAAAATTATTAATAGTTGAGTCGCCTTCTAAAGCTAAAACTATCAGCAACTATCTAGGCAGCGAATATAAAGTGCTTGCCTCTTATGGCCATATAAGAAACCTTCTTCCAAAGTCACAAGGAATCAATACTGAAAATTTTGAGATGAATTTTCAGTTAATTGACAGAAATAAGAAGCATATGGATGCTATCTCAAAAGCAGTCAAAAATTCAGAAGAAGTTCTTCTCGCAACTGACCCTGATCGAGAAGGTGAGGCAATTGCATGGCATATCGCTGAAATTCTAAATTCTAAAAAACTCATTAAAAATAAAAAAATTGCTAGAATTATTTTCGGAGAAATTACTAAAAATGCAATTATCGATGCGCTTAAAGAACCCCGAGAGATTGCTAGTCCCCTTGTTCATGCTCAACAGGCGAGACAAGCACTTGATTATTTAATCGGATTTAATTTATCTCCTTTATTATGGTCAAAAATTCGCTATGGATTATCAGCGGGTCGAGTTCAAAGTCCTGCGCTTCGTTTGATTACTGAACGTGAAAAAGAGATTGAAAAATTTCTTAAAAAAGAATATTGGTCTATTCATCTTGATACTCAAAAAGAAGATTCAAAATTTTCATCAAAATTAGTATCTCTTGAAAATAAAAAAGTAGAGCAATTTACAGTTACTAATGAAGAAGAACAGAAAAAAATTGTGGGTGAATTAATTTTAAAAAGTGCCGGTAAAACAAAAGTGAGTCGTGTTGATAAAAAACAAAGGGCTAGAAAGCCACCTTCACCTTTTACTACGTCCACTATGCAACAAGAAGGTGTAAGAAAATTAGGATTTACAACCAAACGTACTATGATAATTGCTCAGCAACTTTATGAAGGTATTAAAATTGGAGAGGGTGCGGTTGGTTTAATTAGCTATATGAGAACTGATTCAATGACACTTTCTAAAGAGGCAATTGAACAAGCAAGAGGCTATTTGAAAAAAAACTATTCTGCAGATTTTTTACCGAATAAAGCCATTATGTATAAAACGAAATCAAAAAATGCACAAGAAGCACACGAAGCCATTAGACCAACAGATATTTCAAGGTTACCAAAAGAGCTTAAAAGCTTTCTTACAGAAGAGCAATTTAAACTTTATGAAATGATCTGGAGGAGAACCTTAGCTTGCCAAATGACATCTGCAGTTTACGATGTGGTTAGTGTGGACCTTCAAATTGGATCTAATGAAAATATTTTTAGAGCTAATGGCCAAACCACAAAATTTCCAGGATTTATGTCCGTCTATATCGAAGATCAAGAAAATGATGATACAGATAATGAATCAAAAAAATTACCCCCTCTCGAAGTTGGTGATCAACTTGAGGTTAATAGTATTCATGGAGTTCAGCATTTTACTGATCCACCTCCCCGATACAGTGAGGCAAGCTTAGTAAAAACACTTGAAGAGTTTGGTATTGGAAGACCATCGACTTATGCCAGCATTATTTCAACCCTGCAAGAGCGTGATTACGTTATATTAGATAAAAAGCGATTTACTCCTACAGATGTAGGGAATGTCGTTATTGATTTTTTGACAGAACATTTTAGTAACTATGTCGATTATGATTTTACTGCTCACTTGGAAGCTGAACTAGATGACATCGCTGCTGATAACAAGGACTGGATAAAAGTGCTTCGAACATTTTGGGTGGATTTTGATAAAAAGATAAAAGAAAAAAGTGAGTTAGATAGAACCAAAATAACCCAAAAGTCTATAGATGAAGATTGTCCTAAATGTGGCAAACCTTTACTTTCAAAACTTGGGAGAAGAGGTAACTTTATTGCCTGTTCTGATTATCCTGAATGTAAATTTACTAGAAGTGCTAATGGTGATTTGCCTCAAGAACCAAAAGTCGTTGGAAAAGATAAGGAAACAAATATTGATATTCTTCTTCTTATTGGCCCTTATGGACCTTACCTACAACTCGGTACTCAAGATGAAGATACAAAAATTAAACCAAAACGCGTAACTATTCCTCCAACAATTCCCTTGCCTGATTTAAATGAGGAAATTGCTCAAAAACTAATATCACTTCCTCGTGACCTTGGTATTCATCCAGATACAGGGAAAAAAATTATTGCGAGTATTGGGCAGTTTGGACCTTACGTAAATCACAATAGTAAATTTAAAGCTATTCCGAAATCTGACGATATTTTTGAAATTACACACGACGAGGCTGTGGAACTTTTAAAACCTTTAAGAAGAATAGGTATTGATCCGACTACAAATTCAACAATTGATGTTTATAAGGGTAGATTTGGATTTTATCTTCAAAGAGATGCAATTAAAGTTAACATTGCAAAGAATCTTAATTATGAAAATATAGAACTTGATAAAGCCATTCAATTAATCACAAAAAAAGAACTAGAAGAAAAAGATAAGAAAAAGACCGTTAAGAAAAAGACCGTTAAGAAAAAGACCGTTAAGAAAAAGACCACTGCGCTATAAACTCGAATTGCTTAAAGTGTGCAAAAAAAAATTATTTACTTGACACCTATCTGACTAATTTTATTCATTATTGATTCTTTTTTTATCCACTTTCTTATTCGTTGTGCATCTGCAAATCTTGTTAATGTGCCGTAAGAATTCAAAAAAATCATTATTACTGGTTCATTGCTTATTGTTGCCTGCATCACCAAACACCGACCTGCATCTCTCGTAAAACCTGTTTTTGATAACCCAATATCCCAAGTACCCTTTCTCACTAGCCTATTAGTATTTACAAATCCAATTTCATTTTTTCTTTTGCCTATTCTAAAAGTCTCTTGCGATGTTGTAGTTATTTTTCTAATTTTTGGATATTGATAAGCAGCCTCGACCATCCTAACAAGATCTCTAGCTGTAGACTTATTTCTTTTGTTTAAGCCTGTCGGATCTGCAAACTTACTGTTATGCATACCTAATTTAAGGGCTTTTATATTCATTGCTTTAATAAAACCTTTCTTTCCTGAAGGGTAAGTTCTACTTAAAGCAGAGGCCGCTCTATTGTCAGATGACATTAATGAAATTTTAAGTAAGTCATGTCCAGTTATCAATGAACCAATCGGAATTCTTGAGCCCGTTCCCTTCAATCTATCAATATCTTGCTTTGTAATTTTAATTTTCTTATTTAAATCAATTTTGGAATCAATTATAACCATTGCCGTCATTAGCTTAGTTAAAGATGCAATCGATGCCTCTGAGTAGGCATTCTTTTGGTATATCACTTTGCCACTTTTTTGATTTACAATCATCGCTTTGGCTGACCTTACTTTTGGGTCAGACTTATATTTTGCAAACTTGCTATTAATGTTATTAAACTGATTGTCAGAATAGGAGTTAAAAGAAATACTCAGAAGGAGGATGAAGGATGAAAAAAAACTAAAAATTTTATGCATAGATAATTTTGATCCTCGTTTATAATTGGATAAATTATACAATTTTTTTTTATAAAACAATATTAAAAGTATATTGTTGATAAAATAAGACATTTAAATGGCATATCCAGATAACATCATATATTCAAAAGACCATATTTGGCTAAAACCAAATGGAGTTTCTTTTATTTTAGGTATTACAGATTTTGCACAAGACTTGCTTGGGGATATCGTATATGTAGAAATAGCTAAAAATAGCAATTTCAAAAAAGACCAAGCACTTGGCTCAATTGAATCTGTCAAAACGGCATCAGATATTATTGCTCCTGAAAATGGAAAAATAGTTTTGATTAATCCTGAAATTGAGACCGCGCCAGAAAAAATCAACGAAGACCCTTTTAAAATTTGGATTTGCCAAGTAGAGCTAATGAACAATGTTCAGAAGACTGATTTTTTATCAAAAGATAAATACTTAGATCTAATCAAGACTTAATTTTTTTTGCATCAATACTCTGAATGGTATAGCCCCGATCTTTAAAGTATTGAAATCTAATTCTCGCTAGTTTTTTATCTTTTTCCTCAATAGATACTATTTCAAATAAATTTAAGTATCTATTAAAGCCTCCTATCATCTGAGATGAAATATTTATAATTGTGTCGTCCATCCACTCAATATTTTTATTGCTTAATGTAATCTTATTGAAATGATGATGATTGTTTTCTTCATGAGGGAAAAAGCTATATAAACGATCCCCCCATAATTGATCAGACAAAAGATTTAATTGAATATCACTTGAACAATAAATCAGAGAATTTCTTTTTTTAATAAGTCTCTCTGGAAGTATCGAACAAATTAAGTCAATTTTATTTTCAACGTTAAAAAAAAATTTAATATTAGTCAAAAGTATAAATTTATTTTTTAGTCTTATGAATTAAAAATTGACTCAGTAAGCTGACTGGTCGTCCTGTAGCACCTTTATTTGCTCCAGAATTCCAAGCAGTCCCGGCAATATCAATATGTGCCCATGAATATTTTTTTGTAAATCTTGATAAGAAACATGCAGCTGTAATGCTACCTGCTGCTCTCCCACCTATATTGGCAATATCCGCAAAATTACTATTTAAAAGAGGTTGATATTCATCCCAAATAGGCATTCGCCATGCTTTATCAATTGATTTTTTACCTGCCTCAAGCAAATCATTTGCAAGATCGTCACTCTTACTAAAAACTGCTGATGCATGATGACCGAGAGCAATTACACACGCACCTGTTAGTGTGGCGATATCAATTACTGTTTCTGGTTTATACCTCTCTGCATATGTTAATGCATCACAAAGAACCAACCTCCCCTCAGCGTCAGTATTAAGGATTTCAATGGTTTGTCCAGACATGCTTGTTACAATATCTCCTGGTTTTACCGCAAGCCCATCTGGCATATTTTCACACGCAGGGATTAATCCAACTACATTAAGTGGTAAATTCAAAAGACCGATAGTTTTCATAACTCCTAGAACTGTTGCAGCACCACACATATCATATTTCATTTCATCCATTGCCGCCCCAGGTTTTAGAGAGATGCCCCCTGAGTCAAATGTAATACCCTTACCAACTAAAACAATAGGCTTTGAAGACTTTTTACCTTTTTTGTGTTCTATGATTATGAACTTTGGCTCTAGTCTGCTACCTTTTGCAACCGATAAAAAAGAACCCATCTTTAATTGCTCTATCTGTTTCTGACTTAATATTGTTGATTTCATCTTAAAATCTTTAGCAATTTTTTTTGCTTGGTTTGCTAGGTATGTTGGCGTACAAATATTAGGGGGTAAATTACCCAAATCTTTAGTTAAATTCATACCCTCTGCAATAGCTTGACCTTCCTTTATCCCTAATTTAATAAAATTACTATCTAACTTATTAGCTTGAAAATTTATTTGGTAGTTATTTTTTGAAACTTTTTTATCAGATTTAAGAGAATTTACTTCATAAGACGCATCTATGGCTGCCTTTGTAAATAGGTTGGCCACAGTACCCTCATTAATTTTTTTATTTACAAATTGGTTAATCGGTAAAGCTATCACTCCACATTTAATTGATTTAAAAGTTTTAAAAATATTTTTTGCTGATTTCAATAAATCTTCTTCGGTAAAGCTATCTTGATTTTGTATGCGAACAAAACATACTCTTTTAAATGCCCCGTGTATATGCTCAATATTTACCGAACCTGTATCTTTAGAAAGATCATCTAACTTTATTATTAAATTAAGATTATCTTGAAAAGATTTGTTTAAACTCAGTGAAGAACATAGCTTATTACTTTTATTAATCGCCAATATGATAATATCAGCTGATAATTTTGAAATTGAATCTGACTTTAGTTGAAATTTCATTTAACATTCCTTAATGTTGTCTATAAGAATTAAACTTATTTAAATGCTATATAAAACAAAATTAAATAAAGAATTATTTTATACAGCTATATCAACAATTCTTATTCTTACAGGAGTCGTTGTCGCTCAGAGAATTGTTTATGTTTTCCGCCTTGCAGCAAAAGGTATTATACCTAATGACACGATTGATACGATTTTAGTTTTTAATTTATTAAAACATCTTCCTATTTTGCTCTCAATTACTTTATTTTTGACCATCTTAATGGCACTAAGTCGATGGTACAAGGATAGTGAAATGATTGTATGGCTAAGCTCTGGATTAAGTCTGTCAAAGCTAATAAAACCTATCATTTATTTTTCAATTCCTACTATTTTGTTAATTGGGTTTCTTTCTTTCCACGTCAGTCCATGGGCGGTGCAAAAGGTTGAAGAATATAAAAACGGGCTGAAAACTCGAGATGAGTTTTCAGCGATTAGTCCAGGAATTTTTAAAGAATCAAAGTCTGATAATAGAATTTTATATGTAGAAGGATTTAGTGAACTAGGAAATACAGTCAATAATATTTTTATTCAGTCTTACCAGAATGGAAAGCTCGGTGTCATGGTTTCAAGTAAAGGAAAAAGGCATACCAATGAAAAGGGTGAAAACTATATCGTTTTACTTGATGGAAAAAGATATGAAGGTGGCAGAGAAACAGAGGAATTCACTACAGTTAAATATAAAGAATATGGCATTTTAATTGAAAAAGATATTCCTTCACTCTCTGCGGTAGGTGCAAGAGTTTCAAAAATGGAGGCAAAAAAAACAACAGAACTTATAGGTAACCTTTCAGATAAAAAGTTTCAAGCGGAATTTCTTTGGAGACTTTCTCTTCCAATATCTACATTCATTCTTATAATAATTGCAATTCCATTGAGTTTTAATAATCCAAGATCTGGTAGGTCAATAAATATAATTGCTGCGATTTTACTCTTTGTTATTTACAATAATGCCATAAGTATTTCTAATAGTTTAATTGCAACTGGACAACTTAGTATTTGGATAGGCTCTTGGTTCTCACATTTTATTTTCCTTAGCATTGCTATTTATTTAATTTATAGAAGATCACTTAATCTAAATTTAATACCAACTTTTTTTAAAAAAAATAATAAATGAATCAAGTCACTAAGTATCTTAATAAAGAACTATTTTTAGGCATTACTTTGTTCTTGTTTGGAGGTATTTGCCTTTTTTCTTTCTTTGAGTTTATTCAAGAGATTTCAGATTTAGATGATAAGAAATACGGGGTAACACAAGCAATAGTATACGTTCTCCTTACAATACCAGGACATATCTACAAACTCATTCCAACTGCCGTATTAATTGGTGCAATGTATACTTTTGGTCAATTATCCCATCAATCAGAATTGATTGTATTAAGATCAAGCGGCCTTTCTATAAAGCAGATTGCAAAAGCTATTATGCCCATTGCAGTTTTTTTTAGTATTCTTACGTTTGCTGTTGGAGATTTAATTACGCCAAATAGTGAAAAAAATGCTCAACAACTAAAAACAAGTGCGACTAATTCCTCAATCAGTATGGAATTTAAGTCTGGCTTCTGGATGAAGGATGGTAATAATTTTGTAAATATTGAAAATGTTCTTCCTGATGCAACTTTATCAAACATACATATATATGAGTTCGATGATCAGTTTAATTTGAGAACTATTATTGATGCAAAAAATGGAAAATTTGAAGATGGAAATTGGGATTTAACTGAAATAACAGTTAAGAACTTTATTGAAAATAGAATTATTTCAGAAAAAATAGAGAAAGGAAATTGGAAGTCATTGATACGACCAGAAATGATGAATGTTTTGATAATTTCACCCGACAAAATGTCAATATTTAATTTAGTTAAATTTATTAATTACCTCAAAATCAATAATCAAAGGTCATCTAAATACGAAACTGCTCTATGGGAAAAATTGATTAATCCATTGATGCCAATAGTAATGATTCTATTTGCCCTTCCTTTTGGTTTTTTGCAGCAACGATCTGGAGGTAAATTCTTAAAAATGTTCATTGGCATTTCTATAGGAATTGCTTATCAAATTATAAACACATTATTCCGCCATTTAGGCTTATTGAATGACTGGCCTCCTTTTTTAAGCTCCCTCCTTCCCTCTTTCTTATTTCTATCTTTGGGTATTTATATGATTATGAGATTCGAACGTCTCTAATTTTTAATCCCATAATTAAATCATGTAAATATTGCTTTGCTCCAAATAAGATATTCATATAAAAAATAAAAAATAAAATTAATCCAATGCATACTAAAAAATACCTTAGTACACAAAAAACAAATTTGTTTTTTTTAGGTAATTCAAGCTTTATTTTCCATGCCTTCATCGCTAAAGTTTGACCTCCATAGTACCAAGAGGAAACAAAATAAACCCCCGAAGTTAACCATAAAATTAACTGAAAAATATGAGGTTGGTCTATCGAATTAATTGTAGATATAAATATCGTAATAAATGCAACTAAAAACCATAATGCAATTTGGATAAGAAATTCATAAAAAAAACATGCGTAGAGCCTTAAAATATAATTAGTTTTCATTTAACGTGCTAACTATTTCGTTTTACTTTTTTATGCTATGAATGACTGGAATTAGGACTAATGCAATCAAACAACCTACTGCTGTTCCAAATGCTAATGCCCAATTCAAGCTGACTGCTCCTCCCATAAAATCACTTACGGTATTTCCAAGGCCAGCACCAATAATTGCACCTAAACCAACTTGTAAGCGTCCAGGTAGATATTTTTCTAACCCCAGTCCAAAAAACGCCCCCACAAGCATCACTCCGTTATCTACAATACCAAACAAAACTGCGTCATAAAAAAGTGCTAGGAATTCTTCTGTGAACATAACATCACCTCATTTCTTTAAAAAGTTAAATCAATTACTTAATTAATTTGAATACTTGATTATAATTGAATCAATGACTTCACAAGATAAATTATTTAGTATTGATGAAAACGGGTATCTTCCTCATGTCAAACAAATTGAGTCTCCTAATTATGATTTAAGGCCACCTAAACAATCCATTTCATTAATTGTTATTCATTCCATCAGCCTTCCACCAAACAAATTTGGGAATTCGTATATAGAAGATTTTTTTATAAATAATCTTGATACTAGTAAGCATACTTATTTTAAAAAAATAAAAGATCTTAAGGTTTCCGCACATTTTTTAATTAAAAGAAAAGGTGAACTTATACAGTTTGTTTCTTGCCTTAACAAAGCATGGCATGCGGGTGAGTCATCTTGGAAAAATAAAAATAATTGTAACGATTTTTCAATTGGAATAGAGCTTGAGGGTTCAGATATAATAACCTATGAAGATATTCAGTATAAGGTTTTAAGAAAACTTTTAAGATCATTGCGCATAAAATATCCTGTAACAGATATTGTTGGGCATAGTGATATAGCCCCCGGTCGAAAAACCGATCCAGGTAGCCTTTTTGATTGGAATTTAATTAACTCGGAAAATTTTTAATGTTTAGACAAGTTTTTATTTTATTTTTTTTATCCTTGATTCTTTTTGCCTGCGGGCAAGAGGAGGTATCTGAAAAAAAGAAACAAAGAACGATTAATATTACCACCTCACCTGTTCAAATCTATAATTTTAAGGATCAAGAGTCAGCTATAGGGACTATTGAAGGTTTGATGGATCCCACGATCAGATCGGAAATTGCCTCTTCAATAAAAAAAATATATACCAAAACAGGTTCCATCTTAAAAAAGGGAGATCTTATTGCACAGCTTGATGATCAAGATTATCGTTATCAACTTGAATTAGCTGAAGCCGAATTAAGTCAACTTAAAATACGCTTAAATGGTCAAAATAAAACCTATCAAAGAAATTCTGAATTAGTTGATAAAAATTTTATATCCCCTAATGCCCTTGATGAAATAGTAAATAAAAAAAATGAAACAGAAGAGTTAATTAAAATACAAGAGGCAAGAGCTAAAATAGCTAAATATAGATTAAGTAAAACTAAACTATATTCACCGATCAACGGAAAAGTCGAAAAACAAATAGCTTCAATTGGCGATTTTCTTAAAATAGGAGATCCAATAATTCAGATTATGAATAATAATCGATTAAGAGCTCATGTTCCCTTCCCAGAAAGATTAGCGACAAAACTTAAACCAGGACTACCTATTGAATTAAAAAGCCCCATAGTAGAAGAAAAAATTATAGTTAAAATTGCAGAATTAAAACCACAATTAATTTCTGACAGTCTCTCAATTGATGTTATTGCTGATATTGTAAATCAGCCTAATTGGCAAGCCGGAGGTAGCGTCAGAGGAACAGTCGTTTTTAAAGAAATAAGTAATTTAAGTGTTCCTGAACAAAGCATAATTCTCAGGCCAGCTGGGCAAGTAGTTTATGTAATTAGAAATGATGTTGCATTTGAAAAGTCAGTTCAGACAGGGATTACCCAGAATGGGAATACAGAAATTACTTCAGGTTTAGAGCTTGATGAGATAATAGCTGTTGATGGGGCTGCTTATCTTACCGATGAAGCTAAAATTAATATTACGCAAAATTAAATAATGACACTGCCTGAAATTTCAATCCGAAGATATGTTTTAGCCTGGATGATATCTGGAATCTTTGTGCTGCTTGGTATTATTGGTTTTCAAAAAATAGGTATTGATAAATTCCCTATGGTTGAATTTCCCATCCTATCTGTCACAACCTCTCTTAAGGGCGCAAATCCAGAAATTATAGATTCAAGTATTACAAACATTATCGAAAATGCTGTCAATACCACACCAGGAATTGAGTCAATTAGGTCTGAGTCCTCACCAGGTGTATCAGTGGTAAGCATTACCTTTAATTTAGATAAGAATATTGAAGTAGCATTTAATGAAATTCAGTCAAAGGTGAGCCAAGTTGCTCGTAGACTCCCAAAAGACGTTGTCCCACCAGTTGTAAGAAAAGTCGAAACAAATGCAAGTGCGATCATGTGGCTATCTTTAACAGGTAATCGAACAATACAACAGCTTAATTTATATGCCTCAAACATCTTAAAGAAAAAAATTGAAACAGTAGATGGTGTCGGTGAAATTAGATTGGGCGGCAAAAGAGATAGGACTGTAAGGATAAACCTTTTACCTGAAAAAATGTCGGCGCTTAAAATTACAGCAGAAGATCTTATCTCCGCATTTGATAATGAACACGTTCAATTTCCAGGAGGATTTCTTGTAAGATCAAAATCAGAGAAAATGTTTAAACTCGATCTAGAGTTTCATAATGTCAATGATATCCAAGAAATGATTATTGCATACAGGGATGGAGGAGCAATAAAGGTTAAAGATATTGCTGAGGTTGAGGATGGTCTTGATGACTATAGAGAAACTGCAAGGTTTAATGGTGAAACAAGTATTGGCTTAGGTATTGTAAAAGTAGCAAACACCAATACCGTTGATATCATAAAAAAAGTACGAGAAAAAATTGAAAATGAAATCACACCAAATTTACCTCCGGGATTAAAAATACAGTATTCAACAGATGATTCAATTTATATCAAGTCTATGGTGAAGTCGCTTCAGGAGCATATTTTAGAAGGTACTATTCTGGCATCGCTCATTGTTCTTTTATTTCTGGGCTCGATAAGATCGACGTTAATTATTGCAGTAGCTATACCAATCTCCCTTCTAGGAGCCATAGCTATTATGTATTTCTATAACTTTACTTTTAATAGCATGACATTATTAGCGTTGATCCTACTCATTGGAATTGTTGTTGATGACTCCATCGTCGTTCTTGAGAATGTCTTTAGACATCATAAAAAAATTGATAAGAACATTTTTAATGCGGCTGTTAATGGAAGTAATGAAGTGGTTTTTGCCGTATTAGCTTCATCCATTGCTTTAGTATGTATTTTTGGTCCGGTTATTTTTATGGAAGGAATTGTAGGTCGTTTTTTTGAATCTTTTGCAATTGTCGTCACAAGTGGAGTTCTTGTTTCATTAGTCGTTTCACTTACATTAACCCCCATGCTATGTTCAAAGTTCTTAGAAAAAAAAGAAAACCCCATTAGCTTCTTGTCAAAATTTGATAGTACTTTTATGAAGGTTGAAAAATTTTATAAGCAAGTATTGACTTGGTCACTGAATCATCGCTGGAAAGTTCTTTTGTTGAGCTTTCTAATTGTTTTATCAAGCGGTTTCTTTTTTTCGAAAGTCGAAAAAACTTTTTTGCCGGAACAAGATGAAAGTAGATTTAGTGTTAGATTTAAAACTCCACTCGGTTCCAATATGGATTACACCTATAAAAAATTACTTGAAATTGAAAATGTTCTTGATAAATACGATGGTGTTATCAAGGGTGTATTTTCTTCCATTGGATTAGGAAGCAGGGGTCAAGTTAATTCAGGGTTTATAAGTGTGATGCTTAAAGATAAACAAAATCGCCTGTTGTCTCAATCAGAAATAATAAAACAGATTAAAGGTGATTTTGATTCTTTAACTGGAGTGAAGGCTTTTATATCCGCTCCCTCCATTGCCGGCGGTAGGCGATCTGAACCTTTACAATTTTCTCTCATCGGACCAAATATTGAGACCGTTTCGTCCTTAGCAGATCAGCTACAATACGAACTTTCACAAGTAGAAGGTCTAGGGCGCATTGATTTAGATTTACAGCTCAGTTTACCTCAAATGAATCTTCAAATTGATAGAGAGAGAGCCGCGAGTTTTGGAATTAGTGCAGCCAATATCGCAAATTCGATCTCCGTTTTTAGCAATGGACTTGATGTAGCTCGTTTTAACGATGAACCTGGAGATGGCCAGAGGTATGATATACGAATGAAGGCAAAAGATGGCATTATTGAGGAGATATCTGACCTTAAAAAAATTAATTTAAAAGGAGATACGGGAGAACTTGTAAGACTTGATTCTATTGCGAGCTTCACAGAAACGCTAGGTCCAGCTGTCATGGGTAGACAAGATTTACAATACTCTGCAAATTTTTATGCTAACCCAACAATTTCTCTTGGTGAAGCCGTCAAAGTTGTAAACAATGCTAGTCAAAAAATACTTCCTAGTGAGTATTCTATTAAGCTTGTTGGTCAGGCTAAGGAATTTGCCAAAACCACAAGTAATATTTTATTTGCCTTTACCTTAGCAACAGTTCTCTTATACATGGTTTTATCAAGTCTATTTAATTCTTTCTTTCAACCTTTAATCGTAATGCTCGCACAACCTTTGGCAATTATTGGTGGAGTGATGTTGTTGTGGGTAACTGGAAATAGCCTGAATATATACTCAATGATTGGAATGGTTTTATTGATAGGCTTAGTCGCCAAAAATTCCATTCTACTTGTTGATATGACCAACCAAATTAAAGCAAAGGGTAAGAGCACTAATCATGCACTTTTAGAAGCATGCCCAATAAGGTTGAGACCTGTTCTTATGACCTCGCTGACACTTATACTTGCTCTTCTACCAGCCGCATTGGGTTATGGTGCAGGATCAGAAACTAATGGTCCCTTATCGATTGCTGTTATTGGAGGCATGTTATCATCTACGCTACTTACTCTAGTAGTTGTCCCGTCAGCTTACTCATTATCATTAGATTTTTTAGAACGAAAAAAGAAAGTTAATCCTTAACTAATTTATCAATAATTAAGGTTCCAACTAAGTCGCCTTCAACATTAACTGTTGTTCGGAACGTGTCTAGCAAACGATCCATTGGAATTAATATGCCAAGAGCTTCCAAAGGAAGCCCCAACACTTGAAGCACCATAGCCATCGTCACCATTCCCGCACTTGGAATTCCAGGGGCTCCGATTGAAGCAATCATAGCAATAAAAAATAAAACAAACTGTTGAGATAATCCTAAATCTAGTCCTACTAAATTTGCGATGAATAACGCTGCTGCTGCCTCGTACATTGCCGTTCCATCCATATTCATCGTAGCACCGATAGGCAAAACAAAATTAGAAACATCTTTTGATACACCGAAGTTATTCTGTGATGCTTTGAGTGTAATAGGGAGTGTGGCACTACTCGAACTTGTTGCAAATGCCGAAATAAATGACACTCTCCCACCTTTCCATAAAGACAAAATATTTACTCTATTAAATATGAATAATAGAGTTGGTAAAAATATTATTCCGTGAAATAAAATTACCCCTATAACAATTAGCATAAAAATTCCAACTTGAGAGAAGATTGTTATATTTTGACTAACCACCATATTTACCAGTAAGCCAAATATGCCAAAAGGGGCAATATACATAATCCAATTTACAATTTTAAAAATTATTTCATAAAAGCTTTTAAAAAAATCTCTTGCTGAGTTTAATGCTTTATTTTTCTCATTAAGCGCTATGCCAATCAAGATAGAAAATATAATGAGAGGTAGGATTTTTCCGTTTGCCAGTGATGCAAACGGATTTTCAAATAAACCTAAAATGAATTGATAAATAAAATCTTTAAAAGATAATGCTTCAGACGTTACTACCTCATTTAGCTGCCAAGCATCTATTGAAACTCCTATGCCTGGCTTAAACAAATTCATTGCTATCATTGCAATAAAAACTGCGAAAAACATGGTTCCGGCAAAGTATAAAAGTGTTGATCTCCAGATAGTACCTGCTTTATTAGAAGAAGCTAGGTTTGAAATACCATTCACAATAGAAAAAAATACCAGAGGAACTAAAATCATTTTTAACGTGGTAATAAAAATTTGGCCTGCCAAAATAGATATATCTGAAACATATTGAAGTATTAATGAATCGGGAAATTTTTTTATGACTAGTCCAATTATAATTCCCGCTATCGCGGCAAGCAGTATATATTTATTTGCATTTTTCATTATCTAACTCTCTCCATAACTGCTCCAAAAAAACCATCCGTGTCATTTTCAAATGGATTTAGCTTTAGGTATTTTTTATCGTCCAAAGGAACACCATACTTTTCTAGTATTACAGATTTTGATATTAATTTAAAATCTGAATTTTCAAGGAGAAAATTTTTCACTTGTTCTTCATTTTCTTCATTAAGCAAACTACATGTTGCATATATTAATAATCCTTTTTTTTTGCATAATCTGGCTGCCGAATGAAGAATGTTCTTTTGTTTAGCTATTAGTTCCATCAATGACTTCTCTGAGTGCTTCCATTTTAGGTCTGGATTTCTACGTAGTGTCCCAAAGCCAGTACATGGTGCGTCAACAAGAACCCTGTCGAACTTTTCCTTTAATCTCTTAATTTTATTATCGTTTTCACTTGAAATTCTTTGTATTGAGATATTTGATGCACCTGATCTTTTTAATCTAGTTTTTAAGCTATCTAATCTTTTATCTGAAATATCAAAACTATATATTCTTCCGGTATTTTTCATCATAGCTGTCATAGCTAACGTTTTACCTCCTGCGCCAGCACAAAAATCTGCGACCATCTGCCCTCTCTTTGCATCAGCTAAATATGATAATAATTGACTTCCCTCATCTTGAACTTCGATGTTACCTTCAAGATAAAGTGGATGTTTCTGTATGTAACTACCTCTGGGTAAATTAATACCGATTGGCGATATTTTAGTTTCTAGAATTTGGCTTTCTACTTCCTGAAACGATTCCTTTAGTTCAGTCATTATCTCTTGCCTACCTTTACCTTTAAGGGTATTTACTCTGATACAGAGTTGCGCAGGTGATAAAAGGGAATTAGCAATTTGTGTGGCCTTTTTTTCATTGTACTGAGCAGATAACTTTAGCCAAAACCAATCAGGTAGGCTTAATTTTACTGAGAGATCTATGTTTTTTAATTTATTTGCTTTTACTTTAGAAAGCCACTTTCCATCTTCCTCACTGATCATGGGTAATAAATCACGAATACTCCTTCCTTGTAATTTAATTAAATATATAAGAATTAATTTAAAGGGATTTGATGTTGAGCCTAAAACCTCAAGATATCTTTTATTTCTAATGACATTAAAATAAGTATCAGCAATGAGCGATCTCTCAGACTTGCCTATATTTTTATTTTTTTTAAAAAAGAAACTCAACTGAGAATCAGCTGGAAAGTTATTAGAAAAGCTTTCTTCTAAAATCTCGGCACATGACTTTATAGAAAATCTATTCATCTATTTCTTTAATTTTAAGATCTGTGTTTTTTAAATTTTGGTCAATCATTAATCCACCCTTCATCTTTAATCTTATTTTAATAGGTATTCTATAAACACTTTTTGAGAGCCAAATAAAATGCTTTGAATTTTTAACTGAGATAATTTCTCCCTCATATAATTCCGTTTGAAAATTTCTTCCATTGATTTTTATACTTTCATCTTTAATTTTTTTATATTCAATATTTCTAACTTTTTTTCCTTCTAAAAAATCAAATGAATATCTAGGCTTAGTTTTTTCAAAATGAAATTGAAGAAGTAATGTAGGTATATCTAATAAATTACCCACATACTTTTTTTCAGTTAACTTTTTTTTGTAGTCAACTTTTAGCTTGTCATTTTTTCTATCGAAAGTTACAGATACATTTTTTTTTGGTTTTTTTATGTCATTGACTAGGAATGAATTGAATAAAAGCCCCTTATTGCCAACAAAACCTTTGCTCTGAATATCTTTATCTCCAAAAAATTTTAGAAATTTTTTAGTTTTTAACAAAACATTCAAATCATATTTTTTATTTTTCTGCTTATATTGTAATTTTATTTCGCCGGAGGATATTTGGGTTTTTTCTACTTCAATATTTCTAAGTTTTATAAACTGGAATAGCTCGTAATCAATGTAAAAATTTTCCGGTAGCTTCTTGAAGGCAAATAGACTTTGAGAAAAAAGTACTAATACTAATAAATACTTAGATAATTTGTATTTGTGGTTCATCAACAACTTTTTTGGTTATTTTTCCAATTTCAAAGGCATTTTCTTTTGAATTTCTGAGTGATATCAATACCCTATCTTTTGATTCTTTTTTTACTATGATAACCATACCAATTCCACAATTAAATGTTTTAAATAATTCGTCATCGTCTAGATGTGCTTCAGATTTAATCCAGCTAAATAATTTAGGCATTTGCCAGGAAATTTTTGAGATGACAGCCTTGAACTCATTAGGAATAACTCTTGGAATATTTTCAGTCAAGCCGCCCCCAGTAATATGTGCCATTGCATTTATTTTTTCAGTTTTTAAAACTTCTAAAATTGATTGCGTATAAATTTTCGTAGGCTTGATTAATAAATCACCAATAGTCTCATTATCAATTTTTAAATCTAAATTTATTTTTTTTTCAGATATTATTTTTCTAATAAGGGAATATCCATTTGAATGTGCTCCAGATGAACTAATACCAATTATGATATCGCCTTCATCTACACTTTTACCATCGATTATTTTGGTTTTATCTACTGCGCCAACACAAAAGCCCGCTAGGTCGTACTCATCACCTTGATACATCCCCGGCATTTCTGCAGTTTCACCACCAACCAGAGAGCATTTTGCTAGCTTGCATCCATCACTGATACCCTTGATAACTTTTTCAGCAATTTGAGTATTTAATTTTCCACATGCAAAATAATCCAGAAAAAATAAGGGCTCAGCTCCTTGAACAATAATATCATTGACGCACATTGCAACTAAGTCTTGTCCTATAGTGTCATGTTTATTAAGTTCAAATGCTAATTTTAGCTTTGTTCCCACGCCATCAGTGCCAGAAACAAGTACTGGGTTATTGATATGATTTGGCATCTCAAACATTGAACCAAAACCACCTAGCCCCCCTAAAACCTCTTTTCTAAAAGTAGCCTTTGCATGTGGTTTAATTTTTTCAATTAGGTTGTTTCCAGCCTCAATATTTACTCCAGAATCCTTATATGTAATTGAGTTATCTTCAGATTTTTTTTGAGACAATTTGGTTTAATCCTTATTAGATTTGCGAATTTATGTATAGTAAGATTTTAACTTAATTTTACTCAATAGGCACATGGTGCCATAGGAATGATGGATCAACTTTTACTCGATATACAAACACCTAAGGTTAAATCATTTGATAATTTTATTGTTGGTGATAACTCTGAAGTAATTAGCATTATAAAAAAATTTATAACTGACAAAAACCTTCAATTTTTTTATTTGTGGGGTGTTGAAGGCGCAGGGAAGTCTCATTTATCCGATGTGGTAAAAAAAGGTAACATTTTTGTTATTGAGGATATTGATATTAAAAATAATATAGAGCAAGTAGAAGCTTTTAATATTTTTAATGATTGCAAAGAGAATGGTAAAAAACTTTTCATAACTGGGGCTAACTCTCCCAACAACATGGGTTTGCGGAGTGATTTAGCTAGTAGACTTAGCTGGGGTCTTGTCTACCAAATTAAACCACTAACAGATAGCGAGAAGAAATTAGCATTATTAAGTCATTCAAAACAAAAAGGAATGTCATGTAGCGAGAATGTTATTGAATATTGTATGAAACATTTACAAAGGGACTTACACTTCTTAATCGCAACCTTAGACGCATTAGATAATTGGTCTTTAAAAATGAAAAAGCCAATTACTATACCTCTCCTAAAAAAACTTCTTAAAAACAACGATTAAATTTTTTATTTAATTAATGCCTTATTAGATGGTCAAAAGCTCCTAATGCTGCTTTTGAGCCTTCTCCCATAGCTATAATGATTTGTTTATAAGGTATTGTAGTGACGTCGCCTGCTGCGAAAACACCTTGCATTGATGTTTCTCCATGGTCATTGATTTCGATTTCGCCATATTGGCTTAATTTTATATCCTCTTTTACCCAGTCACTATTTGAATTTAAACCAATTTGAATAAATACCGCTTCAATATTTATTCTCTCTTCTTTTTCATGTTTTCTATCTGTATAAACTAAGTGCGTTACTTTATCTGACCCACAAATTTCATTTGTTTTGGCATTTAGTACAACCTCAATATTATCTAAGCTCTTTAATCTATCAATTAATACCTGATCACCATTAAGCTCGGCAGCAAACTCTAAGATAGTGACATGCTTAACGATACCTGCTAAGTCAATTGCAGCTTCAATACCTGAATTCCCCCCTCCGACTACAGCTACATCTTTTCCCTTAAACAGAGGGCCGTCACAATGTGGGCAATAGGCTACCCCTTTCCCCTTAAATTCTTTTTCTCCAGGAACACCTAATTCCTTCCAGCTTGCCCCAGTGGCAATAACGACTGACTTAGATTTAAGAATGCCTCCGCTATTTAGGTGAACCTCAAATAATAAATCATTTACTTTTACAATTTTTTTTGCTGTCTGAAGATTAATGACGTCAACATCATATTCTTTTACATGCTCTTCAAGCGCTTTCACTAACTTTGGGCCTTCAGTTTTTTGTACAGAAATAAAATTTTCTATACCCAGTGTATCCATGACCTGCCCCCCAAAACGCTCAGCAATAATTCCTGTTTTTATTCCTTTCCTTGCTGAATAAATTGCAGCCGATGCACCTGCTGGACCCCCACCAACAACAAGGATATCGAAAAGCCCTTTTTGGGATAATTGATCAGCTTTTTTTTCACCAGCCTTTGTATCAATTTTATTGATAATCTCCTCTAGTTCCATCCTACCTTGCCCAAACTCAATATCATTTAGAAAGACTGTTGGGACTGACATTATTTTTTTTCTTTTCACCTCATCTTGGAATAGTGCGCCGTCAACCATACAGTGACTTATATTAGGATTTAAAAGTGATAGGACATTTAAAGCTTGAACAACATCTGGGCAGTTGTGGCATGACAAGGAAATGAAGGTTTCAAAAAAAAATTCTCCTTCTATGTTTTTAATTTGATCAACTAAATCTTCTGAAATTTTTAATGGGTGTTCACCTACCTGTAACAATGCTAGTACTAGTGATGAGAATTCGTGTCCTAAAGGAATTCCTGCAAATTGAATACCGGTTGTTTCATTAGATTTATTGATTTTAAAAGATGGCGTTCTCTCAGCCGTATCTTTATGAATATTGAGAGAAATTTTCTCAGTCATCTCTGCTAATTCAATCAATAATTCGCTCATATTTGTTGAGACTTCGCTTTCATCCACAAATGCCTCAATCACTACATCTGACTTTAGCTTCGCTAAGTATTGTTTTAATTGTGTTGTAATTTCAGTTGAAAGTGACATAAGTAATATTCCATATTCCAGAAAAAAGCTTTGGTTGGGCTAGATGTGTGCCCAACCAAACTAAGATATAGAAGTTTTAGATTTTTCCTACTAAATCAAGTGACGGGGTTAATGCCTCTTCGCCTGGCTTCCAAGAAGCAGGACAAGCTTGATTTGGGTTTGCTGCAATATATTGAGCTGCCTGAACCTTTCTCACTAAATCAGCTGCTGAACGACCAATACCTAAATCATTTATTTCAGCAGTTTTAATGATTCCATCTGGATTTATTATGAATGAGCCTCTTAAAGCTAAGCCTTCTTCTTCAATCATTACATCAAAGTTTCTTGAAATTGCACCTGTTGGATCTCCAATCATTGGAAATTTAATTTTTTTAATTGTTTCTGATGTGTCATGCCAAGCTTTATGAGTAAAGTGTGTATCGGTTGATACAGCATATACCTCCACACCCATTTTTTGTAGCTCATCATAATGATCTGCAAGATCTCCTAACTCAGTTGGACAAACAAATGTAAAATCAGCTGGATAGAAAATAACAGCGGACCATTTTCCTTTAAGATCAGCCTCAGTTACTTCAATGCCACCTTTTTCGCTGTGAAATGCTGTAGCCTTAAAAGGCTTTACTTCTGTATTTATTAGTGAAGACATAGTAAGTTTCCTATAATTAATTAGTAATTAAGCATGATAGTTTATCTAGGTTGCTTAGCATAATTTTATCTTAAAATGATACTGATAAGTAAAACTTATCAATTATCACTTGTGTGAATTTCTAGCTCTCTTTGGATTTGTTTAAATCTTGATTCAACTCTAGATTTTTGATAAAAATCACCATCATTAGCTTTAATTGCTAGATCCATCCTCATAATAGCCTCTTTAAGATTGAAATTATAATAAGCAGCTTCTGCTAAATTCTCATATTGCAGTAATTTTTTTCCTTGATTTGCATAACCTTTTGCAAATAAATTATAAAGAATAGGGTCTTGTGAAAATTTTTGTTGATTTTTTTTCAGAAGTTCTATTGCTTCTTCTGTTTCTTGAGTCCTTATATATAAATCAGCAAGGCCATAAACAAAAGAACGGTTGGATGGAAAGAAATTTAAATTTTGTTCATATAATTTTTTTGCTTCTGAGACTTTGTTTATTTTTATCAAATAGTTTATATAAAGCTGACTTAACATTGGGTTTGATTGTTCGCTATCAATTAACCACTGAATTTGTTCTTGTGATTTTACAAATTCATTATCCATTAAATAGATATATGCAAGTGCAAATCTTTCACCTGCTTCATTTATGTATATCTTATTTTTAATATTTTCTTCTAAAATATTTTTCGTATTACTTTTATCTCCAAGTAAAGCTTTTAACTTTCCCTTAACATAGTGAAAAGTTTGGTTATCTACCCTTTGCTTGTATGGAAAATCTTTTAATCGATCTTCAATATCATTTATACGATTACTTGTTATAGGATGAGTTTGTAAAAAAGCTGGGGCGGCCCCACCAGAAAACTGGTTAGCCTTTTTAAGTGTTGTAAAAAAATCACGTGCCCCCCTCACATCAAAGCCAGCATTATTTAACGTTTGAATTCCAACTCTATCTGCTTCTTTCTCGTTCTCCCTTGTAAAATCTAGTGCTCCTTGAACTGAGCCCGCAGAAGCTCCAGCCATAGTAGTACTTGCAAGTTGAGGATTCGATCTAGCCAATAAGAGTGCAACAGCCATAAGAAAAGTTGACTGGTAAGAGGCTCTTTCCTGTTGTGCTAGAAATCTTGAAATATGCTTTTGATTTATATGAGCTATTTCATGACTTATAACACTAGCTAATTCTGACTCAGTATTTGCAGCAAGAAATAGTCCAGAATGAACACCTATAACACCACCAAGCATTGCAAATGCATTTATTGATGCATCATTTACAATAAAAAATTCAATCTTTTTCGCAGGGTCTGTGCTTGCATTTATAAGTCTTTTACCTAATAAATCAAGATAATCTGAAATTTCAATATCCCTAATAATGCTGTCGCTCTGATTAACTTGAAACAAAATTTGTCTCCCAATAAAAATTTCATCGCTTTCACTTATTTTGGAGGAGCTGTAATCACCTAGTTCAGGCAAATTATTAGCCATTACAATACAGCTTAAGAAAATAAATATTAATAGAGTTTTTTTCATACATTGATATTATCATTGTAAATATTATTTAAATTATAGCGGAAGAAAAAATAGATGTTTACTCATATTGATAAAAATGGTGATGCCAACATGGTCGATGTTTCAAAAAAGAACGATACTTTAAGAGAGGCGATTGCTAAGGGTTCTATAATACTTAATGAAGAAATAATTAATGCTATTATTGAAAATAGGAATAATAAGGGCGACGTGCTATCAACATCTCGACTTGCAGGTATCCAAGCAGCAAAAAAAACCTCAGATTTAATTCCATTGGCACATAATTTAAATCTTACAAAGATTGAAATTGAATTTTCTATTGATAATAAAAATAATACGATTGACTGTAAAGGCTTAGTGCGATGTTTTGGTAAAACAGGCGTTGAAATGGAAGCCCTCACTTCTGTTTCTGTCGCCTTACTAACAATATACGATATGTGTAAGTCTTTTAGCAAAAATTTATCTATTTCAAAAATTATGTTATTAAAAAAATCTGGTGGTAAATCAGGCAGTTGGTCAAAATGATTACTCAATTTAAATGATATCGAATAAACAAAAAAATGATGAAGATATATTTCAAGAAAGTATTCAGTTTCATCAATCTGGGGACTTAAGTAATGCACAAAAAGGATTTGAATATTTAATTTCCAAATACCCAGGGAGTTCTGACTTATTAAATAGTCTTGGGACTTTAAATCTCCAAATGGGCGAAGACAAAAAAGGATGTTCATTGCTTGAAAAATCACTACAAATAAATCCAAACCAACCTATGATTAGTTTTAATCTAGGAAATTCTTATCTTAATCAAAAAAATACCTCCAAGGCTCTTGAGTTTTATACAATGACAATAACAAAAGCGCCAGAGTATCTAGAAGCCTATATTAAAAAAGGGGACCTTTTAACTAATCTTAAAATTCATAATGATGCTATTGATTGTTTTAAGAATGCACTCAAACTAGCTCCTAAAAATTTACAAATTTTAAATGCCATAGGAGTAAATCTATTAGAAATTGGTGAAGCAAATGATGCTTTAGAATACTTCACTCAATGCTTAAAAATCGATAAAACCATTGCAATCCTCTATAACAATGCTGGTTTAGCTGCTTATAAAATCAATAGGTTCAATGAATCAATTGAATACTTCAATATATGTATTAATAAATCTCCAACTACAGGATACTTTTATAGTAATCGTGGGTTATCTTTTCAAGCATTAAAGAAATTAAATTTAGCTATGGACGATTTTATTAAATGTATTTCCCTTGATCCAAAGTACCCTGAGTCTTATTGGAATAAATCGCTACTCCATCTTTTTAAAGGAAATTATAAAGATGGATGGGAACTTTATGAATACAGATGGCAAAGCTTCGCAAGAAAATGGGCCAGAACTTACCCTAAAAAATTATGGCTTGGAAATGAATCTGTAAAAAATAAAGTCATCTTTATATACCCTGAGCAAGGCCATGGTGATTTCATTCACTGTTACAGATATGTAGCTTTGTTAAAAAATTTGCACCCAAAAAAAATAATTTTAGAGGTCACTGAACCTTTTTATAAATTAATAAAATCTCAGGATCTTGAAGTAGAGGTTATTGGCCCTAATACTCAACCCTCTAAATTTGATTTTTATTCCCCTATCATGAGCCTACCACTAGCCTTCAAAACTGAAATTTCGAATGTTCCAAATAAATGTCCATACCTACTAACAAATTTTAATAAAAATAAAATGTGGGAAGAAAAATTTAAAAATAACAATGAATTGAGAGTTGGTTTGTGTTGGTCTGGGAATCCCTTACATAAAAATAATCACAATAGAAGTATGTCACTTGATGATTTTTCTGAATTAATATCTTTCCCTTTTGAGTTTTACTCTCTTCAAAAAGATATACCACATGAAGATTTAAAGATACTTAATAATTCTAAAATTATTAATCATCAAAATTTACTGAGTGACTTCTCTGATACTGCATCATTTGTTAATAAGATGGACATTATAATATCTGTTGATACTGTAATTGCACATCTAGCAGGTTCATTGGGTAAAAAAACATTTTTACTCCTCCCAGATAGATCAAGTTTTTTATGGATGAGTGAAAGAAAAGATTCGCCATGGTATCCCACAATTAAAATTTTTAGACAAAAAACTTTGGGCGATTGGAATAACTGTATCAAAGAAATTATTAAGGAGCTTAAATCTTGACTGCTAGTTTAAAAAATTATTTCTTTCTTTTGCTTTAGTTTTTAATATTATTTTTACTTATTTTTTACCTATAGCATCTAGTACGAGTTTATTTGCAAATAAGTATGGCGCAATTATTTGATTATTGATTGGTGTGATGCTTGCATCAAACAAGATTTATTCAGAGAAAATCAATTAACTTTTTTTTATTTAAAATAGTCGTCATTTTTTTAAAAACTTGATCTACGGTTAAATCTTTTAAATCGCTTACTTTTAAAATTTCAAATTTTCCCCTTTCAAGTTCAGATCTAACTGCGGAAGTTGAGTGTCCAAATAAAGCTAAACCTTTTTTATTTAAACATGATGCAATATGTGATGGTCCCGAATCATTTCCAATGACAAAGTATGAATTTTTAATAATTCCTGACAACTTAGGCCAATCCAAATTTTTGAGAACATGACCGGAAAATAAATGATTCATTTCTAACTCTTCTGGCCCAAGTATCGTTACTACTTCGTAACCTTTTGAAATAAGTAATTTTGATAAATCTCTAAAATAAGGCCATCTCTTTAATGGATTTTTTTTTGATGAACCAGGAAGTAATACTATATAGTTGGCTAAAATTTTATTTTTCTTAATTATATTTTTGATATCTATTGAAAGCCATTTTATATCTGGCTTTAATGCATATTTAGTATTGATTGAATTTTCTTTTAACATTCCTTCTAGCCCACGTAAGCCAGAAATCTTATGATTCTCTCGATTGGTAGATATCCACTTTATTTTATTAAATAAATATTTACGATAAAAAAAAGTTCTTTGGGAGTTTTGTAAATCATAAATAATTTTAAAATTATATTTTAAAAAATTTTTATATAAAGTGACGTAAGAGAAAATATTTAGAAATGGAGGTCTATTATCAATGATTTGATTATCAATGTGTGGACACCTGGACATTAAATCAATAAATTTTTTAGAGGTCAATAGAGTTATTATTGCATTTTTATGCTCATATCTTATTGATCTTATTATCCCATCTGCTTGAATAAGATCACCTAATGCCCCATGTTTAATAATTAAGATATTTTCTTTGTTTTTCATCTATTAATTTTTTTTATTGTATCCAGAAAAAGTTGGAAAGCTATATGCCCATTAAAGTTATTAATATATTTATTTTTTGATACCTTTCCCTTTTCTCTTGACTTGCTAGGAAAGTTGATTGCATCAATTAAAACTTTTTTTAGTGCATTTAAATCTAGTGGGTCAACCACCCAACCCGAAACATTATTTTTCACAAAATCACTTGCACCACTATCTTTTCCGCAAATTGAAGGGATACCATATTTAGCTGCCTCAACATAGACAATTCCAAAACCTTCAATTGATCTTTTATATTTATATGAAGGCATTACAAATATATCTGACTTCTTAAATAGTTTATTCTTTTCAAAATCATTTACCCAGCCATTAAATTTGATTTCTTTTTTTAGATCTAATAGGTGAGATAATTTTTTGAGATTATCAAGCTCCGGTCCAGACCCAGCAATATGCCAAATAAATTCTTTTATTTTTTTTTGTTTTTTTAGAATAGATAATGCCTCCATCGTTTGAGTTATCCCCTTACGAATATCAATCCTTGTTAGGGTTAATAAATTAGGAATTATATTTTTGGTTTTTTTAAACCTTGCAGGACTTTTATCCATAAAATATGTTGGTGGAATAACAATATGTTTTAGTTTTGACCCATTTAAAACATTTTTTGCTAAATTTTTTGTAAAACTAGAGTTAGATATCAAGATGCTTGCTCTTGATAATGCTAAATTTATTTTATCAATTTTCCTCGGATCAAGATATTCCTGTCCATGTGCCAGAACTATTATCTTATTTTTAATATTAATTGGTATCGCAAATACAGATTTCCAACTATCACAAATTAATAAAGTATCTTTTCTTATTACCTTTTTTATATAAATTTTTTTATAAAAGTTTCTTAAGAATTTAGGCAAAAGAAACGTTTTAATTTCAAGGGCCGAGTTTTTACTTTTTTCTTTTTTTGGCACTAAGTGATCGGGAAGAACTATTACTTGATAAAACTCTGATAATTTTTTTGCTAAACCCTGCATAACAGACTGCATTCCTCCTGTTCTAGGCGGGTATGTTTGCGTAACAATGATAATTTTTACTTTTGACATTTATCTTTGATTGCTTGTTTATATACTAAAAATGTTTTTTCCAACATATTCTTCAGCATAAAACTATGGGTTTTATTAATCTCTGGTCCTTTTTTTATCCACTTATTAGCTAATGAAGCAACTAAATTAATATTCTCAACAGCAATTAAACCTTCAGGAAGAATTTCTAACATTTGCTCCTTAACACCACCATGTGAATAAGCAATTACTGGAATACCCATACTTAAACTCTCGAGTGATATTCGACCAAAAGCTTCTGGCTCTTTTGATAAAGAAAATACTATCTTTGAAATAGACATTATTTCTCTAATATCAGATCGATGTCCTACAAATGTTAAATTTTTATTAAGTTCTAATTTGCTTGCCTGGGATTTTAATTTATTGATAAATCTAGCTTTATTTTTTTCTTCCCCAACAATAAGTCCATGTACGTTTGGGTTTTTTTCGGTAATTTTTTTTAATAAAATAATGAAGTCATCTTGACCTTTCCAACGAGTAATTCTTGCAGGGAGGGTTAATATTATTTTATTTTTTGTTTGAGGGAAATCTTTTTGCCATATTTTTAACCACCTTTCTGTTGCTTTAAAATTGTAAGGGAAGTCTTTTTTTGATACCCCTCGATAATTTAGGACAAGCTTTTTTTTATCAATCTTATAATTTTTAAGGACATATTGCATAATCATCTTTGAAACAACAATTACCCTATCTCCCTTGGTCATAATACTACTGTAAAAATTTACTGAATAAGGTCCATGCACAGTTGTAATAAAAATTGGCCTAATATTTCTTTTTGTTAATTTTAATGCAAAAAAACAAACCCAGGCTGGCAGTCTTGATCTTGCGTGAATAATATCAATTTTGTTTTTTTTAATAAAATCTATTAATTTAAAAAGGGAAAAAATTATAAATAGATTTTTTTTACCTATCCCGAGCTTATAATGTTCTCCTTTGTCACTTTCAAGCTCTTTTACCATTCTTCCACCATTGGATATCACCATAGAGCGACAACCAACGCTTACTAAATACTTATTTACTTCTAAAGTTCCTCTTTCAACCCCACCTGAATTTAAGTCGGGTAAAACCTGCAAAACAGAAATTTTTTTATTTAAAACCATATTTTTTGAATAAACTCAGAAACTCTTTTAGCTTCATTTGGTATAGGAAATTTTTTCCTTATATTTTTTTTAATTTTTTCTATTTCTTCAGATAGCTTTGATTTTTTTTTAATCTCAAGATCTAGAATATTCGTGTTGGCTCCAGAAGCAATTGCTTCGATGAGCATTGAGTATGAATCATTTGTAACCCAAACATTTTTTACTTTAGTTATATTTTTATCAAGCCAATCATTATCAATTTTTTTATGCTCATACAACTTCACATTTTTAATTTTTAAATTATTAAATTCATTAACAAAATTTACTGGGGTCCTTCTCGATGTTGTTAAAAGCAATCTTTTGAATTCATATTGTTTTGATATATTTTTAATTTTCTCTAAAATTAACTTTGTATTCCAATAATAATGTTTAGAGGGGCCTCCTATTAAAAATAAAGCTACGTTTTCTTTTTTTTTCATACTTGAATTGAAGTTTACTAATGCAGTTTGAATGTTAATTATATTTTTTTTTCTTTTTACACCATCATGTTTTGGGATGACGCACAAATCAAAGAATTTAAATGGAAGGCTTGGTTTCAAGATAACTATTATTTTTGCATCAAAACATCTTTTTATAGCTAATAGATATAAATGCGTTTTATGACCTGCGCCAATGGCGATATCTGGTTTAGTTAACAACTTATCTAAATTATACTTTTTGAATATTAAAGCTACAAAGGGGCTTTCTAAATTTTGAATATTTATATTAAATATCTTACAGCTAGTTTGATTTTTTAAATTTTCCACTAAAGCTAAAGATTGTTTGTCATGACCTGCCTTTCCATCAATAAGCCTCCAAATAATTTTAATTTTTTTCATCTCTACCTAAACTTTAATTAATTTTAATATTTCATCAGCCGATTTTGGTGCCATGGTAATTCCATATCGATAATGTCCAGAATTAATATAAATATTTTTATGTATATTATCTCTCTTTATAAGTGGGATATTGTTTTTTACCCCTGGCCTCAATCCTGCCCATTGTTCATAAGGCTCGAATTCTTTTAATTCAGGTATAAGGTTGATTGTTTTTTCTTTAAGCTCTTTGGCTGCCTGAAATGTAGTTGTATTATCAAAACCAACATTTTCAATTGTACTCCCTGCGACTATTGATCCGCATTTTCTTTGTAGTAAATAAAAATTTTTCGAATATAAAATTTTATCAAGTATGATACTTGGTTTCTTAAATTTAATTAATTGCCCTCTAACAGGATAAATTTCATCTTTATCATTATTTATTATATGAGAACTCCAAGCTCCTGCTGTAATAATAAAGATATCTCCTTCAATAAGATCATTATTATCAGTTGGCCATCCATTCAAATAATTAGATTTTTTTTGAATTTTTTTAAGGTTACAATTTTCAATTAATTTAATACCAAGTCCTTCGATATAATGCTTAAGCGATATCATTAATTTTTTTGGATTTAATTGTGCTACATTTGCAAATTCAATTGATGGCCTACTGTTAAAGAAACATTTGTTTATTTTAAAATTATTTTTTTTAGCCCATTGCACTATTTCTTTCTTATCTGGTGGTTCAATACAAATCATTCCAGACTCAATAAATTCTGGATCTCCATATCCCCCGTTTATTAGTTTTTCTGATAAATTCTTGTAGAAGCCTAATGCTCCTGAACATAATTGATATACTTTAGATTCATAATTCCATGGCATTAATGGAAATATAATACCTGCTCCTGCTGCTGATGATTCTTCACCTACAAATGATTTATCCACTACAGTTACATCGTATCCACTTTCTTTAAGTTTAATTGCAGTTACACAGCCTACAACTCCTCCCCCTATTATTACGGCTCTTGCAGCCACTAACTATTCTCCATTAATTGTATATTTTTCAAATAAATTTAAGTTTTCCTGAGTTCCTATAATTACTAATATATCGCCTGCGGATATTATAATATCTGGTCTTGGCTCTATATTTTCTAACATATTAGGTCTTCTTATATATTGAATTTCAATATCAAAATTTTTCAAAGGTATACTTGAAATTTGATTATTGCAAACAGAAAAATATTCTTTTATTTCAATTGAGTGAAGTTGAGGTAAGTCCTGACTGGAGGTCTCTTGATCAACATCGGTTGCTCCAGCAAAATACCCCCTAAACATTTTATATCTTTCGCTTCTAAAGATTCTAATTTTCTTAATTACATTACTTAGAGGTATTCCAAGTAAAACCAGTGCATGTGACGCCAACATTAAACTACCCTCTTGTACCTCAGGTACTACATCTGTAGCCCCTGCATTTTGTAATTTATCTACTGATGATTCATCTTTAGTTCTGACAATTACCGGTAAAATGGGATAGGACTCTCTAATAACATTAAGCACTTTTTCTGTTGACCTATCATCTGTATATGCAACGATTATTGCCTTTGCTCTTTCAATTCCTGCTGCTCTAAGTACGATCCTCCTACTAGCATCACCATACATAACATTTTCGCCTGCTATTGATGCATCACTTACTCTATTTAAATCCATGTCGATAGCGATAAAACTAATATTTTCTTCTTTTAGAAACCTTCCAAGATATTGTCCACTTCTCCCATAACCACATAAAATAACATGGTCTGAATAATCATGCCCTACCCCTTCAATTTGCTTTACAAGGGTTTCTGATTTTTTTGAATACCCTTTCGAAATCCATCTAGCAATTCGACCATTAAATGGAATTAATATTGGTGCTATCAGCATAGATAATAAACAAACAGATAATATTATTTGAAATATATCCCCTGTAATAATTGCATTTTTTTGACCTAGTGCAAGAATTACAAAACTAAATTCTCCCGCCTGAGATAGAATAACTCCTGTTCTAATCCCTACACCTAACTCATACTTAAACATGGTTGTTAAAGCAGTGATTAGAATAATTTTAAAAGCAGTAAAAGCTAAAAATAATAAAAAAATGAGCGAAAAATTATCTATTAATATCCCGACATTTAACATCATGCCGACACTAATAAAAAATAAACCCAATAAAATATTTCTAAATGAAGTAATGTCAGATTCTACTTGGTGCCTATATCGTGTTTCAGAGATAATCATGCCAGCAAGAAATGCACCTAGAGCATAAGATAAACCAGCTAATTTCGTGGCATAAGAGAAAATAAGAGTGATCATTAAAACATTTAAAACAAATAATTCTCTTGATTTATTTTTTGCAACAATATCGAACCAAAAGTTCATCAATGGTTTACCTGCTTTAAACACTATAAAGAGTAAAAAAACAATTTTTAATAACGCAAAGATAATTAGTTTAAATAAATCTGCATCTAAATTATTAAATACAGGAATCAATATTAAAATAAATATCACCGCAATATCCTGAAATAATAAAATCCCAATAGATAATCTCCCATGTCGGCTATTTAAATCTAATCGCTCAATCAAAATTTTTGATACTATCGCTGTTGAAGACATTGTGAGTGCTGCGCCGATAATAAATGCTGATGGTAATTGCAATCCAAAAAACACCCCGCCCATTATTACAGCGAGTAGTGTGATTAAGACTTGAGATCCTCCTAATCCAAATAATATATTTCTCATTGAATTTAGCTTAGGTAAACTAAATTCCAAACCAATTGTAAACATTAAAAATACAATACCAAATTCAACAAAATGGCGACTTGATTCAGAATCTGGAAGAATTCCTAAAGCATTAGGTCCAAGAACAAGCCCCACGACAAAATATGCAATCATTGGAGGTAATGATAAATATTTAAAAAGTGCCACCAAGAACACTGAACTTACTAATAATAAGATTATTAGCTGAAGAGATTCAAACATAAACTATAAAACCTTTTTTTTATATTCTTTATTCTACTATCAAACCGCACTATACTTATGAAATTGTAATTCAAATTAAGCTGAAATTATGTCATCAAAGAGAATAAAGCTTGCTCAAGATGTTTTAACAATTGAAGCAAATGAAATACTAAAAGCTAGTAGCAAAATAGCAAATGAATTTTCTGAAGCAGTAGAAAGTATTATTCACTGCAAAGGTAGAATTATTTTAAGTGGTATTGGAAAATCAGGCCATATTGCTGGAAAAATAGCTTCCACTCTTTCAAGTACAGGAACGCCATCTTTCTTTATGCACCCAGGTGAAGCGAGCCATGGTGATCTAGGTATGATTACAGATAAAGATATTGTTATCTTTCTTTCAAATTCAGGAGAGAGCCAGGAACTTATTGTGCTGCTCCCTCTTATTAAGAGGATTGGAGCAAAAATAATAAGTATTACAGGTGATACTAACTCTACTTTATTCACTGAAAGTAACATTCATATTAGTTCTTCAGTCACAAAAGAGGCATGCCCCCTAGGTCTTGCGCCAACAGCTAGTACATCTTTAATGTTAGCATTGGGCGATGCACTTGCTATTTGTGTTCTTAATGAAAGAAATTTTGATACGGAAGATTTTGTAAGGTCTCATCCAGGTGGTTCCCTTGGCAAAATTGTTCATATTGAAGATATTATGATTAATTTAGGCTCTACACCAAGAATCAGTCTGGAATCTTCTATTGAAGATGCAATAAAGGAAATAACAACTAAAAAATTAGGTTTTACAGCCGTCGTTGATAATCAAAATATACCAAAAGGGATATTCACTGACGGTGATTTAAGAAGATTACTTTTAAACCATACTAGTCTTGAAACACCAATTTCTAAAGTACTGAAAAAAAAACCTATCACATTAAGTAAAAAACAAATGGCAATAGAAGCACTTAAAATTATGGAAAAACAAAAAATTACATCTTTTTTAATTATTGAAAAAGATAAATCTTTAGTTGGTTCCCTTACACTGCAAAGCCTTTTTAAGGCTAAGATTTTATAATTATTTTATGAATTTACTCTCAACAGTATTTGCTTTGATTTTTATTGCTATTGTTGCATTAGCATCATTTTGGCTTAAAGAAGAAGTTATAAACGAGTATAAAAATTTTACGCTAAATAAAAATAGTGGGCCGTCTTTTTTTCTAAAATATTTTGATTCAACTAGAACAGATAAAGAAGGAAATTTACAATCCTCTCTTCAAGCTGAGTATATGAAACATTTTAAAGGAGAAGAAAAAACCTTTTTATTTAAACCCTTCTATACTAAATATAAGAATAAAAAAAAACATTCAACTATTTATAGTGACGTGGGCGAAATCAATGACAAGGGTGAGCAAATTATCCTTAAAGAAAATGCTATCCTTGTAAGGCTTCCTACAAAAACAAAAAAAGTTTTAAAACTTTTTACTCATGAACTAAATATATATTCAGAATTAGATGTTGTCACAAGCCAAAAAGCTGTAAAAATGATTCAAGAACCAAATATTGAAATAGATGGTATTGGTATGAAGTATGATAATAAAGATGGAATTTTAAAACTTTTAAGCAATGTTAAAGTTCGCTATGAAAAACCAACTGGTGATGAAAGATTCAAGAATTGAATACAAAAAATAAATATATATATTATGTTTTCGTAATAGCAATTTTATTTTGTCATTTTGCTATTTCAGAAGAGGCAGATAGTGACAAACCTATTGAAATTGAAGCTGATACAATGACAGTAGAAGAAACAAAAAATACTAGCACTTATGAAGGGGATGTCATCCTTACCCAAGGATCTCTTGTGATAAATGCAGATAAACTTATCATTAGAGAAGATAGACAAGGTTTTCAACACAGCACATCTATAGGTACCCCAACAACTTTTAGACAAAAAATGGAAGGTTCTGATGAATATATTGAAGGTAAGGCACTTCGTATTGAGTATGATGGTCACATGGATAAAATTCACTTGTATGAAGAAGCCTTTGTAAAAAGAGGTGATAACGAGGTTTGGGGAGATTATATTATGTATGATGCTACTAGTGAATTTGCTCAAGCACTATCAAGAAAGGATGAAAGCGGAACAAAGACAAAAAAAGGGCGTACAAAAGCAATAATAAAGCCTAAAAAATAATGTCTACTTTAACTATACAAAACTTAAGAAAAAGTTATAAAAAAAATATTGTTGTTAAAAATGTTTCTTTAAAAATAACGAGTGGGCAGATAGTAGGTCTTCTAGGCCCCAACGGGGCAGGAAAAACAACAACTTTCTATATGATAGTCGGTTTAATAGCAGCAGATCATGGCAATATTTTACTTGATCAGAAAAATTTAACAAAAACTCCTATTCACATAAGAGCAAAGCAGGGTATCTCTTATTTACCTCAAGAACCATCAATTTTTCGAAAGATGGATGTAAGTGAAAATATCATAAGTATTTTAGAGCTTCGAAATTTAAGTAAGCAACAAATTAAATTAGAGCTTGAAAATCTTTTGGAAGAGTTAAATATTCAACACATTAGAAAAAATGCAGCGATTAGCCTTTCTGGAGGTGAAAGAAGAAGGGTTGAAATTGCAAGATGCTTGGCGAATAAACCAAAATTTATTCTTCTTGATGAGCCTTTTGCAGGAATTGATCCTATTGCTGTCATTGATATTCAAAAAATTATTAAGCAACTCGCTTCTAATGGAATTGGCATTTTAATTACTGACCATAGCGTTAGAGAAACTTTAGGTATCTGTGATCAAGCTTACATTGTGAACCAAGGTGAAATTTTTGCCCAAGGTACGCCTAAAGTTATCGCTCAAAATCAGAGTGTCAAGAATATATATTTAGGCGAGAACTTTACACTTTAAAATGAAGTTAGGTTTAAATTTAAAATTATCCCAATCAATAAAATTAACTCCTCTCCTTCAGCAATCAATAAAACTTCTCCATGCATCTCAGTCAGAACTAAACGATTTAATTGAGGAATATCTATCAGATAACTTTTTCCTAAGTACGAAAGATAAAACTTTATTATCTAAAAAAAATTCACAATCTCAGAATTCATCGCATGAAATTTATTACGATATATTTAAAAGTGAAACTAAAAATCAAAGCCTTAAAGAATATTTAGTAGAAAATATTGCTATTTTTAATTTTGGAAATGAAGACCAACTTACAATTTCTTATTTAATAGATTCAATTGATGAAAATGGATATTTAACTGAATCCTTAGAGAGTATAAGAAACTCAATCCCAATTAAAAAAAAACCAAAAATTCAGCAAATAGAAAAATTATTAAAATTAATACAAAATTCAACACATCCTGGGATTGGTGCTAGAAATCTTAACGAATGTTTAATAATTCAATTAGAACTTATTGAAAATCAAGATCAAATTTGTAGCCTTGCTAAGATTTTGGTAAAAACTAATTTAAATACTTTAGCAAATAAAAATTATGCGAGTTTAAAGAAAAGCTTAAAATGTAGTGATATAGATTTAGAAAAAGTTATCTCTTTAATTAAAAACTTAAACCCAAAACCTGGACTTATTTTTCAAAAAGAAGATAGAACATCATATATAACTGCAGATGTCTTTGTAAAAAAAGAAAATGATAAATGGGTTACATCTTTAAATGAAGAAAATAATATTAAACTTAAATTAATAGAAAATGCCCAGAATATAATAAATACTTCTCCTGATAGTGAGTTAAAAGAAAAGTTTCAAGAGGCAAAATGGTTGATCAAAAATCTAAATGAAAGATCAATTTCAATCTTAAGAGTTGCTAGAGAGATTATGCAAAACCAAATTGACTTTTTGGAAAATGGAGAATCTAGTATCAATTCATTAACATTAAAAAAGATTGCTTTTGATCTTGAGTTACATGAATCAACTATTTCAAGAATTTCTACAAATAAATTTATTGCTACTCCACATGGAATATACGAGATGAAGTTTTTTTTCAACTCTTCGGTTGGGAAAGATGGTGATGATTTTTCTTCAAGATCACTTCTTAATAAGATAAATTTTCTTATTAGCAATGAAAATCCAAAAAAGCCTTATTCAGATTCGGAAATATGTAAGATTCTTAATGAAGATGGAATAGAAATTGCTAGAAGAACTGTTGCAAAGTACCGTATTAAATTAAAAATCTTACCTTCTACACAAAGAAAAGGATAAAATATTTATATGAAAATTAATATAATTGGTCACCATCTTGAGATTACTGATGGCTTAAAAGATCATATTGGTAATAAACTAAAAAAAATAACAGGGCGCTCTCAAGATATTTTAGAAATTAAAATTATTTTGAGTGTTGATAATATTACCCATAATGCTGAAGGTAATATATACCTACCTAAAACTGATTTACATGCCAAATGTTCAAGTAATGATATGTATAAATCTATCGATTTATTAATTGATAAACTAAATAAACAGATAATTAAACATAATAAAAAAATTAAGGACCACCATACTCCAAGCAATTTTAAAAGCGCTAACTTTCCAAGTGAAAATTAAATTAATTTGAATTTTTTTGGTATATTAATGCCTAAATATTTTTACATTTTCTGATAAATATGAATCCTTTTTTAGTAAGAAATAAACTACCAGAATTTAGTGTTGTAAAAACAAGCCACGTTATGCCTGCAATAAATAAAGTAATTAATGATAACAATAAAGTTATTTCACAAATTGAGTCTATGAGTGAATTACCTAATTGGATAAACTTTATCACTCCCCTAGAAATATGTAATGAAAAGTTAGATAGAGTATGGTCTTACATCAATCATATTAATGCAGTTAAAAGTTCATCTTCATATAGAAAAGTTTATAATCAAGCTCTTGAAAAAGTTACAGAATATTCTTCTAATCTTGGGCAAAGTAAAATTTTATACAAAAAATATAAAAAATTACTCCAAAATAGTAGTAATTTATCTTCTTCACAAAAAAAGCTTATTAAAAATGAAATAACATCATTTGAGCTTTCTGGTGTCGCTTTGCCTGAAAAACAGAAATTAAAATTTAAAAAAATTCAAAATAATCTATCAAAACTATCTTCTTCCTTTGATGAAAATATCTTAGATTCTATAAATACTTTTGAACTAATCATTTCAGATAAAAATTCCTTAAAAGGAATTCCAAATAATGTTATTAACTCTGCCCTTATAAAAGCAAAAGCAAAAAAAATAAATGGTTGGTTATTTACAATTGACTTTCCTAGCTACCTCCCCATTATGCAATATGCAGAGAATAGAAAATTAAGAAAAAATATTTATACTGCATATAATACAAAAGCTTCTTCATTAATGAGTAAAGATCTTGATAATACAGATAATATAAGAAATATATTAAAACTAAAATATCAATTATCAAAATTACTTGGCTACTCAAGCATCTCATCAATGCTCTTAAAAACCAAGATGGCCAAATCATCAAAAGAGGTTTCATCTTTTTTATCAAAACTTACAAAAAAAGCAAAAAAATCTGCTTTAAGCGATATCAATGATATCAACGTTATTGCAAAGGAATTAAATATTTCTAAAGTAAAGCCTTGGGATATTCCTTATTTATCCGAAAAACTAAAAAAAAGAAGATTCAGTATTACTGATGAGGAAATTAAAGAATATTTTCCTATAAATAATGTCCTGCATGGACTCTTTAATATTTGTAAAAGAATTTATAGTTTGAATATTATTGAAACAAATGCTTCAATATGGCATGAAGATGTTAGATTTTTTGAAATATATAACGAGGAAAAGAAGTTAGTTGGAAGTTTTTATTTAGATTTGTATGCAAGGAAAAATAAACGTGGTGGTGCTTGGATGGATGAAGCAATTTCTAAGTACAGGTTTATGCAAGAAGAAGAAAATCCAGTTGCATATCTAACTTGTAATTTTACCCCTCCATCAAAGGGCAATGCATATTTAACTCATGATGAAGTAATTACACTGTTTCACGAGTTTGGACATGGACTACATCATCTTTTAACAGAAGTAACAGAATATTCTATTTCAGGAATTAAAGGAGTTGAGTGGGATGCAGTTGAACTACCTAGTCAATTTATGGAAAATTATTGCTGGGAATGGTCAGTTATAAAAGATATGTCCTATAACGATAAAACTAAAACTAATATGCCCAAACAGATTTTTAATAAACTTTTAGAGTCAAAAAATTTCCAATCGGGGATGCAAACATTGAGGCAAGTAGAATTTGCATTATTCGACATAAAACTCCATAGCGAATATTCATCGCAAAATAGAAATTTTATGAAAATTCTTGATAGCGCAAGGGCTCAAGTCTCGGTCATAAAAACACCTACTTGGAACAGATTTCCTCATAGTTTTAGTCACATTTTCTCAGGTGGTTATTCCTCAGCATACTATAGTTACAAGTGGGCCGAAGTTCTTTCAGCAGATGCCTATAGTTTATTTGAAGAAATTGGCATTTTATCAAAAAAAGCTGGCACTAAATTTAAAAAAGAAATTCTTTCTAAAGGTGGTTCTAGATCTGCAATGGAATCTTTCATCGCTTTCAGAGGAAGAAAGCCAGAAATCCAAGCTCTACTGGCCCATCATGGACTTATAAGCTAGTGAAGATAGCATCATGGAATGTAAATTCTCTAAAAGTTAGACTTCCTCAAGTATTAGATTGGATAAACTTAAATCAGCCTGATGTCCTTTGTTTGCAAGAGACAAAGCAAAATAACGATAACTTTCCACATGATGTTTTCGATCAAAAAGGACTTTTTTCATATCATAATGGGCAAAATACATATAATGGCGTTGCCTTAATTAGCAATAAAGAATTAATTAATGTTCAGTTAGACATTCCTAATTTCAATGATGAACAAAAAAGGTTTATTTCTGGCATATATACAAACAGTGATGGCTACAAGTACAGGCTTATATCTGCATATATCCCAAATGGGCAAACACTTAATTCAGAAAAATTTGAATACAAAATAAATTGGCTAAAAAAATTTTTACATTTTCTACAAAAAAAAAATAATGGTATAGAAAATATTATTACCGGAGATTTTAATATCGCTCCAACAAAGTTAGATTGCTATGAATCCAAATCATGGGATGACAAAATTTTGGTATCCCCTCAAGAACGAGCATATTTCAATAAATTACTTGATCTAGGATTCATTGATACATTTAGAGAGATACATCCTAATTCAAATGAATTTTCATGGTGGGACTATAGGATACCTTTTAAAAGAAACTTAGGGATGCGTATTGACCATATACTTATATCAAAGAAGCTATTACCTTTTTTGAAAAAAGCTTACATCGACAAAACAACACGCTCTCTTGAACGACCATCTGACCATGTACCAGTAGTTACTGAATTAAACTTTAATCCCTAATTGTTTTAGCTTTCTATAAAGGTGCGTTCTTTCTATTCCTGTTTTTTTAGATAATTCGGTAATAGATTTATTTTGACTCAGGTGATGTTTTAGATACATAGTTTCAAATAAATCCCTTGATTCTTTAAGAGGTTTTTCATATAAAAAATCTATTTTCATTTCATTGTTACTATTTTGATCAATAGGAGAATTATGTTGATTAAAGTAATTATCAACATCATCTTTATCAATCAGTTCAGTATCAGATGACTTAATTAGTGATACTATAATTTTATTAAGCTGCTCTAAACTTTCTATTCCAGCTTTATTTCTTAATGTATTTAAAGCCGAACTATCAAAAACCTTAAAAGATATATTAGGATTTTTATTTAAATGAAATGTAAGCAACGCATTAGATAAATCAGGGATTAAATCTCTATCTTTAGAAATATTTGGTGGCTCAAAGATAGAAACGTCATTTTCATTTTTAAAAAATCTGTCAAATGAATCTTTGTCTTTTTCTAAAAAAATGATCTTTATATTATTCGCAATTAACTCATTAAATAATTTTTTACTATCTTTATACTTTACTGTCCCATCAATGCAATTTTCGAATAATACAAATTTTAACCCTGATGTCTGAATCAGATTTAATAAATTATTATTTATTTCAGAAGCTTTCTTCACTAAATAGTAATTAGTACTAAATAGCATAGATATAAAGATTTCTATAAAAATAGTCTTATTGCCAACAAAAGCAACCAAATCTTTAGTCTTATGGTGACTTATGTCAGCGTCAATATCTTTTACAAACTTTAGATTGCATTCTTCAAAAAAAGTCTTATCAATCTTTTTTAACTCAACTGAGGTTTTCAGAGAGCTTGAAATAGTCTTAAGAAGTTTTTGCAAAGATATAGGTTTCTCTAGGAAATCCGTCGCACCTATTTTCGTTGCCTCAATTGCCGTATCAATTGTTCCATGTCCAGACATCATAATAACTGGGCAATTTATTTCATTATTAGATGCCCATTCTTTAAGCAAAGAAAGGCCATCAATATCTGGCATCCAAATATCAAGTAAGATTAAATCAAATGTTTTGGATAATTTTATTTTTTTTGCTTCTAGTGCATTTTCAGCTAAGTGAACTTCATAACCCTCGTCAATTAAAATATCTTTTAATGAATCTCTAATATCTTTTTCATCATCAACAATAAGAAGTTTAATTTTTATCTTATCCATTTTTAATCTCCATCAGTGGAAGGTTGATTAATATGCATACTCCGTTAGGTTTCGTGTTGTTTATTTCTATATTCCCAGAATGTTCTTCGATTATTTTATTTACAATTGCTAATCCCAGTCCTGTTCCTGTTTTTTTTGATGTGACATATGGCTCATAAATTTTATCAATTATTTCTGTTGGTATCCCTATCCCATTATCTTCAAATTTAAGCATGATGAAATTTTTATTGTATTTAACTGTAATGAATATTTTTGGATTCTTTATATTTTCAGTTGCTGCTTTTGAGTTATCAAAAATATTTATTAATACCTGCCTAAATTTATTTTCGTCTATTTTTATTTCTTTGATTTTTTTAGGATAATTTTTTTTGATTTCAATATTTTGATCAGAGTATAAATAAGAAATTTCATCAATTAGCTCAGCAATATTAATACTTTTTCTTACAACGCTTGGAGTTCGTGAATATTCGGCAAATTCATTAACCATTAACTTTAAGGCATCTACTTGTTTAATTATTGTATCAGTTGATTTATTTAATAATTCTTTGTCTGCCTCATTTAACTTACCAATAATTTTATTTTGAACTCTTTCAGCTGATAGCTGAATTGGAGTAAGAGGGTTCTTAATTTCATGTGCTAATCTTCTTGCAATCTCACTCCAGGCAATTTGCCTCTGGGCTTTTGCTACGGTTGAAATATCTTCTAATACAATAATATAAGAAATTCCCGAGCTTTCATGTAGTGCTGAAAGTTTTAAAATTAACGTTTTTTCATTTTCATTTGAACCTATAACAATTTCTTTTGATATATCTGTGAACTTATTTTTTTTATCTAATGATTCTTCAATGAAATTAAATACCGTTTGAAATTTCTGCATATCTTTAACTGCATTTTTTAAATTCTCACCAACCATATTTGATAATTTAAAATTCAGTAATTTTGCTGCCGACTTGTTATACAATTTTATATTGATATTTTTATCAATAACCACAATTGAGGTTGCTAAATTTGTAAGAGTGGCATCTAAAAATGCTCTTGCCTCCTCCAAGCGCTTTCTATTTTTTTTTGAATTTTTTGTGGCAGTATCTAGTTGATATGTCATCGAGTTAAACGATTTGACTAATATTCCCAATTCATCCTTACCTACCTCTGGTATTATTTTTTTATAATTCCCTTTTGCTATTTGATTTGTTGCTTCGGATAATAGTGAGAGTGGCCTTGTAAATCTTCTACTTAAAACAAACGAAATTGCAACCGAAGTTAAGATTGCTAACATGAGAACGATTGTTAATGTTAACGTATAAATAATTTTTAATGAGTTTCGACTATACCTTAGTTGCTGATACTCCTCAAAAACTGACTCGACTGAAATTGCCATATTTGATATAGACTCGGGAACCGGTTGAGACAACATTAATATTTCTTCTGAACCAATTAAATCGATTGTTTGATTTTTATCGTTATAAAAAATTGGGATAAATGCTTTAAGTAATAGATTCTTATTTTTTGTTTCTTCAATTCTTCCAAAATATCCATTTTGGACTCTTCTTATATCTTCCAGGCTTATAGTTGTCGACTTTATAGTTGGATTACTTTCTGATATTGCAGATATGCTTCCATCATTTTTATACAAAACTGCGCTTGATATACTAAATTTTTCTCTTAGATCAATTAAGATGTCCTCTCTTTTTTCATATGGCTTGTTTGCAATTGCATATGCAATACTTTTCCCCTTCAATTCAATGTCATCTATTAAAATATCTATTGTCTTTTGCCCAAGATTTAAACCTCCCTCGAGGGCTGACTCAACACGAACATCAAACCATGACTCAATAGATTTTGTTAAGAAGTTTACGGATACCAAATATACAATGGATACAGGAATAAGGACCATTAATCCAAATGAAATGACTAACCTTAATGTTAATTTGCTACCAGTAATTTCTTTTCTTACACTTTGCAGTAATTTGAATACTTGGAAAATAATAAGAAGGAATAGACATATAACAAATGCTATAGAAATAGCCAGTAACACTATAAAAGTATCATTTGATATTAAGTCAGTATTGGATAATGACTGTGCTAGTAGAATTAAAAATCCTAATCCAATTACAGCTACTGAGGTAATTAGGTACTTCATAATTTATTCATATCAAAAATTATCATATTTGACTCTGCATCCCACGACTTATTGAATATATCTGCCTGAATTGCTTTCGGTAATCTTTTTT
>JAOMTQ010000009.1 GCA_028355955.1 Methylophilaceae bacterium | reverse complement strand
AAAAAACAAAAAGGCAATATAGTCACTGTCAAAACAGAAATTACTCAAGCAAGCTCACAACCAATTAATGTTAATTATGCCTTATCTAATAGTACTGGAAAGTGGTTAGTGATAGACCTAATCATTGAGGGAGTTAGTATGATAACTAATTACCGTAGTCAGTTTGGAAGCGCAGTTAGAACGAATGGGATTGATGGACTTTTAAAAGATTTAAAAAATAAAAATAATGCCGCTTAATATAGAATTTGAAACTAACTTATGGAAGTTGTCTGGATCCATTACATATGATGAGATTCCAAGTTTAATTGAAAAAACAAAAAACTTTAATTGGTCTGATTCAGTTCAGATTGATTTTTCTCAAGTTAAACATGTAGATACTTCAGCCTTAAGTTTGATCTTTGAGTTGAAAAGGAATGCTAAAAGATATAACCATAATGTAACAATTAATACCCCACCAAAAAATTTGCTGAAGCTCGCAAAACTTTATGGGGTTGAAGATTTAATCTAAGCATAAGAAATCTTCCCACCCTCTTGAATTTTTTCTCAAGAAATACGTCTGTTAAATAATGAAAAAAGCAATCGTCTTTAAAAATGTAAGAAAAAATTATAAACAGTTAAAAGCTGTTGACGGCATTTCATTGTCAATTGAGAAAGGGGAGTTCTTTGGTTTGTTAGGTCCAAATGGCGCAGGTAAATCAACATTAATTAATATGATGGCAGGATTGGTAAAGCCATCTGATGGCAATATTTCTGTGATGGGCTTTGACGTGAATAAAGAATATCAAGAAGCTCGTCATTCAGTGGGAATTGTCCCTCAAGAATTAGTATTCGACCCCTTTTTTAATGTCAGAGAGATGTTGAGATTTCAGGCTGGGTACTTTGGTAAAGATAAATCAAATGATAAATGGGTAGATGAAGTTATTGAAAGATTAGATTTAACTGAAAAATCGTCTACAAATATGCGAAAGCTTTCTGGTGGCATGAAGCGAAGGGCTTTAATTGCTCAAGCTTTAGTTCACCGCCCGCCAGTTATTGTTTTAGATGAACCAACTGCAGGAGTTGATGTTGAGCTAAGGCAAAAATTGTGGAGCTTCATAAAAGAATTAAATAATGAGGGTCATACAATCGTCTTAACTACGCATTATCTTGAGGAAGCCGAAGCCCTTTGTAATAGAGTAGCTATGATGAAAAGTGGAAAAATTGTTGCTTTAGATTCAACAAAAAATTTATTAAAGGAATTTTCCTTAAAAAATTTAAAAGTAAGATTAGAAAAGAATAATATCAAAAAAATTAGTGTACTTTTGAAAGAGACTCCTTTTCAACAAGAGGATGACTGGTGTACTTTTAAATTAAAAAAAGTTTCTGATGCATCAGGCATTATAGAAAAATTAAATTCATTAAAAATACAAATTTTAGATTTGAAGTTAATTGAATCTGATTTAGAAAATATTTTTCTAAAACTAACAGGTAAAAATTAAATTTAGAATGAATACTTTTAGAGATCAATTAATAGGCACTTGGACACTACTAAAAAAAGAGCTATTAAGGTTCTGGCGGGTTGCATTTCAAACAGTAGCAGCTCCTGTAATTACTGGAATTTTATACTTATTGATTTTTTCTCAAGTTTTAGGAGATCGTCTGGAGGTTTATGAAGGTGTTAACTATTTAGTATTTTTGATTCCTGGATTAATTATGATGTCGCTTTTACAAAATTCTTTTTCTAATAGCTCATCAAGCTTGATTCAGGCAAAAATTATGGGAAATATTGTTTTCTTATTGTTAACCCCCTTAAGTTACTTGCAACTTTTTTTTGCATTTTTGATTGCCGCAATCGTTCGAGGTATGTTTGTAGGTATTTGCATTTATCTCATTGCAATGTTTTATGTAGATTTGCCTGTAGAGCACCCCTGGTTTGTATTTATATTTGCTTTTTGTGGGGGAGGTCTAATGGGTGCTTTTGGAATGATTGCGGGTATATGGGCGACTAGATTTGATCAAATGGCAGCTTTTGGAAATTTTGTGATTATGCCACTTTCAATGTTATCAGGAGTCTTTTATTCTATCCATTCGTTACCCCAGATGTGGCAAAATATTTCTCACTTTAATCCATTCTTTTACATGATAGATGGTTTTAGATATGGATTTTTTGGCCAGTCTGATACATCTCCTTATCTAAGTTTGTTGATCGTCGTATCATTTTTTATTATTTTGTCATTTATTACTATCAGAATGTTAAAATCTGGATATAAACTAAGGAATTAGTATGTTACAAGCTATTGAGATTCAAAAAATCATAGAAACAAATTTAAATTGTAACTTTATAAAAGTTAATGGTGATGATGGAACACACTTTGACGCAGTTATTGTCAGTGATGTTTTTAACGATCAATCGATGATTAAACAACACCAGTTGGTATATTCAGCACTTGGTAATATGATGCAAAGTGAAATTCATGCGCTTTCGATCAAAACATATACTCCAGATGAATGGAGTAAAAAGAATAATATTTAAAGGTTAAAATTTATGACTACAAATGCAAGAATAAAAAAATTAATTGATGATAATGAAGTTCTTCTATTCATGAAAGGTAATCCAACTTTTCCTCAGTGTGGTTTTTCAAGCGTAGCTTGCCAAGCTTTAGGTGCCCTAGATACCTCATTTGAAACAGTTGACGTTTTACAAGATCCAGAGATTAGGGAAGGTATAAAGGCATATTCAAGTTGGCCAACAATCCCGCAGCTGTATATTCGAGGTGAATTCATTGGTGGTGCTGACATTATTCGTGAACTTTATGAATCTGGCGAGTTAGCAAAAACAATTTCTAAAGAATAGCTTTGGATAAACTCGTTATAGAAGGTGGCTTTCCCCTTGAAGGAGAAGTCTGTATTTCGGGCGCTAAGAATGCTGCCCTTCCTATACTAATTTCATCGTTATTGTCTGATGAAGCGGTCAACCTTCAAAACGTTCCTAACCTTCAAGATATCGAGACATGCATAGATCTTTTAAGTGAACTTGGAGTAAGCGTAAACCATCAAGATAACGCCTGTTTTTTAAAAGCAAATGATGTGAATAATTTTGATGCACCTTATGACCTAGTGAAAACTATGCGTGCATCAATTTTAGTTTTGGGCCCTTTGCTTGCAAAACATGGTGAGGCAAAAGTTTCATTGCCTGGTGGATGTGCAATTGGATCTCGGCCTGTAGATATTCACATTAAAGGACTTGAGTTAATGGGTGCCAAGATAATCATCGATAAGGGTTATATTAGTGCTTCAACAGCAAATCTTCCAAATAAAAAACTTCAAGGCTGTAGAATTTTTATGGACCAAGTTACAGTTGGAGGTACTGAAAACTTGATGATGGCAGCAGTTTTAGCTGAAGGTATAACAATTTTAGAAAATGCTGCCAAAGAACCTGAAATTGTAGACTTGGGAAATTGTCTTATCAAAATGGGAGCGATTATTGAGGGCCTCGGTACTGATAAAATTAAAATTCAGGGTGTTTCATCTCTAAAAGAAACTTCTTATAAAATTATGTTCGACCGAATTGAGGCAGGTACTTTTATGGTTGCAGCTGCAATGACAGGAGGGCATGTTATTTGTAATAATGTGAATCCTGAAGAAATGGAATCAATTACACAAAAAGTTAAAGAAAGCGGAGCTAAAGTAGAAGTCAGTGAAAATAGCATCTCAGTCACTGGGAATAAAAAATTAGAAAGTGTTAAAATTATCACAGCGCCATATCCAGCTTTCCCTACAGATATGCAAGCACAGTTTATGGCATTAAATGTAGTTGCCGAAGGAGTAAGTGAGATTACAGAAACCATTTTTGAGAACAGGTTCATGCATGCACAAGAGCTTATAAGGATGGGAGCAGAAATTGATATCAAACAAAATACAGCAATCACAAAAGGGAATAATATTCTAACCGGTACAAATGTGATGGCGACTGATTTGAGAGCTTCAGCTTCTCTTGTTCTTGCAGCTCTTGTTGCTAATGGAAAAACAACAATTGAAAGAATTTACCACCTTGATAGAGGTTATGAAAAATTAGAAGCCAAGTTTAATGCGTTAGGTGCAAATATAAAGAGATTAAATTAAATGATTACTATAGCTTTATCAAAAGGAAGAATTTTTACAGAAACAATGCCAATACTTAATAAGTTGGGAATTTCATGTGAAGAGGATCCAGAAATATCTAGAAAATTAGTTTTTAGAACAAACAAAAAAAATATTCAACTTATTATAGTGAGAGCTTCCGATGTCCCTACCTATGTAGAATGGGGAGGTGCTGATATGGGGATTGCTGGTAAAGATGTATTAGACGAATTCCAAGGTAAAGGCCTCTTTCAACCCTTAGATTTAGGAATAGGAAAATGTCAGTTAATGGTTGCAGCTCGAAAAGAGTTTGATTATGAGGGAAGTATTAAACAAAAAACAAGATTGCGTGTTGCCACTAAGTATCCGCAAGCTGCAAGGGAATTTTTTTCCAATAAAGGAATACATATTGATGTCATAAAGCTATACGGCTCTATGGAATTGGCCCCAATTGTTGGTATGTCAGATTTGATTGTAGATTTAGTTAGTTCAGGTAAAACCCTTGAAGCCAATAATCTTAAAGCATTCGAAAAAATCAGTGAGATAAGTTCAAGACTTATCATTAATCAAGCAGCTCTAAAAATTAAAAGAGAGCAGTTAAAAACATTAATTGAAAACTTTACGAAAGTAGCTTTATAAATATTTTGAATATAAAAAAACAATTCTCGGAAGATAAAAATTTTTTTAGTGACCTTAAAGATAATCTTGATTTTGATTCGACTAGCAATAGTGAAGTTCAGAAAATCACGAAATCTATTGTTAGTGATATTAAGAGGCTAGGCGATCAAGCGCTCATAGAATTTACTTCTCAACTTGATCATCTTGAAGTGAAATCTGTATCAGAGTTGGAAATAAGTAAAGCAAGGCTAACGGAAGCTTTTGAGAATATCCCAGAGCAAACTAAAGAAGATCTGAAATTAGCGGCAGAAAGAATACATAACTATCACCTTAAGCAAAAGGGAGAATCATGGAGTTATGAAGATAGTGATGGGTCGAGTTATGGTCAAAAAATTACACCAATAGATTCAGTAGGACTTTATGTTCCTGGGGGAAAAGCAGCTTACCCTTCATCAGTATTGATGAATGCTATCCCTGCAAAAATTGCAGGGGTCAAAAATTTAATTATGGTTGTCCCCACTCCTGCTGGAGAACAAAATGACTTGGTCTTTGCTGCAGCTATGGTAGCTGGCGTAGATAGAGTTTTCACAATTGGCGGAGCTCAGGCCATAGCATCACTAGCTTACGGTACAGAGACAATTCCAAAAGTCGATAAAATTGTAGGGCCAGGAAATGCATATGTTGCGGAAGCAAAACGATTAGTATTTGGAGCCGTAGGAATAGATATGATTGCGGGACCATCTGAGATTACAATTATATGCGACGGAAAAACTAGCCCAGATTGGATAGCAATGGATCTTTTTTCACAAGCTGAACACGACGAGCTATCCCAATCAATTCTTATATCTATAGATGATCAGTTTTTAAAAAGCGTTCAAGAAAGTATTAATCGCTTAATCGAGGATATGCCCAGAAAAAAAATAATAAAAACCGCCCTTAAAAATAGAGGTTTGTTTATTTTGGCAAAAGACCTAAGTGAGGCAGCAAAAATAGCAAATTTTATAGCACCTGAGCACCTTGAGTTATCTGTTGAAAATCCTAATTTATTACTTGAAGAAATTTCTCATGCAGGTGCAATTTTTATGGGAAAAAATACATGCGAAGCAGTCGGAGATTATTGTGCAGGACCAAATCATGTCCTACCAACGTCTGGTACGGCTAGATTTTCATCACCATTAGGTGTTTATGATTTCCAGAAAAGATCTAGTCTAATTAATTTGTCGGTGAAAACGGCAGACAATCTTGGCGTTGTTGCATCAAACCTTGCTATGGGTGAAGGTTTATTTGCGCATGCTGAATCAGCAAAGTATCGAACAAATAAAAAAAAATGAGTATGTACTGGGGGGACATAGTTAAAAAATTAATACCCTATACACCAGGAGAGCAGCCTAAAGATTTAAATTTACTGAAACTTAATACAAATGAAAACCCATACGGCCCAAGTCCCAATGTTTTAAACAAAATTAAGAATAACTGTAATGATTCCTTAAGGTTATATCCAGATCCTGAAAGTGTAGAATTAAAAAAATTATTAGCTGAGCATCATAACCTTCCCATTGAATCAGTTTTTGTAAGTAATGGCTCCGATGAATCTCTAGCGTTTATTTTTCAGGGGCTTTTAAAAAAAGATAAGCCTGTTTTATTTCCGGATATCACTTACAGCTTTTACCCCGTTTATTGTCAATTATATGAGATCAAATATAAGCAAATACCCCTCGATCAAAAATTTAATATAAATCTTGATGATTACCTTATAGAAAATGGAGGCATTATATTTCCAAATCCAAATGCACCCACAGGTATACCGAAAACATTAAAAGATATTGAATCTCTTCTTTTAAATAATAATAATAGTGTAGTGGTGATTGATGAAGCTTACGTTGATTTCGGGACAAGCTCGGTGATTAAATTAATTAATAGATATGAGAATTTAATCGTAACTCAATCCTTTTCAAAAGGACGCTCTCTTGCAGGAATGAGAATCGGCTGTGCTTTTGGCAGTCCAAGTCTTATCGAAGCATTAAATCGAATTAAAAATAGCTTTAACTCATACCCAATTGATAGGCTTGCTCAAATTTCCGCTATGTCATCAATTACAGATAAAATTTATTTTGAAGAAAATTGTAATAGAGTCATTGAAGCAAGAGTATATTTGGAGGCACAATTAAAAAGTATAGGTTTCGAAGTGCTGCCCTCTGGTGCCAATTTTATTTTCACACACCATAAGCAAAAGAGCGGAGAAGATATATACGATGCATTAAGACAAAATAAAATTTTAGTTAGATACTTTAATTCGCCTGCGAAAATCTCAAACTTTATTAGGATCACTATAGGAACAATGAACCAAATGCATAAATTAGTCTCAGTTATGAGAGAAATAGTAAAATAAAAAAAATAAAGGTTAGCTAATATGACAAAAGTTTTTGATTTTCTAAAAAATGACTTCCCCAGTCTCTATATGAAAAATGTTTTGGAGCATAAGGCAGTAAATAAGGCGATCGCCTTTTGTGATGATGAAAATATTAATTTAATATATACGGGTATGTTCTCTGAGGTAAACAATGGAAAGGGAATCATAGATGACCTTGAATTATATCTAGTAAGTTATTTAGTACAAAAACATAATGATATAAAAGGATTTGTAAGAGCCTCTGCATATGTCCTTGAAGATCAGACTACCTTTATTGGTTTTGATATAAAGACCGTTGATAATGAAATTTGGTCACAACAAAACCTTTTCTCTGTTGATGAGGAAAGTAAAGTTATCGGAGTAGAAGGAGATTTTAAAGACTCTAGTGAGAAGAATGTTATTTGCCCCTTAGTCAAAAATTACTTTGAAAAAATAGATTTTCCTGAAGATACCCTGAAGTATCTTGACAATCTCTATGAGCAGATAAAACCAAACCTACAAATTATTAAAATGTAGTAAATTTTAAGTCTTTATCTCTATGATAGGTTTATAAGATGAAAAAAAATTTATTAGAAACTAAAATTTGCAAAGTTTGTAATAAACCTTTCTCTTGGAGAAAGAAATGGGAAAAAGTTTGGAATGAGGTTAAGTATTGTTCCGAGCGTTGCCGAAGAGAAAAATAATCAAACTCATGCTAAAATCCTCCTTATGAAAAGATCAGCCAAAGTATCTAGAAAAACCAAAGAAACCGATATTGAAGTTACTATCGATATTGATGGTTCTGGAAAATCTAGCTTAGATTCAGGAATCGGCTTTCTTGATCACATGCTTGAACAAATTTCTCGACATGGGTTATTTGATATTGATATTAAGGCAAAAGGTGATTTACATATTGATGCGCATCATACTGTCGAGGACATTGGGATTACTTTAGGCCAGGCATTTGATAAAGCGATAGGAGATAAGTTAGGAATTAGAAGGTATGGGCATGCATATGTCCCGCTTGACGAGGCACTTTCAAGAGTTGTTTTAGATATATCAGGCAGGCCAGGACTTAAATTAAATGTTGAATTTACCCGAGCAAGAATTGGAGACTTCGATGTGGATTTGATTCATGAATTTTTCCAAGGCTTTATAAATCATGCAAATATCACACTTCATATAGATAATTTAAGAGGAGACAACGCTCATCATCAGTCAGAAACTATTTTCAAAGCTTTCGGAAGAGCGCTGAGATTTGCTGTTGAAATTGATGAAAAAATTAAAGGTGAAATGCCTTCAACCAAAGGCTCTCTTTAAACTCGTTAAAAAATTTAATTTATGATTGCAATTATCGATTATGGTATCGGCAACTTAAAATCAGTTCATAATGCTGTAAGATATATTGCACCAAAAATTCCATCCGCAGTAAGCAGTGACCCCGACTTTATTAAAAAAGCAGATAAGGTAATTTTTCCTGGCCAAGGCGCAATGCCAGATTGTATTAAAGAGTTAGATAAAAGAGGCTTAAGGGATGTAGTTATTGAATCAGCTAAAAAAAAACCTTTTTTGGGTATCTGTTTAGGTCTTCAACTCCTTTTTGAAAAAAGTGAAGAGGGTGATGTTGAAGGGTTTGGTATTTTTGAAGGAAAGATAAAAAAATTTCAACCAAGTAAGCAAGAGAGAATAAAAATTCCTCACATGGGTTGGAATAAGGTGCAACAATCTAAAAATCACCCTATGTGGAATAATATAAATTCAGGTAGTTCTTTTTATTTTGTGCATAGTTTTTATGCATCAGATGTTAAAAAAGAGTATGTTACTGGCACAACAAATCATGGCGAAGAATTTACATGTGCAATCGCTAAAGAAAATATTTTTGCAGCACAATTTCATCCTGAAAAGAGCTCAGAATTAGGTTTGCAGTTATTGGATAATTTTATTTCATGGAAGATTTAAAGCTATGTTAATAATTCCAGCAATTGATCTTAAGGATGGGAAGTGTGTCCAACTTCAACAAGGATTAATGGATAAATCAACTATCTTTTCTGAAAATCCTGCAGAGATGGCAAGAAAATGGATTGATGAGGGAGCAAAAAGACTTCATCTTGTTGATTTAAATGGAGCATTTTCAGGTAAACCAGTCAATGAAGCGGCTATAAAGTCGATTGTATCTGAGGTTGGAAGTGAAATCCCAATTCAATTAGGTGGCGGCATAAGAAATCTTGATACAGTTGAAAGCTTTTTAAATAGTGGCGTTGATTCAGCAATAATTGGAACAGCAGCCGTTACTAACCCAGGATTTTTACACGAGGCATGTTTTGCTTTCCCCGGCCAAATAATTGTTGGACTGGATGCAAAAGATGGTGATGTCGCCATAAATGGTTGGGAGAAAATGACCGGTCATAATGTGATTGAATTAGCACAAAAGTTTGAGGATTACGGAGTTGAATCAGTGATATATACCGATATTGGTAGAGATGGTATGTTAGCCGGCGTTAATGTAGATGCGACCGTTAAGCTTTCTGAAGCATTAAAAATACCTGTTATTGCAAGTGGTGGAGTTTCAAATTTAAATGATATTAAATTACTTTGTGATGTTGCTAATGTAGGGATTCGAGGTGTTATAACAGGTACGGCTATATACAAGGGTACGTTAAATTTTAAAGAAGCTAGTGATTTAGCTGAAAAATTAACAGGGTAGTTATGACTGTCGCTAAAAGAATTATTCCTTGTTTAGATGTCAATGATGGCCGCGTAGTCAAAGGAATTAATTTTGTTGAGTTAAAAGATGCAGGAGACCCGGTTGAGATTGCAAAGACCTACAATGAGCAAGGTGCAGATGAGTTAACTTTTTTAGATATCACTGCAAGCTCAGATAATAGAGGTTTATTATTCGATATTATCGAAAAGGTTGCTAATCAAATTTTTATTCCTTTAACTGTTGGTGGAGGGGTTAGAAATTGCGATGATATTAGAAATTTATTAAATTCAGGAGCAGATAAAGTGGGTATAAATACATCTGCAATTTTAAACCCTAATTTTGTCTCAGAATCTTCGGGAAGATTTGGTTCACAGGCTATAGTAGTTGCAATTGATGCTAAAAAAGTCGATGATCATTATGAAGTTTTTACACATGGTGGAAGGAATGCTACCGGGATTAATGCAATTGAATGGGCAAGAAAAATGGCTGATTTAGGAGCGGGTGAATTATTAATTACGAGTATGGACAGAGATGGAACAAAAAAAGGGTTTGATAATAATTTAATGAAGTCTATTTCGGATACAGTCGACATACCAATTATTGCCTCTGGAGGCGCAGGCTCGCTTATGCATTTAGTTGATGGTGTTAAAGAAGGTGAGGCTGATGCAGTCCTTGCTGCAAGTATTTTCCATTATGGTGAATACACAATTCAAGAAGCAAAAAACTATATGTACGAGCATGGGATTGAGATGAGATTATGAAAAATTGGATAGACAACGTTAAATGGACAGACGACGGGCTCGTTCCTGTCATAGTACAAGATCATATTTCAAATAAAGTCATCATGTTTGCCTGGATGAATCGCTTATCATTGGAAGCCTCTCTTAAGCAAAAAAAAGCAATTTATTGGTCACGCTCGAGAAATAAAATTTGGACCAAAGGAGAATCATCAGGGTACTATCAATATATAAAAGATATGATTATTGATTGTGATAAAGATGTTGTACTTATAAAAGTGAAGCAAGAAGGTGGCATAAGTTGTCATACGGGCAGAGAAAGTTGTTTTTATTACAGAGTAGATATGGAAAATAATAAAATTGAAGAATGTGAGAAGGTATTAAAAAATCCAGATGAAATATATAAGGATGAAAAATGAAAGATGAATTCTTAGAACATCTCTTAGCCATCATCAAATCTAAAAAAGATGAAAATCCTGAAAAATCCTATACGGCAATGCTCCAACAAAGTGAGATTAATGAAACTCTAAAAAAAATTGAAGAAGAGGCATATGAGGTAATAGATGCTGTAAAATTAAAAAATAAAAGTAATATTGTTCATGAGGTAGCTGATTTATGGTTTCACTGTCTAGTTCTTTTAGCAAAACAGGATCTTACTGTAGTAGATATTACAAACGAGTTAAAAAATAGACAGGGAATATCTGGCATAGAAGAAAAATTAAATAGAAATAAAAAGTAAAGTGAATATAGATGAATGCATTTTTTGTAAAATTGTAAAAAAAGAAATCCCTGCAAGCATTGTATTTGAGGACGAAGAATTACTCGCCTTCAAAGATGTTAATCCTATTGATAAAGTACATTTATTGATTATCCCTAAAGACCATATTGAAAATCTCTTTTTTTGCGAAGAAAAGCATAAAGAACTTATTTCCAGAATGTTACTATTAGCCCCAAAATTAGCAAAAGAAAATGGGCTTGAGGGATTTAGGGTTATGATAAATAGTGGAGAGAAGGGTGGCCAAGAAGTTTTTCATATTCATTTTCATGTTTACGGTGGAAGCGAAAAGTTAGCTAAAATTTAAAGGAGCTTTAATTATGATAGGTACAACAGAATTAATAATTATCTTGTTAATAGTTTTGGTAATTTTTGGAGCTGGAAAGCTAAAAAATATAGGTGGTGACTTAGGGTCAGCTATAAAAAGCTTCAAGGATGGCATGGGTGACAAAGGCGAGCCTAAAAAAAACAAAAAACAAAAAATAAAAAAAACTAAATAAAATCATGCTTGATATTTCTTTTGCGGAACTATGTATTGTATTGCTCGTTGCGATTATATTTGTCGCTCCAAAAAATTTCCCAACTCTTTTCAAAGCTATGGCAAAGCTTTATAAAAAAGCAAAGAATTCTTTATTAGATATAAAGGATGAAATTGAAAGAGAGGACAAGTTTCAAGAATTAAAGAAAATTGAAAATGAGTTCAAAATTTTGAAAAACCAAGCTCGAAAAAAAATAAAAAAAATTTGAAAAAACAGACATTATTCTTATCTCACTTTAAAGATTTACGGACAGTTTTAATAAAATCATCCATAATTTTTTTTCTAATATTTATTTCACTTTTCCCTTTTTCAAACGAAATATATAATTTTTTTGCTACCCCATTAATTGATCAACTCTCGTCAGTGAACGGCAGCTTAATTTCTACAAAATTAACAGCGACTTTTGTGGCGCCTTTTAAAATAACTTTGTTTGTTGCGCTAATAATTTCCTTACCATTGATTTTCTCTCAAATATGGAAATTTATCGGCCCAGGATTATATAAAAAAGAGAAAGCTTTTATTCTTTCAGCCTCGATATTTAGTTTTGGATTGTTTGTCATAGGTTTAGTTTTTGTTTACTTAGTCCTTTTTCCGAATATTTTTAGATTTTTTATACTTATAGCTCCAGGTAATGTTGATTTAATGATTGATATTTCCCAATACCTTGAAATGATTTTAGCTTTGTTTTTTGCATTTGGTATTGCTTTTCAAATACCTATTATGCTTATAGTAATTATTAAGTTTAAATTGCTCAGTATAAATAAAATTAAATCAAACAGAGCCTATATTTATGTTGCTGCATTTGTATTTGCCGCCTTTTTTACTCCACCAGATGTCATATCGCAAATCCTTCTTGCAATCCCAGTTATATTTTTATTTGAAATAGGAGTATTAATTTCGGGTAGATTATTCAAAGGTTAATTTTTTTTAAAAGAAAAGCTTTTTTTTGAATTTTAATATTTTTTATGGGTCGTTATAACCTATAATGGCGACACAATTCATTAGCTGATAATTATTAAGGTATATAAGGGTTAATTCATGGCAAAAAGTAACAAAAAAATCGACGTTAATCGAAGAAAATTTTTGTTAGCTGCAACATCTGCAACAGGAGCGGTCGGTGTTTGTGCATTAGGCGTACCTTTTGTTTCAAGTATGAGCCCAAGTGAAAAAGCGAAAGCTGCTGGTGCTCCGGTAGAATATGATGTAACTCAAGTAAGCAATGGCGAGCTAAAGACAGCTGAATGGCGTGGACAGCCAGTTTGGATTTTAAATAGAACAAAAAAGATGTTATCAAGTTTAGACGATAAAGAAATATTGACAGATCCTGATTCAAAATCACCACAACAACCCCAAAATTGTCAGAATGCAACTAGATCCATTAAACCTAATTTATTAGTCATGGTAGGTATTTGCACACATTTAGGTTGTTCACCAACTCCAAAATTAAAAGATGGTGGTGACATGGGTAATAACTGGGAGGGTGGTTTTTTCTGTCCATGTCATGGTTCAAAATTTGATCTTGCGGGAAGGGTTTATAAAGGATCTCCTGCACCAACCAATCTTGTTATACCTCCTTATCGATATAGTGACGATAAAACAATTATCATTGGCGAAAGTGAGTCCGAGAAAGGATAGATGAAAAAAGATTCAAAAAAACAAAATAAATCTGTTGGTTTAGTTGGCTGGGTAGATGAAAGATTTCCTCTTTCCTCATTCATTAAAAATCATTTAACAGAGTATTACGCACCGAAAAATTTTAACTTTTGGTATTTCTTTGGAGCGTTAGCATTATTTACATTTGTAATGCAGATTTTAACGGGTATTTTCTTAACAATGTATTACAAGCCTGATGCAGCTCAAGCTTTTGCATCGGTAGAGTTTATAATGCGGGATGTATCTTTTGGCTGGTTAATAAGATATATGCACTCAACGGGAGCCTCTCTCTTCTTTGTTGTAATTTATTTGCATATGTTTCGCGGGTTGATGTATGGCTCTTACAAAAAACCCAGAGAGCTTTTGTGGCTTTTTGGGGTAGCTATATTTTTACTTTTAATGGCTGAGTCTTTTTTTGGGTACCTACTTCCTTGGGGGCAAATGTCATACTGGGGCGCACAAGTAATTGTTAACTTATTTGCGACCATTCCTTTTATTGGTCCAGATCTTGCTGAGTGGGTGAGGGGCGACTATTTAGTATCGGATGCTACGCTTAACCGGTTTTTTGCTTTTCATGTGATTGCACTTCCACTGGCACTTGCTGGTTTAATAATGTGTCATCTCGTTGCATTGCATGAAGTAGGTTCTAATAACCCAGATGGAATAGAAATAAAAGATACCAAAGATAAGAAAACGGGTATTCCTTTAGATGGAATTCCTTTTCACCCTTATTACACTGTTAAAGATTTAACCGGTCTCACTGTATTTTTAATTGTATTTGCTTCAATCATATTTTTTGCACCTGAAATGGGAGGATATTTTCTAGAGGCCAATAATTTTGTTCCAGCAGATCCATTAGTAACCCCTTCTCATATTGCACCTACTTGGTATTTCACCCCATTCTATTCGATCTTGAGAGCAGTTCCACCTATCTTAGGAAGTCAATTTCCAGGAGTGGCGGCAATGGGGTTATCTGTATTGATTTTCTTCTTTGTACCTTGGCTTGATAAAAGTAAAGTAAGGTCTATAAGATATAAGGGCATACTTTATAAAAAATGGTTAACAGCTTTTGTAATTAGTTTTATTGTTCTAGGGTATTTAGGCACTGTACCTTCAAATATCTGGGGGCAGTTTAGCTCTATAATTCCATTATTAGGTGGCGTAGATATTGCAACGTTTGTTGCCCGTATATTTACTTTGATATATTTTGCATTTTTTATAATGATGCCTATTTATAGTAAAAAAGACGTGACAAAAAAAGTTCCTAAAAGGGTTACGATGTAATGAGATTTTTTGTGATAATTTTTTTATTCTTTTCATCTTTAAGCTTTTCAGCCGAAAATATTGAGCTTTCAAAGGCTCCTATTGATTTAAAAGACAACCAGTCATTGCAAAGAGGAGCGAAGACTTTTGTTAACTATTGTTTAAACTGCCATAGTGCAAAGTTCATGAGATACAGCAATCTCCAAGACATTGGTTTATCTGCAGAAACGATTAAGAATGATTTGCTGTTTACGGGAAATAAAATTGGAGACACGATGTCGGTTAATATGTCTATGAAAGATTCCAAAAAGTGGTTTGGAGCTTCACCTCCAGATTTATCAGTCGTTGCAAGATCAAGGGGAGCTGATTGGATTTACAGTTACATGCGAGGTTTTTATCGTGACCCAGCTAGACCAATGGGATGGAACAATACAGTATATGTTAATTCAGCGATGCCACATATTCTCTGGGAGTTGCAAGGCGAGCAGATTTTGGACCCAAAAACAAATAAGTTAGAAAAATTTAGCTCTGGAAAATTAAATGCAAAAGAGTATGATGCCATGATTGTGGATTTGACAAACTATTTAGTTTACATGTCTGAACCTGATCAACTAAAACGAAAAAAAATGGGATATTATGTGATCGGTTTCTTACTCTTACTGCTTTTCCTAACAATTAATCTTAAGAAAGAATATTGGAGAGATATAAAATAATACAATGATGAAATTATATTCAAATTCAACAGACCCCTTCAGCCACCGATGCAGAATAGTACTTTTTGAAAAAGGAATGGATTTTGAGGTGATCGATGTAGATTTAACCAATCAGTCAGAAGATTTATCAATATTAAGCCCTTATTCAAATGCTCCTGTTTTAGTAGAAAGGGACCTGGTACTGACGGATGCAAATATTATTAATGAATATATTGATGAGAGATTTCCTCATCCACAACTTATGCCACCAGATCCTGTTATGCGTGCCAGGGCAAGACTATTTTTAAAAGATTTCGAAAATGAATTGTTTGTTCATATGCTTGATATGGATTCATCTGATCAATCAAAAAAAACAGCCGCAAGAAAAATTATAACTGAAACGTTAATTAAGTTGACACCCATACTAAGCAAACAACCATATTTGCTTCACGATGAATACTCCATGTTAGATGTTGCGATTGCCCCATTGCTATGGCGATTAGACCACTACGAAATTAAATTGCCAAATCAAAGTTCTTCAATCTTAAAATATGCAGATAAATTATTTAAAAGACCATTATTCGAAGAGGCAATGTCTCCAACAGAAAAAGCAATGAGGTAGTTTTTTGGATAAGAGGCCATATCTCATAAGAGCTATTTATGACTGGTGCATTGATAATCAAAACACACCCTATGTGATCGCTTTGATTGAAAAAAAAACATTGATCCCAGAGGTCTTATCAAATTCAAAAGAAATAGTTCTAAATTTATCGTCACAGTCGATTCAAAATTTATATATTGATGACGATGGAGTTTCATTTAAGAGTAGGTTTAGTGGTAATTCCTTTAATGTATTCTTACCAATTACATCTATCTTAGGCGTTTATGCAAAGGAAAGTGGTGATGGAATTTTTTTTAGTGAAGATAAAAAGGTGCCACCTGGCAGCAAGAATATAAATCAAAGCATATCAAAACCAAAAAAACCAAAATCTCATTTAACTATCGTTAAATAACAAAATTAAGTAGTTTGATTTTAAAAATCTTGATATAGTTACACTTTTTTCGCCCGGTTAGCTCAGTTGGTAGAGCACTTGACTTGTAATCATGTTGTCGCCAGTTCGATTCCGGCACCGGGCACCATTAAACTTGAAGGCTTTAATTATTATTTTTTTTAGAAATTGATGTGATTGTTTTAATTGACAAATTTCTAAAAAGAACGGATAATTTCGGGTTCGGTTTTGGAGGGATGGCCGAGTGGTTAAAGGCGACGGACTGTAAATCCGTTCTCTCAGAGTACGTAGGTTCGAATCCTACTCCCTCCACCACAGTTTATGCTGTGTTTGGAGTATTTAGAGAGGTGTGCGGGTGTAGCTCAGTTGGTAGAGCATTAGTTTTCCAAACTAAATGTCGCGAGTTCGAACCTCGTCGCCCGCTCCAGTATTAAAAGGGAATGTTTTGCCCATGTGGCTCAGTGGTAGAGCACTCCCTTGGTAAGGGAGAGGTCGCGGGTCCGATTCCCGCCATGGGCACCAGATTTTTTGGGCTAATGTTTATTAAAAAACTGTTTTATAAGGATAAGAGATTATGGCTAAGGATAAATTTGAGCGTAACAAACCCCATGTCAACGTTGGCACAATTGGCCACGTGGATCATGGTAAAACTACATTAACAGCAGCAATATCGACTGTACTGACCAAAAAATTTGGTGGAGACAAAAAAGATTTTGCAGAGATTGATTCAGCGCCAGAAGAAAAAGCGCGTGGCATAACAATTAATACATCTCACGTTGAATATGAAACAGAAAAACGTCACTATGCTCACGTAGACTGTCCAGGCCATGCGGATTATGTGAAAAATATGATTACAGGTGCTGCCCAAATGGACGGCGCAATCCTTGTATGTTCAGCAGCTGATGGTCCAATGCCTCAGACGCGTGAACATATCCTCTTATCAAGACAAGTGGGTGTTCCACATATCGTTGTATTCCTAAATAAAGCAGATATGGTAGATGATAAAGAGCTACTTGAACTTGTTGAAATGGAAGTGCGTGAATTGCTAAGTAAATATGATTTCCCAGGTGATGACATTCCTATCGTGATGGGGTCAGCTCTTAAAGCACTTGAAGGTGATCAATCAGATATTGGTGAACCAGCGATTTTAAAATTGGCTGATGCGCTTGATAGTTACATCCCAGAACCAAAACGTGCAATCGATGGTGATTTCTTAATGCCAGTTGAGGATGTGTTCTCAATCTCTGGACGTGGAACTGTGGTAACAGGCCGAGTAGAACGAGGCGTTGTTAAAGTAAACGAAGAAATTGAAATTGTGGGTCTTAAAGATACAGTAAAAACAACATGTACAGGCGTTGAGATGTTCCGTAAGTTATTAGACCAAGGTCAAGCGGGAGATAACGTCGGTGTTCTATTAAGAGGTACAGCACGAGAAGATGTAGAACGTGGCCAAGTACTTTGTAAGCCAGGTTCAATTAAGCCACATACTAAATTTACTGCTGAGATATACAGCTTAAGTAAAGAAGAAGGCGGTCGTCATACACCATTCTTTAATGGGTATCGTCCACAATTCTACTTTAGAACAACAGATGTAACGGGTGCAGTAGAGTTACCAGAAGGAACTGAAATGGTAATGCCAGGAGACAATGTATCAATTACAGCAACATTGATTGCACCAATCGCGATGGAAGAAGGTTTAAGATTTGCGATTCGTGAAGGTGGCCGAACAGTTGGCTCAGGTGTTGTAGTAAAAGTTATTGAATAAGATAAATTAAAAAATAGGCCAGTAGCTCAATTGGTAGAGTATCGGTCTCCAAAACCGAGGGTTGGGGGTTCGAAGCCCTCCTGGCCTGCCATATTAGGGAAAATGTGAAAATGAATGTAATGAATATAAAGTTAGTTTTATCATTTTTACTATTAATTGCAGGCTTAGGTGGATTTTATATTTTGTTTGACCACCCTCTTGTTTTTAGGATTCTTTCTGTTTTGGTTGGGTTTGTTGCAGCAACATATGTGTTTTCTACTACAAGCCAAGGTGATCGATTATTAAAGTTTATAAAAGAAGCAATCACAGAGGCAAAGAAAGTTGTTTGGCCAACTCGGAAAGAAACAATACAAATGACCTTAGTCGTTTTTGTATTGGTTGTAATAATGGCGATATTTTTAGCCTTTGTTGATATTTTCTTTTCTTACATTATAAATATTTTATTAGGGCGAGGTAGTTAATGTCAAAAAGATGGTACGCAGTTCAAGCTTTCTCAGGATATGAAAAAATCGTCCAAAAAGGCTTATTAGATAGAGTCGCTCAGTCAGGCCATGATGATTTGTTTGGAGATATTTTGGTTCCTGTTGAGGAAGTTGTTGAAATGAAGTCAGGAAAAAAAACAATTACAGAGCGAAGATTGTACCCAGGATATGTTTTAGTACAAATGGATATGAATGATGATAGTTGGCATTTAGTAAAAAGCACCCCAAAAGTCTCAACCTTTATTGGGGGGAATGGACAGAAACCAACAGCAATAAAAGATACTGAAGTAGATATTATCCTTCGTAGGATGGATGACAGTAAAGTTAATCCAACACAAAAATTAACCTTTGAAGTAGGCGAATCAGTGAGAGTTATTGATGGACCCTTTAAAGATTTCTCTGGTTCTGTCGAAGAAATAAATTATGAGAAAAGTAAATTAAGAGTATCTGTGGTAATTTTTGGTCGAGCAACGCCGGTTGAATTAGAGTTTGGCCAAATAGAAAAAGAAGTTTAGTTTTTAATTGGGAGCTGAGAAGCGTTTGTACCAAATTTAGGAGAGATAATAAAAAATGGCAAAGAAAATAGAAGGATATATCAAGCTGCAGATTCCAGCAGGGAAAGCAAATCCGAGTCCACCAGTTGGTCCAGCACTTGGACAAAGAGGGCTCAATATTATGGATTTTTGTAAAGCATTTAATGCAGCAACACAAAGTGTAGAGCCAGGACTTCCAATTCCAGTGGTGATCACAGCGTTCTCTGATAAAAGTTTTACGTTTATTATGAAAACTCCGCCTGCTTCAATTTTGCTCAAAAAAGCAGCAAAATTAAGTAAGGGTTCTCCTGTACCTCATACAGATAAGGTTGGGAAGATTACTCGAGCCCAAGCAGAAGAAATCGCGAAAACTAAGATGCCTGATTTAACTGCCTCAGATATGGATGCAGCGGTCAAAACAATTGCTGGAAGTGCAAGAAGTATGGGTATTGAAGTGGAGGGTCAATAAAATGAATTTAAGTAAAAGAATGAAATCTTTGTCTGAGATCGTTGATAGAGATAAGTTTTATGAGGTGAATGCCGGTTTAGAGCTAGTTAAAAAAACAGCAAAAGCTAAGTTTGACGAGTCAATTGATGTAGCAATTAAATTAGGAATTGATCCAAAAAAATCTGATCAACTTGTAAGAGGAGCCCTTGTTCTGCCTAGTGGAACAGGTAAGTCAACAAGAGTCGCAGTTTTTGCCCAAGGTGATGCTGCTGAGGATGCAAAGAAAGCAGGTGCAGACCTTGTAGGTTTTGAAGATCTAGCAGACCAAATTAAAAAAGGTGTCATGGATTTTGATGTTCTAATTGCTACGCCCGATGCAATGAAAATTGTGGGAACATTAGGCCAAGTTTTAGGCCCAAGGGGATTGATGCCAAACCCTAAAGTAGGAACAGTTACTCCCCAACCAAGCAAAGCCGTAGAAAATGCGAAAGCGGGACAGGTTCAATATAGAACTGACAAGGGCGGTGTAATACATTGCACAATTGGTAGAGCGTCGTTCACAATTCCACAGCTTGAAAAAAACCTTTCTGCGTTAATGGACGCGGTGAATAAATCAAAACCTGAAGGTACAAAAGGTGCTTTCATTAAAAAACTATCTATCTCAAGCACAATGGGTGTAGGGGTAAGAATAGAGCAATAAAGAATTTGTGAAAATTTTATTTTCACACAAGAAACTTTGGGTTCATTGAAAGAAATTTTTTCAATGAAGTTATCAAAGACCGTAGGTACGGAAGTTTAATTTAGTTCAAGCCTACGCAGATGGCGTTTCCCCTAATTGGATAAATATCCTAATAGTGGATGCTGTTGTTGTACTTAGAAATAAGTACTTTTATTTAACGGAAGGAGAAGACTTTGAGTCTGAATCTTGAAGAAAAAAAAGAAGTTGTTGCTGAAGTAAGCAAAACAATCGAAAGTGCCCAAGCGATGATACTTGCTGAGTATCGTGGTGTTGGGGTTGGAGAGATGACAACATTAAGAGCTGAAGCTAGAAAATCGGGTGTTTACCTTAAGGTATTGAAAAATAACTTGGTAAAAAGAGCTGTAACCGACACTCCATTTTCTTCATTATCTGAGGATATGACAGGCCCCTTAATGTACGGCATATCAGAAGACCCTGTGGCTGCAGCGAAAGTATTAAATGATTTCGCGAAGAAAAACGATTTGTTTGTGATTAAGTCAGGAGCAATCTCTAATGAAAAACTGGATGTGGGTGCTATTAAAGCACTTGCTTCATTACCAAGCCGAGAAGAACTACTTGCAAAACTAATGGGCACAATGCAAGCACCGATAACAAAATTTGTTAGTACATTAAATGAGGTACCTTCAAAATTTGTGAGAGGTCTTGCAGCAGTTCGTGACCAAAAACCTGCATAATTTTGGCTTAGATTATATTAAATTTATTTAGGAGTATTTAAAAAATGGCTATTTCAAAAGAAGATATTCTAGAAGCGGTAAGCAGTATGTCGGTTTTAGATTTATCAGAACTAATTAAGGAAATGGAAGAAAAATTTGGTGTTTCAGCAGCCGCAGCAGCAGTTGCGGCTCCTGCTGCAGCTAGCGGCGGTGGTGAAGCTGCCGCTGAAGAAAAAAGTGAATTTGATCTTCACTTAACAGGTATTGGCGATAACAAGGTTAACGTTATTAAAGCAGTACGAGAAATAACAGGACTTGGCCTTAAGGAAGCAAAAGATATTGTTGATGCAGCTCCAAAAGTTGTTAAGGAGGCACTAGCTAAAGCAGATGCTGACGAAGCAATGAAAAAATTAACGGATGCTGGAGCAACAGCTGAGCTGAAGTAATTAACTTTTTATAATGGAAGGCTTAAATTTTTAGCCTTCCATTATTTAAATTCTATTAGTAAAAAAAGATGTATTGATTCAAATTAGATTTGTACTTTGTATATAAAAAATTTCGGAGACTAAATGAGCTATTCCTTTACTGAAAAAAAACGCCTTAGAAAAAGTTTTGCTAAAAGAGAAGAGGTCCTAGATGTTCCTTATTTGCTTGAGATGCAACTCGAGTCTTACAAAAATTTTCTTCAATTAGATGTGCCACTAGAAGATAGGAAAGATGAAGGTCTTCAATCGACATTCAATTCTCTTTTCCCTATTTCTAGTCATTCAGGTTATGCAAAATTAGACTATGTAAGTTATAAATTAGGAAAGATAGAATTTGACGTAAAAGAATGTCAGCAACGTGGTTTAACATATGGCGTTCCTTTGAGGGCTGCAGTTAGGCTTACTATAATGGACAAGGAGGCATCTCAGCCTACCATTAAAGAAGTTAAGGAGTCTGATGTTTACATGGGTGAGATTCCATTAATGACACAAAATGGTTCGTTCGTAATAAACGGAACTGAGCGCGTTATCGTTTCTCAATTACATAGAAGTCCGGGTGTATTTTTTGAGCATGACAAAGGTAAGACCCATAGCTCTGGAAAATTTCTATTTTCAGCAAGGGTAATTCCTTATCGAGGTTCTTGGTTAGATTTTGAATTTGACCCTAAGGACTATTTATATTTCAGAATAGATCGAAGAAGAAAGATGCCTGTAACAACTCTGCTTAAGGCATTAGGCCTAACTTCTGATCAGATATTAGAAACTTTTTATGATTTCGATACTTTTTTTGTAAAAGGAAAGAAAGTTGAGTTCGAATTGGTTCCATCAAGATTAAGAGGTGAAATAGCAAAGTTTGATATTAAGGATAAAAAAGGTAATTTAATAATCGGTAAAGATAAAAGAATTACAGTTAAGCATATTAAAGAGATAGAGAAATCTGGAATAAAATCAATAGTTGTTGATAATTCATTCCTTGAAGGTAAGAAACTTGCAAAGTCATTTATAGATAAAGAAACAGGAGAAATACTTCTTAGCGCCAATGAAGAGATTTCATTAGCTGAAAATAAAAAAGATGAAGAAGGGAATTCATATCCTGTTTTAGAAAAAATTATTGAGAATGGTATTGATACATTTCAAACACTTTATTCCAATGATTTAGATCATGGCGACTTTATCTCACAAACTCTTACAACTGATGAAATACCTGATCAATACGAAGCAAAAGTAGCGATTTATAGAATGATGAGACCAGGTGAACCGCCTACAGCAGACTCAGTAGAAAACTTGTTTGAAGGGATGTTTTTCAAACATGAAAGATACGATCTTTCAAATGTTGGAAGAATGAAATTTAACAAAAGGGCTTATCCAAAAAATGCTGAGCAATTCGCACCTTGGATGCAAAAGCTTCAGGTTCACGTAGATCATAATTCTGATGAAGGTGAAACTATTTTAAGCAAAGAAGATATTTTAGCTGTGGTTGGAATATTAATTGAACTAAGAAATGGTCGTGGAGAAATTGATGATATCGATCATCTTGGAAACAGAAGAATTCGATCTGTAGGTGAGCTCGTAGAAAATCAATTTAGGACTGGGTTAGTCAGGGTTGAAAGAGCTGTAAAAGAGAGATTAGGTCAAGCTGAAGCAGATAATTTAATGCCACATGATTTAATAAATTCAAAACCAATTTCTAGTGCAATAAGGGAATTTTTTGGATCATCTCAGTTATCACAATTCATGGATCAAACAAATCCACTATCAGAAATAACACACAAAAGAAGAATTTCCGCTCTTGGTCCTGGTGGACTAACTAGAGAGCGAGCAGGCTTTGAGGTAAGGGATGTGCATTCAACTCATTATGGAAGAGTATGTCCTATTGAAACTCCAGAGGGTCCAAATATTGGACTTATTAATTCTTTAGCATTGTTTGCAAAAACTAATAAATATGGATTTTTAGAAACTCCATACAGAGTTGTGGAAAAAGGTAAGGTTAAAAAGGGTATAGACTATCTTTCTGCAATTGAAGAAAGTGATTATACAATTGCTCAAGCTAATTCAGAATTAAATGACAAAGGCGAATTTAGAGAAACGCTTGTTTCATCGAGATTTAAAAATGAATTTACTTTAGCTAGTAATGAACACGTTAATTATATGGATGTTGCGCCAGGCCAAATTGTTTCTGTAGCGGCGTCATTAATTCCTTTCCTTGAGCATAACGATGCTAACAGAGCGCTAATGGGAGCAAATATGCAAAGACAAGCAGTTCCCTGTCTGCGTGCAGAAAAAGCGTTAGTTGGAACTGGTATTGAGAGAACAGTTGCCACTGATTCAGGAACAACAGTTCAAGCTAAGAGAGGTGGAATAGTTGACTATGTTGATTCTCAAAGAATTGTTATTAAAGTTAATGATAAAGAGGCTACTCAAGGAGAAGTAGGTGTTGATATATACAATTTAACCAAATATACAAGATCAAATCAAAACACAAATATTAATCAAAAACCTCTTGTTAAGATTGGAAATAAAATAGAAAGAGGCGATATTATTGCTGATGGAGCTTCAACAGATGTTGGCGAACTCGCGCTTGGACAAAATATGTTGGTTGGTTTTATGCCATGGAATGGTTATAACTTTGAAGATTCAATTCTAATTTCAGAAAGAGTAGTTTCTGATGATAGGTATACATCAATTCATATTGAAGAGTTACAGGTTGTGGCAAGAGATACAAAGCTTGGGCCAGAAGAAATTACAAGAGATATTTCGAATTTGTCAGAAAGCATGCTTGGAAGACTCGATGAAGCAGGCATTATTCATATTGGGGCCGAAGTTGAAGCTGGTGATGTTTTGGTAGGAAAAGTTACGCCAAAAGGAGAAACGCAACTTACACCCGAAGAGAAATTATTGAGGGCAATCTTTGGTGAGAAGGCTTCAGATGTTAAGGATACAAGTTTAAGGGTCCCGTCTGGACAAGCAGGCACGATTATTGATGTTCAAGTTTTTACTAGAGAAGGTATTGATCGTGATGTGCGAGCTGAACAAATAATAAACGCTCAATTAGATGCCTATCAGAAGGATTTGGCAGATCAATTAAGGATTGTTGAGGAAGATACATTTAGTCGACTTGAAAAATTAGTTGTTGGGAAATCTGTTTCCGGTGGTCCTAAAGGTATTAAAAAGGGGGCTAAAGTAACTAAAGAAATATTAGCTGATATTGATAGGTATGAAAGATTTGATATTAGATTATCTGATGACAAAGATTCTAAAAATTTAGAAGCGCTTAAAGAAAATTTAAATAAAGCAAAGAAAGAATTTGATTCAAGATTTGATGAGAAAAAAAGAAAATTAACACAAGGTGATGAGTTACCTCCAGGTGTCCAAAAGATGGTAAAAGTCTACATGGCAGTTAAAAGAAGAATTCAGCCAGGAGATAAAATGGCAGGCAGACATGGTAATAAAGGTGTGATCTCTAAAATTGTTCCAGTAGAAGATATGCCTTATATGTCAGACGGAACGACCTTGGATGTGGTTTTAAATCCTCTTGGTGTTCCATCAAGAATGAATATTGGTCAAGTATTAGAAATGCACCTTGGCTGGGCAGCTAAAGGCCTAGGTAAGAGAATTGATGAGGCGCTTAACGAAAATAAGAATATCAATGAAGTTAGAGAATTGCTTGATAAAATCTATAACTCTTCAACAGGCAGGAAAGAGGATATTAAGGCGCTTAAAAATAATGAAATCACTGAGCTTGCTGAAAATTTAATTCAAGGTGTCCCGTTTGCAACTTCAGTATTTGATGGAGCAGCAGAATCAGATATTCAGGAGATGTTGGATATTGCTTATCCCGATGACCACGAACACACAAAGTTACTTAAATTTGCGGCGAAAAAAACACAAGTTCGATTATATGATGGAAGATCAGGTGATGCTTTTGACAGGCCTGTAACGGTCGGTTATATGCATATTCTTAAACTTCATCATCTTGTTGACGATAAGATGCATGCTCGTTCAACCGGACCCTATTCTTTAGTAACTCAACAACCATTGGGCGGTAAGGCACAGTTTGGTGGTCAGAGATTCGGTGAGATGGAGGTATGGGCATTAGAAGCTTATGGTGCTTCTTATACACTTCAAGAAATGTTAACTGTTAAATCTGATGATGTTTCCGGAAGAACTAAGGTTTATGAAAATATTGTTAAGGGTGAACATAAAATTGATGCTGGCATGCCAGAGTCGTTTAATGTTCTGACCAAAGAAATTCGTTCTTTGGCGATTGATATTGATCTTGATAGAAACTAAGGAGAAGATTTTAAATGAAAGCTTTATTAGACTTGTTCAGAAACAACACCCAACAAGAAGAATTTGATGCTATCAGGATTGCACTTGCTTCTCCTGAAAAAATTAGATCATGGTCATATGGTGAAGTAAAGAAGCCAGAAACTATTAACTATAGAACTTTTAAGCCTGAGAGGGATGGGCTTTTTTGTGCAAAAATATTTGGTCCTGTAAAAGATTATGAATGTCTTTGCGGAAAATATAAACGTCTTAAACATCGAGGCGTTATTTGTGAGAAATGTGGAGTAGAAGTTACATTATCAAAAGTTCGTCGAGAGCGCATGGGAATAATTGAACTTGCAAGTCCTGTAGCTCACATATGGTTTTTAAAGAGCCTGCCAAGCAGATTGGGTATGGTGCTTGATATTCCATTAAGAGATATTGAGCGTGTGCTTTATTTTGAAGCATATATTGTGACTGAAAATCATATGATCACTGATCCTGAGCTTCAGGTAGGTAGAATTTTATCTGAGGATGACTACTTAAAATTTTCAGAGCAACATGGCGATGAATTTAAAGCGATTATGGGGGCTGAAGGTATAGAAGAACTTCTTAAATCAATAAGGTTAACAGAAGAAATTGAAAAGCTTAAAGAGGAGCTTGAAAAAACTACGTCTGATGCAAAAGTAAAGAAAATAGCAAAACGTTTAAAAGTTTTAGAGGCTTTCCAAACATCAGGTATCAAACCTGAATGGATGATTCTTAAAGTTTTGCCAGTTCTTCCTCCGGAGTTAAGACCACTTGTTCCCCTTGATGGTGGAAGGTTTGCAACCTCTGATCTAAATGATTTATATAGAAGGGTCATAAATAGAAATAATAGATTAAGGCGCTTAATAGATTTAAGAGCTCCTGAGATTATCGTCAAAAATGAAAAAAGAATGCTACAAGAGGCAGTTGATTCACTTCTGGACAATGGTAGACGTGGAAAGATTATGACTGGGGCGAATAAACGACCATTAAAATCTCTAGCAGATATGATTAAAGGCAAAGGTGGACGATTTAGACAAAATTTACTTGGCAAAAGGGTAGATTATTCTGGTAGATCAGTAATTGTAGTTGGACCTCAGCTAAAGCTTCATCAATGCGGCCTTCCAAAAAAGATGGCCCTTGAGTTATTCAAACCTTTTATATTTAATAAATTAGAATTACAAGGCTTAGCAACAACAATTAAAAATGCAAAGAAAATTGTTGAAGCAGAGGGTCCAGAGGTTTGGGATATCCTTGAAAATGTAATTCGTGAGCACCCAGTTCTTCTTAACAGAGCGCCAACGCTTCATAGACTTGGAATACAAGCTTTTGAGCCAGTATTGATTGAAGGTAAGGCAATTCAGCTTCATCCTTTAGTTTGCGCAGCTTTTAATGCTGACTTTGATGGTGATCAAATGGCCGTTCACGTTCCATTATCACTTGAAGCTCAAATGGAGGCGAGAACACTAATGTTGGCTTCAAACAATGTACTTTCTCCAGCTAATGGTGAACCAATTATTGTGCCATCACAAGATATTGTTCTAGGTCTTTATTATATGACTAGAGAAAGAATTGCTGCTAAAGGTGAGGGTATGAAATTTGCAGATATAGACGAATTAAGAAAAGCTTATGATCAAGGATTTGTTGATCTTCATGCAAAAGTAACAGTTCGCATTAATGAGAGTGAAATAAACTTTGATAATAGTAAAACTGCAAAAATAAAACGATACGAAACCACATGCGGTAGGGCGTTATTATCTGAAATACTTCCTGAAGGGCTTTCTTTTGATCTATTAAATAAAACTCTAAATAAGAAAGAAATTTCTAGATTGATCAATGTTGCATTTAGAAAAATTGGTATCAGAGATACTGTGATACTTTCTGATAACCTTAAAAATAAAGGTTTTGAATTTGCTACAAAAGCTGGCATGTCAATTAGTGTTCACGATATGTTAGTTCCAGAGGAAAAAGTAAAACTTATTGAACAGGCTGATTCTGAGGTGCATGAGATTCAAGAACAATACTCCTCAGGTTTATTAACGCAAGGTGAGAAATACAACAAGGTTGTTGATATATGGTCACGTACGGGAGATACAATTGCCGATGCAATGATGAGGAAGATTAAAGAGGAGCCCGTTAAGGATTTATCAGGAAAAATATTAAAGGATGATAAAGGAAATCAAATTAATCAAGAATCTTTTAATGCTATTTATATGATGGCTGATTCAGGTGCAAGGGGTTCAGCTGCACAAGTACGACAACTTGCTGGAATGAGGGGTTTAATGGCAAGACCAGATGGTTCAATTATTGAAACACCTATTAAAACTAACTTTAGGGATGGATTAAATGTGCTTCAATATTTTATTTCAACTCATGGAGCTAGAAAGGGACTTGCAGATACTGCTTTAAAAACAGCTAATTCAGGCTACCTTACAAGAAGATTAGTTGATGTTACCCAAGACTTAGTTGTAACAGAACATGATTGTGGAACTGAGGATGGACTTCTTACAAAAGCACTGGTTAAAGGTGGTGAAATTGTTGAGCCACTTAAAGATAGAATTTTAGGAAGGGCAGCAGCAGTAGATATTTTAAACCCAGAGACGCAAGAAGTTTTATTTGCTGCAGGTACTCTCTTATCGGAGGGCGAAGTTGATCAGATTGAAAAATTAGGTATTGATGAGGTAAAAGTAAGGACAGCGCTAACATGTAATACCCGTTACGGTATCTGTGCTACCTGTTATGGGCGAGATTTGGGAAGAGGTTCGTTAATAAATCAAGGTGAGGCAGTTGGTGTTATAGCAGCTCAGTCAATTGGTGAACCTGGTACACAGTTGACAATGAGAACTTTTCACATAGGCGGAGCTGCATCCAGAGCTGCTTCTGCAAATAAGATTGAAATAAAATCATCAGGTACGTTAAGATTCACCGCAACAATGCGTTATGTTACCAATGCCAAATCTGAGAAAGTAATTATTTCAAGGAATAGTGAATTTCTCATTGAGGATGAAAACGGCAGAGAAAAAGAGAGCCATAAGATTCCTTACGGCGCAACTCTTCTAGGTTCCGATGGGGATAAAGTAGAAGCTGGAGGTATTTTGGCAGAGTGGGACCCTCATACAAGACCAATAATATCTGAATATGCAGGACAGGTTAAATTTGAAAATGTTGAGGAGGGCGTTACTGTAGAGAAAAAAATAGATGATGTCACAGGATTATCAACCCTAGAAGTAATAGATGCGAAACAAAAAGTTGGTTCATCTAAGGGTACTAGACCTCAAATAAAATTAATGAATGAAAAAAATGAAGAGGTTAAGATAGTAAACTCAGACAGCCCAGTAAATGTTACCTTCCAAAAAGGTTATATTATTACTGTAAATGACAATCAAGATGTTGCTGTAGGAGATGTATTAGCAAGAATTCCTCAAGAGGCATCAAAAACAAGAGATATTACGGGTGGCCTCCCAAGGGTAGCTGAATTATTTGAAGCCCGCTCACCTAAAGATGCTGGTGTGCTAGCTGAAATGACTGGAACGGTCTCCTTTGGTAAGGACACTAAAGGTAAACAAAGACTGGTAATAACTGCTGAAGATGGGGAAGCAAAAGAATTTTTAATACCTAAAGATAAGCACGTTACTGCTCACGACGGTCAGATTGTAAACAAAGGCGAAGTGATTGTCGATGGACCGGAGGATCCAGCAGATATTTTAGAGTTAAGAGGCCCTGAAGCATTAGCGAGATATATTATTGATGAAGTCCAAGAAGTTTATAAGCTTCAAGGTGTTTTAATCAATGATAAACATATCGAAGTGATTGTTAGGCAAATGTTAAGAAGAGTAAGGATCACCAAAAAAGGGGATACACATTTTATACCAGGAGAAGAAGTCGAAAGAGCTGAGCTATTAAATGTGAATGAAGAAGTAATTGCTGAAAAGAAAAAACCGGCAGATTTTGAGTACGTCCTGAAAGGGATTACGAAAGCTTCTTTAGCAACTGATTCATTTATTTCTGCAGCTTCATTCCAAGAAACTACAAGGGTTATAACTGAGGCAGCTATTCTTGGTAAACGAGATGAGCTGAGAGGGTTGAAAGAAAATGTGATTGTTGGAAGGTTAATTCCGGCTGGTTCTGGTATGGCCCATCATTTGAATAGGAAGGCAAAACTTGAAGCAAGTAAAAATGCTTCTAAAGAGCCAGATGAGAAGTCAGCTGCACTAGTGGAAGCTGAGGCTGCATTTGAAACAAGTGGTGATGAAAAAGTTGTTGATACTATATTGAAAGTTAATGAAGAAAATAAAACTGAAGAAAAGGTTGATGATGCTAAGTAATTATCAATTTAAATTGACATTATGTTAGAAGCAAAATACAATTCTCGTCTTTTTATCAATTTTAAAACATAAGTAATTACATATATTAAGGAAATTAGATGCCTACAATTAACCAATTAATCCGTAAACCTCGAAAGAGAGTTATTGAAAAGAGTAAAGTACCAGCATTAAACGCTTCTCCGCAAAAAAGAGGTGTTTGTACTCGGGTTTATACAACAACACCAAAAAAACCTAACTCTGCTTTAAGAAAGGTTGCAAAGGTAAAGCTAACAACTGGTTATGAAGTAATTAGTTATATTGGCGGTGAAGGCCATAATTTACAAGAGCACTCTGTTGTCTTATTAAGAGGTGGGAGAGTGAAAGATTTGCCTGGTGTTCGTTATCATATGGTTAGAGGAAGTTTGGATACTGCAGGAGTAAATGATAGAAAACAAGCTAGATCAAAATATGGTGCTAAACGTCCCAAAGCAACTTAATTTAATAAGAGATTAAAAAATATGCCTAGAAGAAGAGAAGTCCCAAAAAGAATCATACTTAATGACCCTAAGTTTTCGAGTCAAGAAGTTTCCAAATTCGTTAACGTAATCATGAGTAGTGGAAAGAAATCTGTGGCTGAAAGAATAATTTATGGTGCTTTTGACCAAATAAAAACAAAAAGTGGTAAAGACCCACTAGAAACTTTTTCATTAGCATTAGAAAATATCCGACCGGTTGTAGAAGTAAAAAGTAGGCGTGTTGGTGGAGCTAATTATCAAGTACCGGTAGAAGTAAGGCCATCTAGAAGGTCAGCTTTGGCAATGCGTTGGCTACGTGACGCAGCTCGAAACAGAGGTGAAAAATCAATGGGTTTAAGGCTCGCCGCAGAAATTTTAGAGGCTTCAGAAAATAAAGGTGCTGCAATGAAGAAAAGAGATGAAGTGCACCGAATGGCTGAGGCGAATAAAGCTTTTTCACACTTCAGATTTTAGATTTTTAACTAATTAGATAAGGTAATAGAATAAAGTGGCTCGTAAAACTGAAATAAATCGATATAGAAACATAGGTATTAGTGCTCATATTGACGCAGGTAAAACAACTACAACTGAACGTATTTTGCTTTACACAGGTGTCAATCATAAGATTGGTGAGGTACATGATGGCGCTGCTACAATGGACTGGATGGAGCAAGAACAAGAAAGAGGTATTACAATTACATCTGCAGCAACCACTTGCTTTTGGAGTGGAATGGCAAACCAGTTTGATCAACACCGAATTAATATTATTGATACCCCAGGACACGTTGATTTCACAATTGAAGTAGAAAGGTCGATGAGAGTTCTCGATGGTGCTTGCATGGTTTATTGCGCGGTAGGTGGAGTCCAACCCCAATCTGAAACTGTTTGGAGACAAGCAAATAAATATAAAGTGCCTAGAATGGCTTTTGTAAACAAGATGGATAGAGCGGGCGCTGATTTCTTCAAATGTTATGACCAAATGAAATCTAGACTTAAAGCTAACCCGATTCCTATCCAAGTGCCAATCGGGGCGGCTGAGACTTTTACAGGAGTTGTTGACCTTGTAAAAATGAAAGCAATCTTATGGGAAGAGGAAAATTTTGGTATAAAGTTTGAATATGCAGATATTCCAGATGATCTAAAAGATGTTTGTCAAAAGTGGCATGACAATATGGTTGAAACTGCTGCAGAAGCAAACGAAGACTTAATGAATAAATACCTAGAAACTGGCGAGTTATCAGAAGAAGAAATTAAACAAGGGCTAAGAATTAGAACAATTTCAAATGAAATTGTACCAATGTTATGCGGCTCTGCTTTTAAAAATAAAGGTGTTCAGGCTATGCTTGATGCGGTGATTGAATTAATGCCCGCGCCTGCCGATGTTCCTCCAATACCGGGAGTTGATGAATCTGATAAGCCTATTGTAAGACATGCAAAAGATGATGAACCCTTTTCTGCACTTGCATTTAAGATAATGACAGATCCATTTGTTGGGCAGTTAATATTTTTCCGAGCTTACTCAGGTGTAATTAAGGCTGGAGATACAATTTATAATCCTATCAAAGGCAAGAAAGAGAGAATTGGTAGAATTTTGCAAATGCATGCAAATAACCGTGAAGAAATAAAAGAAATCTATGCTGGTGATATAGCTGCTGCAGTAGGCTTAAAAGATGTAACTACAGGTGATACTTTATGTACGGAAAAAAATGCAGTGATTCTGGAGCGCATGGTTTTTCCAGAGCCTGTTATTCATGTTGCAGTTGAACCAAAAACTAAAGCTGACCAAGAAAAAATGGGGATTGCCCTAGGAAGACTTGCTCAGGAAGATCCATCATTTCGAGTTAAAACTGATGAAGAAACTAATCAAACAATTATTTCTGGGATGGGAGAGTTACACCTCGAAATCTTAGTTGATAGGATGAAGCGAGAGTTTTCAGTTGAAGCTAATATCGGATCACCCCAGGTGGCTTACCGTGAAGCGATCAAAAAATCGGTAGAACAAGAAGGTAAATTTGTTAAACAATCTGGCGGTAAAGGGCAGTATGGTCATGTATGGTTAAAAATTGAGCCGAATGAAACTGGAAAAGGTTTTGAATTTGTTGATTCTATTAAAGGCGGTGCTGTGCCGAGAGAATTTATACCTGCTGTAAACAAAGGCCTTAAAGAAACTATTACAGCGGGAGTACTTGCTGGATATCCTATTGAGGATGTAAAGGTTACTTTATATGATGGCTCATACCATGACGTTGACTCAAACGAAAATGCGTTTAAAATGGCAGCTTCTTTTGCATTTAAGGATGGATGTAAAAAAGCCGACCCTGTTTTACTTGAACCAATGATGGCAGTTGAAGTTGAAACTCCCGAAGAATATATGGGTGATGTAATGGGTGATTTGTCTTCTAGAAGAGGGATTGTTCAAGGTATGGAAGATAATGCAACTGGAAAAGTGATCAGATGTGAAGTACCGCTTGCAGAGATGTTTGGGTATTCTACTACCGTGAGATCACTATCTCAGGGAAGGGCAACCTACTCAATGGAATTTAAACATTATTCAGAAGCACCAAGAAATATTGCCGAAGCGGTAATTAATAAAAATTAGAATTTAAAAAACTGTTTTATAAGGATAAGAGATTATGGCTAAGGATAAATTTGAGCGTAACAAACCCCATGTCAACGTTGGCACAATTGGCCACGTGGATCATGGTAAAACTACATTAACAGCAGCAATATCGACTGTACTGACCAAAAAATTTGGTGGAGACAAAAAAGATTTTGCAGAGATTGATTCAGCGCCAGAAGAAAAAGCGCGTGGCATAACAATTAATACATCTCACGTTGAATATGAAACAGAAAAACGTCACTATGCTCACGTAGACTGTCCAGGCCATGCGGATTATGTGAAAAATATGATTACAGGTGCTGCCCAAATGGACGGCGCAATCCTTGTATGTTCAGCAGCTGATGGTCCAATGCCTCAGACGCGTGAACATATCCTCTTATCAAGACAAGTGGGTGTTCCACATATCGTTGTATTCCTAAATAAAGCAGATATGGTAGATGATAAAGAGCTACTTGAACTTGTTGAAATGGAAGTGCGTGAATTGCTAAGTAAATATGATTTCCCAGGTGATGACATTCCTATCGTGATGGGGTCAGCTCTTAAAGCACTTGAAGGTGATCAATCAGATATTGGTGAACCAGCGATTTTAAAATTGGCTGATGCGCTTGATAGTTACATCCCAGAACCAAAACGTGCAATCGATGGTGATTTCTTAATGCCAGTTGAGGATGTGTTCTCAATCTCTGGACGTGGAACTGTGGTAACAGGCCGAGTAGAACGAGGCGTTGTTAAAGTAAACGAAGAAATTGAAATTGTGGGTCTTAAAGATACAGTAAAAACAACATGTACAGGCGTTGAGATGTTCCGTAAGTTATTAGACCAAGGTCAAGCGGGAGATAACGTCGGTGTTCTATTAAGAGGTACAGCACGAGAAGATGTAGAACGTGGCCAAGTACTTTGTAAGCCAGGTTCAATTAAGCCACATACTAAATTTACTGCTGAGATATACAGCTTAAGTAAAGAAGAAGGCGGTCGTCATACACCATTCTTTAATGGGTATCGTCCACAATTCTACTTTAGAACAACAGATGTAACGGGTGCAGTAGAGTTACCAGAAGGAACTGAAATGGTAATGCCAGGAGACAATGTATCAATTACAGCAACATTGATTGCACCAATCGCGATGGAAGAAGGTTTAAGATTTGCGATTCGTGAAGGTGGCCGAACAGTTGGCTCAGGTGTTGTAGTAAAAGTTATTGAATAAGATAAATTAAAAAAAAGTGTTCTGAAATGGACATTCGCTCTTAAAAGGAAAATTAAAATGGCTTCACAAAAAATACGTATTCGCTTAAAGGCTTTTGATTACAAATTAATAGATCAATCTGCACAAGAAATTGTTGACACAGCAAAAAGAACGGGAGCCTTGGTAAAAGGCCCAATTCCACTTCCTACCAGGAAAGAACGCTTTGATTTGTTACGATCACCTCATGTCAATAAGAAAGCAATGGATCAATTTGAGATAAGAACACATCAACGTCTAATGGATATTCTTGAGCCAACGGATAAGACTGTAGATGCTTTAATGAAATTAGATCTTCCAGCTGGAGTTGATGTAGAAATAAAGTTGTAAAATTAATAAGCGTTAGTTATAATAGCGCTCTTTTTAAGACAAGCTAATCAATTGTAATTAGTTTGTAAAATAATAATTATAAGGAAATGATCATGAGCTTAGGGCTTGTAGGTCGCAAGGTCGGAATGACTCGCGTGTTTACTGATGATGGGATATCAATTCCTGTAACAGTATTAGAAGTTGTTCCAAATAGAGTGACTCAAATTAAAACTAATGAAACTGACGGCTACTATGGAGTTCAAGTTGCATTTGGCAGTGTAAAGCCATCTAAGTTAAATAAGGCAGCTACTGGTCATTATGCTAAAGCTGCTAAAGAGGCAGGCGTTGGTCTTAGAGAATTCAAACTCAAATCATCTGATGATCTATCAACCTACTCAATTGACTCAATTTTTTCTGTGGATACTTTTGAAAAAGGTCAAAAAGTTGATGTAACGGGAGTTACTGTTGGCAAGGGTTTTTCGGGTGCGCAAAAAAGACATCATTTCAGATCACAAAGAGCAACCCACGGCGTTTCGGTTTCACATAATTCATTAGGATCAACTGGGCATTGTCAAGATCCAGGTAGAGTTTTTCCTGGAAAAAAAATGTCTGGACAACTAGGCTCAAAAAAAAGAACAACACAAAATCTTGAGGTAGTTCGTATTGATTCTAAAAGAAACCTAATTTTAATCAAAGGTGCAATTCCTGGATCAAAAGGTTCTGATATCGAAATCAAACCAGCTATTAAAGTAAAGGCAGGTAAATAATGGAATTAAAATTAATCGACAGCAAAGGAAAAGAAACAAAAAAAACTGTTAGCGCCTCTGACAACGCGTTTGCTAAAGATTTTAATGAAAGTTTAATTCATCAATTAGTAACTTCCTACATGAACAATGGAAGAACAGGTACTAGATCACAAAAAACTCGTGCTGAAGTTCGTCATACAACTAAAAGACCATGGGCACAAAAAGGAACAGGTAGAGCTCGTGCTGGAATGACATCAAGCCCAATTTGGCGTGGCGGAGGTCGAGCATTCCCAAATAGACCTGATGAAAATTTTACTCAAAAGCTTAATAAAAAGGCTTACCGTGCAGGTATGAGATCTATTTTATCTGAAATTGTCAGACAAGAGAGATTGACGGTGGTTGAGAAGTTTGATGTTGAAACTCCAAAAACTAAAAAGTTTCTAGAGAAAATTAATACTTTGGGTGTAAAAAATAATGTATTGATTTTAATCGATGAATTCAATGAAAACTTATATCTTTCATCAAGAAATATTCCACATGTGCTTGTTGTTGAAGCACAACATGCTGACCCAGTTAGCTTAGTGCATTTCCAAAAAGTTATAGCAACATCAGCCGCAATTAAAAAATTAGAAGGGATGTTCGCATGAGCGTGAATAAATCATTACAAGCTGTTTTAGCACCCCAGGTTACTGAAAAGGCAACTATGATTGCTGATAAACACAACCAAATTGCATTTAAAGTAAAAAAAGATGCAACGAAAAAAGAGGTTAAAGAGGCGATTGAACTTATGTTTAAAGTTGAAGTTACAGCAGTCAATATTTTAAATATGAATGGCAAAACAAAAAGAGCTGGGAAATTGATGGGCAAAAGAAATGATTGGAAAAAAGCTTACATAAGTATTAAAACTGGACAAGAAATTAATTTCACTGGTGAATAAGGATATAGGGAATATAAAATGGCTATAATTAAAGTAAAAGCGACGTCACCAGGAAGAAGAGGGTTAGAAAAAGTAGTGACACCTGGGCTACATAAGGGCAAACCTTATAGTCCGTTATTACAAAAAAAAATAAGAGGTTCCGGTAGAAATAGTTCTGGCAGGATCACTGTAAGACATCAAGGTGGTGGACATAAGCAATTTGTTCGACTAATTGATTTTAAAAGAAATAAAGATGGTATCCCAGCTAAAGTTGAAACAGTTGAATATGATCCAAACCGATCATCCCACATAGCACTTTTATGCTACGCAGACGGAGAAAGAAAATATATTATTGCGCCTAAGGGAATTTCTGTTGGTGAGGAACTGTTAAGTGGTAATGAGGCTCCCTTTAAAGTTGGAAATTCATTACCTTTAAAAAATATTCCTGTTGGAAGTACAGTGCACTGTATTGAATTGAAACCTGGCAAAGGAGCGCAAATTGCTCGGTCAGCAGGTACATCGATTCAGCTGCTTGCCAGAGAAGGAATTTACGCACAGCTCAGACTAAGGTCAGGAGAAGTAAGAAAGGTACATGTTGATTGCAGAGCTACAATAGGTTCGGTCGGAAATGAAGAACATTCCCTAAGATCAATTGGTAAAGCGGGTGCAAACAGATGGAGAGGAATTCGTCCTACGGTTAGGGGCGTTGTGATGAACCCAGTAGACCATCCACATGGTGGTGGTGAAGGAAAATCATCAGGCGGTCGACATCCAGTGAGCCCATGGGGTACTCCTGCAAAAGGCTTTCGAACAAGAAACAATAAACGTACGGATAATATGAGAATAAGTCGTAGACCGTCAAATAAAAGGTAAATAAATAATATGTCTAGATCAATAAAAAAAGGGCCATTTGTAGATGCTCATTTAGCAAAAAAGGTTGAGGTTGCATCTGAAACTAGAGATCGTAAACCAATTAAAACTTGGTCAAGGAGATCCACTATACTCCCTAACTTTATTGGCCTTACCATTGCAATTCATAACGGCAGGCAGCATACACCTGTCCTAATTGTTGAAAACATGATTGGACATAAACTTGGAGAGTTTGCTGGTACAAGGACGTTTAGAGGCCATACTGGCGATAAAAAAACGAAGGAATAATAAAATGGCTATTGAAGTTTCTGCAGTACTTAAAGGTGTAAGAATATCTCCTCAAAAAGCGAGGTTGGTTGTTGACTCTATTAGAGGAAAAAAAGTGGATAAGGCGCTTGACATATTAACCTTCAGTCCAAAGAAAGGGGCTGAAATTGTTAAAAAGGTTGTCGAATCTGCTATAGCGAATGCAGAAAATAATAATGGTGCTGATATTGATGAGTTGGCAATTAAAACCATTTATGTGGATAAAGGAACAGTTTTAAAAAGACAGCGTGCTGGAGCTAAGGGGCGCGGTAAAAGAATTATTAAACCGACCAGTCATATTACAGTGACTGTGGGCAATTAAAAGAGAGAATTATGGGACAAAAAATAAATCCAACTGGTTTTCGTTTAGCTACTAATAAAAATTGGTCTTCGCGATGGTATTCAAATAGTAAAAACTTTGCCGTTCTTTTAAATAATGACATAAAGGTGAGAGAATTTCTTAATAAGAAACTGGTGAATGCTGCAGTAAGTAGAATTTTAATTGAAAGGCCTGCTAAGAATGCCAAAATCACTATTTTTTCAGCTAGACCAGGTATTGTAATAGGTAAAAAGGGTGAGGATATTGAATCTTTAAGATCAAGCATACAAGACTTAATGGGTATTCCTGTTCAATTAAATATCGAAGAGGTCAGAAAACCAGAGATTGATGCAACGTTAGTTGCACAAAGCATTGCCCAACAACTTGAAAAAAGAGTGATGTTTAGGCGTGCAATGAAAAGAGCGATGCAAAATGCTATGAGATTGGGTGCTCAAGGAATAAAAATAATGAGTTCTGGCAGACTCAATGGCATAGAAATTGCTAGATCTGAATGGTATCGAGAGGGAAGGGTTCCACTTCACACTCTAAGGGCTGATGTAGATTACGGTACAGCCAGAGCACAAACACAATATGGAATTATTGGGGTAAAAGTTTGGATATTTAAGGGTGAGATTTTTGAGGACCCAACATTACCGAAAACCGCTACAGAATCTCAAGTTGAAAAAATGGAAGCACTTGAAAAACCTAAACCAAAAAAAACAATCAAAGCTGCAGTAAAAAAAACTAAACCTACAGAAGAGATTAAAAAGCCTAAAGTTTCAGTAAAGAAGAAAGATGAAGTAGAAGTAGATCCCACTAAACCAAAAAAAGATGAGAAATAAAAATGTTACAGCCTACTAGACAAAAATATAGAAAACAGCATAAAGGAAGAAATAGAGGTCTTGCTTTAACAGGAAATAAGGTGAGTTTTGGTGACTTTGGACTCAAAGCTACTGGTCGAGGAAGAATTACTGCGAGACAAATTGAGGCTGCAAGAAGGGTGATGACTAGACATATTAAAAGGGGTGGTAGAATTTGGATAAGAATCTTTCCCGATAAACCTATTACTAAAAAACCAGCAGAGGTAAGGATGGGTAAAGGTAAAGGTAGTGTTGAGTATTTTGTAGCAGAAATACAGCCAGGAAAAATGTTATACGAAATGGATGGTGTCGATGAAGCTACAGCCAAAGAAGCATTTAGGTTAGCTGCGGCAAAACTTCCTTTGTTAACAACATTTGCATCTAGACACATCGGTGGTTAAGGAGAAAATAATGAAAGCTTTAGATTTGAGAAAGAAGAATAAAGAGGACCTTAACAAAGAATTGATTGAACTTAGGAAGGTTCAGTTCTCTACTAGAATGCAAATATCAACCCAACAATCGAACCAGAATGATCAATTAGGAAAAATAAGAAAAGATATTGCAAGAGTAATGACAGTTCTTGCAGAAAAAGGGGATAGTTAATTATTATGGCTGAGACAAAAAAGATAATAAGAACGCTCGTTGGTAAAGTAGAAAGCAACAAAATGGATAAAACTGTTACAGTAAGAGTTCCAAGGCTAGTCAAACATCCTGTTGTTGGCAAGATTATTAAGTTATCAACAAAGGTACATGCGCATGATGAAAAAAATGAAATTAATGAGGGGGATTTAGTTGAAATTACTGAAGGTAAGCCCGTCTCAAAAAATAAATCTTGGGTTGTAACAAAAGTAGTTTCAAAAGCAGTTCAAGAGAATTAAGTAAATTAATGTTTTACTTGAGAAATTAGTAGCAATAACTTATAATTTTGCTCTTTTTGGCGTTCAGATAAATATTACAAGCTAACGCCCCAATACTGACCGTGGCTTTGGCCTAATAAATTTTTATAAGGCTGGATTGGTTAAACGGATTAAGTTGGAGAATATAAATGATACAAACACAATCTAGATTAGATGTTGCCGATAATACAGGTGCACGCTCAGTAATGTGCATTAAAGTATTGGGCGGCTCAAAGAGAAGATATGCCGGTATAGGCGATATTATAAAAGTAGCCATAAAAGATGCAGCGCCTAGAGGCCGTGTAAAAAAAGGTGAAGTTTATTCAGCTGTTGTTGTAAGAACAGCTAGTGGAGTAAGAAGAACAGATGGGTCGTTAATTAAATTTGATGGAAATGCTGCTGTATTGTTAAATGCAAAATTAGAACCAATCGGAACTCGTATTTTTGGTCCGGTGACTCGCGAACTGAGAACTGAAAAGTTTATGAAAATTGTGTCATTAGCCCCAGAAGTTATTTAGGAGTTTATAAAGTGAATAAAATACGTAAAGGTGACAAAGTAATTCTAAATACAGGAAAAGATAAAGGAAAACAGGGGATTGTTCTCAATATCTTAAAAAATAATCGTGTAGTTGTTGAAGGTTTAAATATGGTAAAAAAACATACAAAACCAAATCCTGCTAAAGGAGACCAAGGTGGTTTGGTAAGTAAAGAGATGCCAGTCAATATATCAAACATTGCTATTTTTAATACGAAGTCGAATAAGACAGACAAGGTAAATTTTAAAGAATTAAAGGATGGGAAAAAAATTCGCATCTATAAATCTACACAAGAAGCAATAGACGTTTAGGAAAAAATTATGGCCAGATTGAAAGAATTTTATGTTGGGACCGTTGTTAAGGATTTAACAGATCAATTTAAGTATAAATCTATAATGGAAGTCCCTAGAATTGAAAAAATCACATTAAATATGGGAGTTGGTGAAGCAGTTGCTGATAAGAAAGTTATGGAAAACGCAGTTGGTGATATGGAAAAAATTGCAGGCCAAAAGCCTATTGTTACTCTTTCAAAAAAATCAATTGCTGGGTTTAAGATTAGAGATAATTATCCTGTTGGATGCAAAGTAACTCTGAGAAAATCTAATATGTATACGTTCTTAGATCGTTTAATTTCAATTGCAATTCCAAGAGAACGTGATTTTAGAGGTCTCTCACCGAAGTCTTTTGATGGGAGAGGTAATTATAATATGGGTATAAAGGAACAAATAATTTTTCCCGAAATTCAGTATGACAAAATTGATTCTCTGAGAGGGATGAATATCACAATTACAACAACTGCAAAAACAGATGAAGAGGCGAAAGCTCTTTTATCTGCTTTTAGCTTTCCATTTAGGAGTTAAGTTAAATTATGGCTAAATTATGCATGACTGAAAGAGAAACTAAACGTTTAAAAATGGTTGAGAAATTTAAAGCAAAACGTTTGGCATTAAACGAAGTTATAAATGATTCTTCTGCTTCGAGAGAACAAAAAATTGAAGCAAGACAAAAGCTTCAAGCTCTTCCAAGAAATTCTAGCCCAGTGCGATTAAGAACAAGATGTGCTTTAACGGGTCGCCCAAGAGGTGTTTATAAAAAGTTTGGTCTTGCACGAGGCAAACTTAGAGATCTTATGATGGCTGGTGAAGTACCAGGTGTTGTTAAGGCCAGTTGGTAAAAGGGGAAAAAATATGAGCATGCAAGATCCGATATCAGATATGTTAACCCGTATAAGAAATGGCCAAATGAGAAGCAAGGTTAACGTTTCTTTACCTGCTTCTAAGGTAAAAAAAGCAATTGCAAACGTACTTAAAGATGAGGGTTATATTGAAGGGTTTAGTATCGATGAGAACAATGGTAAGCCCCTACTGAATATTGAATTAAAGTATTACGCAGGTGAGCCTGTGATAGAAAATATTCAGAGAGCAAGTAAACCAAGCTTGAGATTATACAAATCAAGTAATGATTTACCTAAAGTAATGAATGGGCTTGGAGTAGCAATTATAACAACTTCCAAGGGTGTAATGACAGATATTAAAGCAAGGGCTGAGGGCGTAGGTGGTGAAGTTCTTTGCTACGTTGAATAGGGAGAAAATATGTCTAGAGTTGCAAATAACCCGATTGTTGTTCCTGAAAAAGTAGAAGTTACTTTAACAGAGGATAACGTTTCAATTAAAGGCCCATTGGGTGAAATGAGTCAGGACCTTAAAGGTCAAGTAGAGATTAAAAAAGAAGAAAATACATTATTGTTCTCTGCGAAAGAATCAACGAAACATTCCATAGCGATGTCAGGCACAATTCGCGCTTTAGTCCAAAATATGGTGCTAGGTGTTTCAGTGGGGTTTGAAAAAAAACTTCAACTAATAGGGGTTGGTTACAAAGCGCAAGCACAAGGAAACAAGATAAATCTCGAGCTTGGTTTTTCGCATTCAATAACACACGCATTACCTGAAGGTGTTTCTGCTCAAACCCCTTCGCAAACGGAGATTATTTTAAAAAGCTCAGACAAACAAGTGGTTGGTCAAGTAGCTGCAGAAATTAGAGCTTATAGACCACCGGAGCCTTATAAGGGGAAAGGCGTTCGTTACGTTGATGAGCATGTTGTAATGAAAGAAGCTAAAAAAGCATAAGGGATAGATGATGACAAAAAATAATGCAAGAATAAGAAGAGCAACAAAATCTAGAGCAAATATGGCTTACTTAGGTAAAACTCGGTTATCAATCCATAGGTCCAATACTAATATTTATGCACAAGTTATTGATGGTAAAACAAATAAAATTATTGCTTGTGCTTCGACTATAGAGGCCGATGTGAAGAAAAAATTAAAGAATACAAGTGATACAAATGCTGCAATAGAAATAGGAAAGAGAATAGCTGATAAGGCAATTAAGGCAGGTGTGAAGGTTGTTGCTTTTGATAGATCAGGCTATAGGTATCATGGCCGAGTTAAAGCTTTGGCTGACTCTGCAAGGGAAAATGGTTTAACATTTTAAAACTTAGGAACGGTACAAAAAATGGCACAAAATAAAAATAATAATATGAGCAATCAAGATAAAGGCCAAACTGACGGCCTAAGAGAAAAAATGATAAATGTGAATCGAGTGACTAAAGTTGTTAAAGGTGGTCGTATCATGAGTTTCGCTGCATTGAGTGTTGTTGGTGACGGTGATGGCGCCGTTGGTATGGGCAAAGGAAAAGCAAGAGAAGTGCCACTTGCCGTTCAAAAAGCGATGGAAGAAGCTAAACGAGGCATGATTAAAGTTAAGCTAAACAATGGTACTTTGTATCACTCTGTAACAGGAAGGCATGGAGCTGCAAAAGTAACAATTCTACCTGCATCTCAAGGAACAGGAATTATCGCTGGTGGCGCAATGAGAGCAATTTTTGAGGTAATGGGAATAACAGATATTTTGGCGAAATGTATAGGATCAGCAAACCCCTATAATGTAGTTAGAGCAACATTGAACGGATTGTCATCTATGAATACGCCAGCAGATATAGCTGCAAAAAGAGGTAAAACAATAGAAGAGATTAGAGGTTAGTTATGGCTAAAGGAAAAAAAATTAAAGTGACCCTTATCAAAAGTCCTATTCATAAATCTGTTGCACACAAGGCAACAGTAAAAGGTCTTGGATTAAGAAGAATGCGTCATAGTGTTGAGTTAGAAGATACCCCTGCAATAAGAGGGATGATAAACGCAGTAAATTACTTACTTAAGGTAGAAGAGGTTTCAGCATGAGATTAAATACTATTAAGCCTTCAGATGGCTCTAAGAAAGAAGTCAGGCGAGTTGGTCGTGGAATTGGATCAGGCTTTGGAAAGACTGCGGGACGTGGGCATAAAGGCCAAAAATCAAGAGCAGGTGGTTTTCATAAGGTCGGCTTTGAAGGGGGACAAATGCCTATTCAAAGAAGACTTCCAAAAAGAGGTTTTAAATCTATGTCTAAGCCTTACAATGCTAAGGTAAGAACAAGTGAATTAAATAAACTAGAAAATGGTATTGTTGATTTACTATCCTTAAAAGCAGCAAACTTGATACCAAATATATCCTTAAATGCTAAGATTTTTCTTTCAGGGGAAGTTACTAAAAAATTAACAATACAAGGTATTGGTCTTACAAAAGGCGCCCTAAAAGCCGTAAAAGATGCAGGTGGAAAAGTTGAGGAGGATTCAACTACCACTCCAAAAACGCCTAAGAAAGCATTAGTTAAAGATAAATTGGCAAAAAAATCGAAGTAAATTTTGGCTGAAAATTCTACATTAGGGCAGTTAAGTAAAATGGGCGAACTCAAAAGTCGCCTCTTATTTTTGCTTGGTGCTTTAATTATTTTTCGTTTAGGATCACATATTCCCGTACCAGGCATAGACCCTTTTGAACTAAAAAAACTATTCGATTCACAAAGTGGTGGCATTCTTGGAATGTTTAATATGTTTTCAGGAGGCGCATTAAGTAGATTTACTGTTTTTGCACTTGGTATTATGCCTTATATCTCAGCCTCAATCATAATGACATTACTTACATCTATGTCAGAAAAATTAAAAGAGTTAAAGAAAGAAGGACAAGCAGGACAGAGAATAATAACGCAATATACTCGCCAAGGAACTGTTGTTTTAGCAGCTTTTCAGGCACTTGGAATTACGGTTGCATTAGAAGCACAACCTGGACTTGTATTGGATCCTGGCTTAGCTTTTAGGTTGACCTCAGTTATAACCCTTGTCAGTGGAACTATGTTTTTAGTTTGGTTGGGAGAGCAAATTACTGAAAGAGGTATTGGTAATGGTATATCAATGATAATTTTTGCAGGCATCGTGGCTGGACTTCCAAGCGCATTAGGCAATACACTCGAACTAACAAGAACAGGTGCTTTTTCTATTCCTCTTGTATTCTTCTTACTTGTTGCAGTTGTTTTAGTTACTGCAGTCGTTGTATTTGTGGAGAGAGGGCAGAGAAGAATAACGATCAATTATGCCAAAAGGCAAGTTGGAAATAAAATGTATGGCGGCCAATCATCACATTTACCACTTAAAATTAACCAAGCAGGTGTTATACCTGCAATTTTTGCATCTAGTGTAATTTTATTCCCTGCAACCATTGCAGGATGGTTTGGGTCTGGAGAAAGCCTCTACTGGTTAAAAGACATTAGTGCTGCAATTTCACCTGGTCAACCAATTTATATTATTATGTTTGCTGTTGCTATCATATTTTTCTCATACTTTTACACAGCTATTACATTCAACCCTACTGAGACTGCAGACAATTTGAAAAAAGGTGGAGCTTTTGTTCCCGGGATAAGGCCTGGCGAACAAACAGCAAAATATATAGATACAATTATGGGGCGGTTAACTCTAATTGGCTCAATATATATAACTTTGGTTTGTTTACTTCCTGAATTATTAATATTGAAATTTAATACACCATTTTATTTTGGTGGAACATCACTTCTTATTATTGTTGTGGTTACTATGGACTTCATGACTCAGGTTCAATCACAAATGATGTCCTACCAATATGAAGGGTTACTTAAGAAAGCAAACTTTAAGGGTGGTTCAGGTGGAAGGCTTTAATGGCTAAAGAAGATATTATAGAAATGGAAGGAGAGGTTTTAGAAAACCTTCCAAATGCGACCTTCAAGGTTAAGCTTGAGAATGATCATGTTGTTTTAGGTTATATATCAGGAAAAATGAGAATGAATTATATAAGAATTTTGCCCGGAGATACTGTAACTGTAGAGATATCTCCATATGACTTGAGTAAAGGCAGAATTACATTTAGAGCAAAGTAAATTAGTTTTTAAGAGGGCATATATTATGAAAGTAAGAGCATCAGTAAAGCCAATGTGTATTAACTGTAAAGTCGTAAGACGAAAGGGTGTAGTAAGGGTGATTTGTACAAAAGACCAACGCCACAAACAAAGGCAAGGTTAATTTTTACATTGTTAAATAACAAAAAAATAGTTATAATTTCGGGCTTTGATAAATCTTTAGCCTTTATATATTAGGAGTTTTGTATGGCCCGTATTGCCGGAGTAAATGTATCTGATAATAAACATACCGAAATAGCATTAACAGCTATTTATGGCATTGGTAGAGTTACAGCTAAGAAAATTTGTAATGCTACTGGTATTACAGCTACAACAAAGATAAAAGATTTATCAGATGCGGATCTTGAGAAATTAAGAGACTATATAGGTGGATATGAAGTGGAAGGTGACCTTCGAAGAGAAGTAACCATGAATATTAAAAGACTGATGGACTTGGGTTGTTACAGAGGCCAAAGACATAGAAGAGGGCTTCCAGTAAGAGGGCAAAATACAAAGAATAATGCAAGAACAAGAAAAGGCCCAATAAGGGCAATTAGGAAATAAAGGAAAATATTTATGGCAGATGACAAAACCGTTCGTGTAAAGAAGAAAGTTAAAAAGAATGTGTCAGAGGGTATAGCTCATGTTCATGCATCTTTTAACAATACAATAATTACAATTACAGACAGACAAGGTAATGCTCTTTCATGGGCTACTTCTGGTGGTGCAGGTTTCAAAGGGTCAAGAAAAAGTACCCCTTTTGCCGCTCAAGTTGCAGCAGAAGCTGCCGGAAAAGCTGCTCAAGAATATGGAGTAAAAAATATTGAGGTAAGAATTAAAGGGCCTGGTCCTGGAAGAGAGTCGTCTGTAAGGGCGCTTAATTCAGTAGGATTAAAAATAACAAGCATCCAAGATATTACACCAGTGCCACATAACGGATGTAGACCTCCAAAAAAGAGAAGAATTTAATTAAATGTTAAACGTTAAAGAGCTATAGGAGAATAACTTGGCCAGAAATCTAGATCCTAAATGTCGTCAGTGTAGAAGAGAAGGTGAGAAGCTTTTTCTAAAAGCTGAGAAGTGCTTCACTGAAAAATGTGCAATTGAAAAAAGAAATTATCCTCCCGGCCAACATGGGCAGAGAAGATCATCAAGACTTTCTGATTACGGTGTTCAACTAAGAGAAAAACAAAAATTAAGAAGAATATATGGCGTACTAGAAAAGCAGTTTAGAAGTTATTATGCTGAAGCTGATAGAAAGAAAGGCATTACAGGTGAAAATCTTCTACAAATGTTGGAATCTAGACTTGATAATGTTGCCTATAAAATGGGCCTAGGTGGATCTCGAACAGAGGCAAGACAAATTGTTAGACATAATAGTATTTTGGTTAATGGAAAGAGGGTTAATATCCCATCTTATCAGGTTCAACCTGGCGACAGTATTAGTGTTGCTGATAAATCTAAAGACCAATTAAGAATTAAATCTGCATTAGATGCTGCTGATGAGAGAGGTTTACCAGAATGGCTTGAGGTTGATGTAAAAAAATTAACTGGAACATTCAAAAATAGACCAGAGAGAGATGATTTACCCTCTACTATCAATGAGTCGCTTGTTGTAGAGCTTTACTCTAAATAAAAAAATCTAGCCTAAAAATTTAAATAAGGATAACTATGGAAATAAGCCCAACAGAATATTTAAAACCGAAAATTGTTGATGTTGATATTAAATCACCTAACAGAGCTAAGGTTACTCTTGAACCTATGGAAAGAGGTTTTGGACATACATTAGGAAACGCACTTAGAAGAGTTCTTTTATCTTCAATTCCAGGATATGCGATTACTGAAGTAAAAATTGATTCTGTGGTTCATGAATATTCTACAATTGATGGCGTACAAGAAGATGTAGTGGATATTTTGTTGAATTTAAAAAAAGTTGCTCTAATAATTCACAATAATACAAGTGCTACTATCTCACTCAAGAAAAATGTAGAGGGAGAAGTGACTGCCGGTGACTTTGATATTGGGCATGATGTTGAAATTAAAAATCCTGATCTTGTTATCGCTAATTTAAACAAGGGCGGAAATTTAGATATTGAAGCTCGAGTTGAAATGGGAAGAGGTTATCAGGCAGTACCAGTTAGAAATAAAGGCCAAGAAAAAGGTACGGAATTAGGGTTTATAGGTATAGATGCCTCTTTTAGCCCTATAGATAAGGTAAGTTACTTCGTTGAGAGCGCTCGTGTTGAGCAAAGAACAGACTTAGATAAACTTATTTTGGATGTAGAGACTAATGGAGTTGTTGATGCAGAAGAAGCGATAAGAGACGCAGCATTTATCTTACGTGGTCAATTATCTGTTTTTGCTAATTTGGAAAGTGAATTGAGTGAGGTAGAGGTTAAAGAAGCTCCGGTTATAGACCCAGTCTTGTTAAGACCTGTTGACGATTTGGAATTGACCGTTAGGTCTGCAAACTGTCTTAAGGCTGAAAGTATTTATTATATTGGTGACTTGGTTCAAAGAAATGAAAGTGATTTATTAAAAGCTCCAAATTTAGGAAGAAAATCCTTAAATGAAATTAAAGATATCCTTTCATCAAAAGGCTTGACACTTGGTATGATGGTGGAAAATTGGCCAGATGAAGGCGTCGAAAAAGTATAAATTAAAAACGGTTTTGGAGTAATAACATGCGACATGGTAAGGCACATAGAAAGTTAAATAGAACCAGCAGTCATAGAAAAGCTATGTTTAAAAATATGGTTGTATCATTATTTAAACATGAGCTAATTAGAACTACTCTCCCAAAAGCAAAGGAATTAAGGAAGTATGCCGAACCAATGATAACTTTAGCCAAAGAGACCAGCGTTCATAATAAAAGATTAGCTTTCAGTCGCTTAAGAGATAGAGATATTGTGGGAAAATTATTTAGTGATCTTGGACCAAGATATAGTAAAAGAGCTGGTGGATATTTAAGAATTCTTAAATGTGGTTTTAGAAAAGGTGATAACGCACCAATGGCATATGTTGAGCTTGTGGACAGACCAATAAAAAAGGAAGAAACCCCAGAAGATAAAAAACT
>JAOMTQ010000001.1 GCA_028355955.1 Methylophilaceae bacterium | reverse complement strand
TTATGTAAAAATAGGAAATTTTTTTAAGTGTTATTTAAAAATGAAGAAAATTATTAAGATATTTATAATATTAATGGGGTTAAGTTTTATAACCAACGCTAGTGCTTTAGGATATTGTGATACAACTGGAGCAAGTGAAGATGATAATGGCGTTATAACATTTACAGGCAATCCGACTATGGCTAATTGTTCATTTGCGCCTGACGAATATATAGTTACTATTTACAAAATAGGATTGTGTACGCAAGAACCAACAAGGCCAACTTTTTCCACAGTATACGATGTAAGTTCTTGTGAAGAGGTGATTGTTAGCCCAAATGGACAGGTAGTAAATATAGCAGCAGGTTCAGAGCTAGTGCTTAATGATACTAGCAAACCTCCGAATGGAACCTATAATTACGGTTACATTTTGATGAGTAATAATTTTGGCTTCAAAGCAAAAAAGCAGTTTACAAATACTATGCACACTTATCTAAATGGAGAGAGTGGCAATTATTGTTGGACATTGGACGGCAATAATGATAATTCTGTACAAAATTCTGGTGCTTGGTCAAACCCATCCATCCTAGTTCAATGCGGAGGGGCAGATGGTTCAGCTGAAACCTATTATGAAAAATTAGACGTATTTGATGGTGATATGGTTACCTTTGCGATGGCGGCATTCGATGTTGGAAATGGAACATTATCTTTAGACCTAATTACTGACGCTAATGAATTACTGGTGAATAGAAGTAACACAGCGGATAGAGTTTTTGGAATGCAAGCTTTTACAACGGCAGTTGAAGTGAATTCCTCATCAACTTTATTTACCATTAGTTTTGATGTCAATCAAGCGGCAACTATATGGATGTTTCAAGACTCCGGTCGAGCCAATGAGTATCAAGTTTTTGCAATAGGTAGCGGCCCATTTTCTTTATTTATGAACGTAGAGTAAAGCGCTAAAAACATATATAATGAAAGTTGTGAAGAATTTAAATTCAAAACTACTCTTACTAACTCCGCTTTTTCTTGCTACCACAGCTGTCTTTGCTGACTGGAAATCTAACGCAGCTGAATCAACAACAGATGATCAAGATCACGCTGCCTTTATTGATCTCACCAAAATGGTAGCCGCAGGTGATTTAGAAGGGGTACAGAGTCAGGTGATTGAAGCCGCAACGGATCAAGGGGTAGGCTTTACAAAAAGTTTTTTAGAGCAATATTTCCCCACAGTGGAGATAAGCTTCGAAACAAAAGAAGGTTCCAAACCAACAACAGGGATCTTGGTTGTGGCACCACTCTCTGATCAAAAAGATATTGAGAATACGTTATTTACCCAAGTCAGTGCATTCTATACAGACAACCGAACCACATTGAATGTCGGTTTAGGTTACCGTCGTATGGAATTTGATAATACCTTAATGCTCGGTGTAAATGCTTTTTATGACCATGAGTTCCCTTATGACCACGGAAGATACAGTGTTGGTTTAGAAGCCAGGTCGACCGTCGGTGAAATTAACGCCAATATGTATCAAGCGACTACTAAGTGGAAGACAGGTAAAAATGGACTAGAAGAACGTGCACTCGATGGTTGGGATATCGAAGCAGGTTTACCGCTTCCCTATATAAACTGGGCGACTGTATTTGTAAAACGTTATAAGTGGGATGCGGTTGAAGGTGGTAAGGATGCCAAGGGCAATGATGCACAATTGAGAGCATATGTCCCGATTTTACCTGGACTTGAGATTCAAGCAGGTCGAACCTTCAAAGATGATGATAAAGATTCCAATTACTTCATAGCCTCTTACAATATTACCGAAGCACTCAGTAATAAACCAAAACAACAAATTCAATGGTTTAACGATACCGCATATAAGTTAGAAAGCATGGAAGATAGAAGATACGAAAAAGTTAGACGTAAAAATATTATTGTGAAGCAGGTAGGTAGCGGTTTCACTGCGAAGGCAAAAGGGGTTTAAATGAAATTTAACAGTATCATTATTTTATTTCTAATATCCCTAGGGTTTTCTTTTAGTAGCTATGCTGACGGATTCTGTGAAGGGTCCCTAAGTTCAGAAAATGCTATTGAAAGTGAGGCAGGCGTGATTACATACCAAGGTAATGAAAATGCCATTGGAGATTGTGCCTTTGCCCCTGATGGGTATCAGGTGACAATTTATGAGATGGGTTTATGCACCTCAGAACCAACTGCACCAACTACAAGTAGCGCTTATGCAGTGGATACATGCTCAACTGTTATTAATAGCCCATCTGGTCAAACGATCAATTTGGCGGCAGGCTCTGAACTGACTTTAACAGATGTTACTCGACCAACAAATGGAATATATACCCATGCCTATATGGTTCTTGGCAATTCTTTTGGTATTACGGTCACTAAACAATTTACAAATACCATGCACAGGTATAATACGGCGACAAGTGGAAACTTTTGTTGGACAACGAGTGGTACAGAACACAATTCTGATTGGAGCGGCACTCCTGCAAACCCAACTACTTTTGCAAATTGCGGCGATGAAGAAGATGCAGCCCCTGCAACATACACAGAAATCCTTGATCACTTTGATACTGATACTTACAACTATGGTCCAGTTAGTGTAGAAAGCGGAAATCTTACGGCTTATTTAGTAACAGATTCAAATGACCGTCTTGTTAATGCGGTTAAAACAGCTGATAGGATATTTGGTAAGCAGACTTTAAATACCGCCGCCGAGGTTACAAGCACTTCATCTTCATTTGTTGTTAGTTTTGGGGTTAATCAGGCAACAAGTACGCATATGAGTGATGAAGGATCTGCTAATACTTATGATGTGATCGCATTTGGTAGTGGTCCCTTCTCAGCATTTATCACGGTTGAATAAAAAAAGTTCTTAAAAAAAACTACTCCAAATTTGGGCATAATTACATCCCACTTGACTAAATTTCCAAGCTAAAATACACTGATTAGTACACATTAACCATTGATTAAAGTGTAACTAAAACAATAGGTTAGGGTAGTTATCAGGGGATAGAGCATCCCCCTCCTAAGGGGAGGGTCGGAACAATCTAGAATAGCTAATGAAATTCATATTAATTATTATAACAATGATATCTGTTAGCTGTGGTACTTAGGTTATGGCTGAGATTCTAATGATATGCGACAATAATGTTTGTTATTAATTACCAAGGAAATACGTTATGGAAGATAAACGTTGTTGTGGAAGTGGTACTTGTATAATAAATGCTGAAGGTATCTGTTGGTGTGGACAAAGATGGGATGGTGAAAAAATGATTTCAGCAAATTCAAACATCAAAAAAATCGAAGAAGTTGATAAAGGCTAGAATGGAATCGTCAATGATATATATATCAGTCTTTGTTATATTGATTGCCATATTTATACTGATATGTCTTATCGCTTTCTTAAGTAAACAATCAAATAAGAAAGAATTAGAGGGTTGAAATTAAACTTAATAAACTATTATTAGTGTTGGCTCTTGTTTTAATAATCCTGGGCATAGTCCCATGGCTAATACCAACTTAATTTGTCTACTTAATTGTCTGGAAAGTAAACTGATTTTATGAAAAAACTATTCCTTCTTTTACTCTTAATACCGAATGTTATATTTGCATTATCAGCTACCCTTGATGACTATATGTCTAAAAATCCATCTTGGAACACATCAGATAGAGTATCTCTTTCATATATAACATTGAGGTGCGGAGTTCTATTTGAGCAGATTTCTAATTTTTATAAAAATGGAGCTGAATCACAGGAGGATTATAAAGTTTTATCAAAGAATGCGACAAATTTTTTTAGGGTCTCGTCAGATATTTATAAAACGAGCTGCATTAATTTTGATTGCATTAAAGTTGAAAAAAAAGCATCTCAAGAAAAAGTAAAAAAATGGGCATTAATCTACAAAGAAGGGTTAGTAAATAACATTAATACTTATGATGAGATGATTCATGGCGATATAAAAAGTGATTTATCAACCTGTAAGATTAAAGTAAAGCCTGTTATTTAATATAAAGAAAATATTTCCACTCTATTGTCTGGGAGTAAACTAATTAATTAATATTGGAGATTAATATGACAACAAACTCAGACTTTAATGACTATGAAACGATAACTGATTTACTCGCATCCAATTATCTTAAAGGTGCAATTTCAGGCATAAGTGCTGAAATGAAACCCACATTTCATGACTTAGCTACATGGTATGGCTATGTGGGACCAGATTTAATTGCAGGCCCAATCCAAAGTTTATATGATTGGCATGATGGTAATGGTGCGGCTACAGATTTAGTTTATGTTATTTCAAAAATAGATATCGTAGGGTCGACAGCAAATGTGAGAATAGAGTTAGATAATTGGAAGGGTGCGCGTTTTACTGATTTTCTTAATCTGCTTAAAGTAGATGGAAAGTGGCAGGTAATGAACAAGGTTTTTTACCTACACCCTTAGATGCTAAAATAATTGACTATCTATGATGCAATAATTTTTTTTAAAAAAAGAATAATCTCATTTGATTCATACAGCCATTCAGTTTTAGCATTTGTTTTTTCTATTTTTAAGCATGGCACCTTATGCTTACCACCATCAATGATTAATTCAGATTTAAAAATCTCATTATTTTTTGCATCCCTTAGGTTGATTTTAAGATTATTTTTCCTTATAAATCTTCTGACTTTTACGCAAAAGGGACAGGCCTCAAATTGATAGATAGTTAAGTCTTTTGTTTTCTTATCCAGTTTATGTTGAATAATATTATCTCTCTTTATAGGCTTTGGGAGTGTTATTGCATTTATAAATAGTATTACTTTTCCTACAAACCATCTTAGTAAGCGCATATTGTTTTACTTAGTTATTATTGAGTGCTGATTTTAACATTTAACAATAGATCTTCTTTATTATTTGTAACCTTTGACAAAAAAGAAAAGCGTTAAATCATCGCCTCATTATGAGGACAAAAACATCTCACTTGACTACAATCTAACTCTAAATTAAACTAATTGATAGACATTAAACATTAATTAAAGTGTCATTAAAACAATAGGTTAGATTGATATTTAGGGGTAGTACACTCCCATCATAAGGAGAAATAATATGGAATTAAAACTAGATAAAACAACAAAATTATTGCTAGGAGTTATTGCATTAGGTTTGTTCTTAAATTTAAGTAATGTAATTATAAGTAAGGTATATGCCAATAATTGGGATGTCGTAGTAGAGCTAAATAAAAGCAATGTAAAGATTGATAGAATGCAAGAGAATTTAAATATCATCGATAAGAATGTAAGAGTCTTGGAGAAAATAATAGATACTGCTGAAAACAATCTTACAGCTGCTATTAGAAATGCTTGCAAAGTTAAAATAAACTGAATGAAAAAACTTTTTTTATTGTTTTTATTAGTGCCACTAATTTCTTGTTCTGACCATCAAACAAATAATAGTTGGGGAAGTTATGCAACGCATAAAGAGACTCAAAAACAAGAATTTTGGTTTACATCCTATAAGACAAGAGATGAATGCTTAGCAGACATGTATTGGCAACTTGAGGGCGAAGAGGATTCTAACAAACAAAGAATTTCAAATTGGCATACAAAGCCATACGGTTGTCATTTTATGTCAAATAATAAATGGCTTTCTATGTACTATTACTTAATTTATGGGGATGAAGATATAGGTTGTTTATGGGAATCCAGCAATCCAAATGTACGAATAAAGTACTCAGTAACCCTTAAGACATTTGTAAACGCGCCTGAGCAAGGAAGATGTATTTTAGGTGATTAAATGAAAAAACTGTTTCTATTATTGTTAATAATCCCAATATTAGGTCAGAGTAAAGAAGTTTTTACTAATGACCAAGGCTTAAAGATTGAATATGTCAAGCCATCCGTTTCATGTTTTTATGATAAAGAAGCTTATGAAGGTTATTTAAATACCTGCTTAATGTTGCCTAATTACGAAACTTGCGCACAAACAAAATATGAAAATTATATCTGTGGAGATAATAATATGATTAAAAAGTTACAAAAAAAAGCAAAGAAAGTTGAATAAAGAAGTGAAAAATTATTAAATAGGCCCGCAACCTTTTTTGGTGTTCCGTTTGGAATTTACTCATTAATTGATTGGCATGCCTTCGCAGTTTGGTTTGACTCTTTAGATTAGATATAATCAATAAAAAGGCTTAAAATTCTAATGAAATATTTAATACTCATGTGTTTTATTATTGCAATTACCACCTGTGTCATGGCAGATGACACAGGCTTAGATTTTTATGAGCCTAGTAAGTCAAATGCCTATGAAGGAAGATTGATGTATGACTCTAGTAAAGAAGATTACCCGATAGATAAAATGATTAAACTTTGTGAGCCTTATACGGGTATAGATACTGCACAAACAAAATGTAAACAACAAAGCCAACAATCAATGGTGATATGTGAATATAAATGCAGTTTGCATTGGTCAGCAAAAAGTAATCAATAATCTTAAGTCTGTTGTCGAGGTTCTGTCCATCAATGTTTGGTTTGTGAAAAGGATATTTCTTTAGATGAATGCTCAGAGCTAAATCGATAATATCAGGTAGAATGTTGTTATGAAAAAATTATTATTAATCGCATTAACGGTTCCAAGCTTTGCTTTAGCAGAAGATTTTAAATTAGTGTGTCAAGGAGAGGTAAGCACTTTTAGAAATGATGTGCTAGAAGATACTTCTAAAGCTTCACGATCACTTCAAGTCAAAGACGATTCTATGGTTATAGATTCTGTAACCTACAAAAACAAAATATTCGATTACGGTGCCATCAAAGGATCGTCAAAATATGTCAAAAACGATGCTCAGGTCGTTGTAGAAACCACTCAGGTTAGCAATGAATGCGATACAGCTTTATTAAGCGTTAAACTGAATCGCTCTTCCGGTATGATTGAATCCACCTCTAAAAGAATAGGGGCTTGTGACGGAAGTAGCTTTACCACTTCATCAAAATTTATAGGTAAGTGTAAGTAATAAGTAAGCATAAAAATACTGCTAAATTTAGCGTAATACTCCAATTTATTTCTTCTATTTTAATTAATCATATGAAAAAAATGAGTCAGATTTTATTGTTAATATTAACTTTGGTTTTAACCAATAAGGTTGGTAGCTTTGAAACAAAATTATCACCTCAAGGATCAGATAAATATAATTTTTTAATTATAGGTGGTGATAAATCTAATGAAAAAAAATTAAGAGATATTTTCCAAAATAAAGTTAATGAGATTTGCGGAACTCGTTTCGAAATAATAAGCATTAAAATGAATCATTTAAGTAAAGAGGGAGCTAAGAAAAATATACTAAATGGTACCTTTAAATGTTTTGTAAATAGTCAAATGTAAAAAACCCCCATCAAAAAATGATGAGGGTTTTTTTTAGTTTATTTCTGTAGCGTAAAGACTACATAAATATTTTAAAACTACATAGCTGAAATTTTATAAATTTCACCTTCGTCAGTTGTAGCATAAAGAGCACTATCAGGACCCATTTCTAGACCACGAAATCTCTTTGAAACACCAACAGGCATATGGATAACACTCTTAACTGATAATCCATCTGGTGCTATATCAACAATGTCGATACGCATACCACCTGGTGTTCCACCAAAACCAATACCCATAATTCCAGTTGCTAGACGACCTTCATAAATACCCCAGTTCTTTCCTGTTAAGAAAGCAGCAGAACCAGTTCCTTGTGAGTAGCCATTATTTTGCCAAGCAGGGAACATAAGATCATCAAAACGAGTATCACTCATTGGAGTGTATGCAGCACGAACTGCTGGCGTCATACCTTCCATTTGATTTGGCTCATACCCACAATATTGATCTGGACATGCACCTCTTCCAGCTCTTTTTTCATGTGGATCCCAACCACCATTACCACCATTTACTAAAGCAGTAATTTCATCGTTATGCCATGGTCCGTGTTCAGCAGTAAATGCTTGACCATCGCTAGGACGGAAATCAATACCTTGGACATTTCTATGACCGTATGTATAAAAACGCTTATCGCCTTTGATTTTGTTTTTTGGATGCCCTTTACCATCAGCATCAATTCTTAAAACAACACCACAAACTAAAGAGTTGTCTTGAGGACATACACCTCTATGACGATCGCCTGTACCTACCCAAAGATATCCTTCTGGGCCAAAGGCCATTCTTCCACCATTGTGAGCACCTGGACCACCAAAAGGTTGGTTAGATTCAAATGGTTTATATTGAATATCTTTCACAATATCAGTACGACCAGACACTTTTGTTAGATCTTTATTCACTTTGAATTTCATGACAATGTTACCATCACATTTTTCAAAGTTAGTTTTACAGCCAGATCCATGGTACTTCGATGAAGTTGAATACACAAAAATTGTATTGTTCTTCTTAAAGTTAGGGTCTAGAACAACACCTAACATACCAGCCTGACCACTACAAAATAGATCGTTACCAGCACTAGCATATCCTTTCGAATCTTTCATGCCATATAGTGCATTAACTTTTCCAGATGCTGTTTTTACTGAAAGACCTTTACATTTTTCAGTGTAAAACATAGAACCATCTGCAGTAAAAGCCATATCCCATGGATTTTCCAACCCAGACATTACTACCATAGATCCGATCTTAGGAACATTCATTCCCTTAGAGCCGTGATCATCTGCATAAACTGCTGTTGACGTAAATGTTGCAGCAGAGATTAATGCAGAAAATACTAAGCCAAATTTACTTAATAATTTCATGTTACTTTTCTCCTAGTTGTTAACTTCATATTTTGCATCCTTTAAATATGCTGCTAAATCAGCAATTTCTGCATCCGTAAGAGGTTTCGCCATCATAATCATTAACCCTGAATTCGGACCGATCTTAGTTCCAGATCGATAAGTCTCAAGCTTATCAGTTATGTATGGGATTTCTTTTCCGGAAATTTTTGGATAACTAGCAGCGCCTTTACCTGCAGGACCATGACAATTAATACATGTTTTATCGTATCGAATTTTACCAGCCTCTATATTGCCTGCTAAAACCTGGAAACTTGAAAAATAAAACAAAATGCCAAAAAAGCTAGTAATACTAAAATATTTCAATTGCAATCACCTAACAAAATTAATAAAAAATACAAAACTAAAAAAATACAATCTCAAAAAAAAATTCTTAAGACTTAATAATTAATATACACAAATAATCCATCATAATGAGTAAGGATTTTCATTAAAGTTCGAAAAATTATTAAAAATGAATTTTTCCCGATTTTAATTTAATCACCAATAAATCCACCACTCTGGTGTTGCCACAAATCGTAATAAAGACTTTTTTTCTTCAAGAGTGCCTTATGATTTCCATCTTCAATAATTTTTCCGTCATCCATGACAATGAGTCGATCCATTGCGGCAATAGTAGATAATCGATGAGCTATGGCAATTACAGTCTTGCCCCGCATAAGAATATCTAAACTTTCTTGAATAATCGCTTCTACTCCTGAATCCAATGCACTTGTCGCTTCATCAAGCAATAAAATAGGTGCATTTTTAAGAATCACTCTTGCTATTGCAATTCTTTGTTTCTGACCACCAGAAAGCTTGACGCCTCTCTCCCCAACTAACGATTTATAACCAATATTTCCGTACTGATCTTTGAGGCTCATAATAAATTCATGAGCTTGCGCTTTTTTAGCAGCTACAATAATTTCCTTATCTGAAGAGCTTGGTTTACTGTAGGCAATATTATCTTCAATGGATCGATGAAGTAGAGACGTATCTTGGGTGACCATTGCAATATTAGATCTCAAGCTATCTTGGGTTATTGAATTAATATTTTTATTATCAATTAAGATTTCACCCTTATCTAACTCATAAAATCTAAGTAATAAATTTACCAAGGATGATTTTCCAGCACCTGATCTGCCAACGATGCCAACTCGTTCACCATTCTTTATACTTAAATTAAAATCAGAAAAAAAACTATCATTTGTGTGATATGAAAAATAAACATTCTTGAAGGAAATAGATGCTTTCTTAATATTAATAGTAGAGGCATTGGTTTTGTCATTTACTATTTGTTTTTTCGAGAGCATATTAAGTCCATCTTGACCAATACCTATTTGCTCATAAAGCGATGTCATTTCCCACATCACCCAATGTGATATGCCATTCAATCTAAGCGACATGGCAGAGGCAGCAGCAACAACACCAATAGCAATTTCGTTGTTAGACCATAAAAAAATAGCCGTTCCAGTCGTTGCTAAAATTAAAAACATACTCAAAAAGTGATTAATAATCTGAATGGCTGTTATCTTACGCATTTGCAATGTGACGGTATGAAGGAAATCTTTCATTGAATCTTTAGCATAACTTGACTCGCGGCCTGCGTGAGAGAAAAGCTTAACGGTGCTTATATTGGTATAGGCATCAGTTATTCGGCCAGTCATCATGGACCGAGCATCTGCTTGATTTTTTGAGAGCTTTGCAAGTTTTGGAATAAAATAAAAGAGACTTATTATGTAAGCAGTAAGCCAAATTAGAAAAGGAAAATATAGTAAGGTATTTAAGCTTCCAACCAAAATAATCATGGTAGCAATGTAAACAATTACAAAAACTAAAATATCAGATAATATAAACCACATATCTCTTAAGGCAATTGTCGTCTGCATTACTTTGGCAGCTATTCTCCCAGAAAACTCATTATTGTAAAAATTAATACTTTGATTTAAAAGTAGTCGATGAAAGTTCCATCGCAACCTCATTGGAAAGGTACCCGCTAGTGTTTGGTGTTTTACCATAGTTCTTAGCGCAACAAAAAGCGTGCTACCAATTATGATTGCGGCAATTAAAAAAAGAAAGGACATGTGATTATTAAAAAATTCACTAGGACCACTTGTCACCATTAGGTCAATTAATTTACCTAAAATAGCATAAAGAATAGCCTCAAAACTTGCGATAACGGCAGTTAAAATGGCCATCAAACCAACATAAACTTTAATATCTTTAATGCACAACCAAGCAAATTTTAATAAAGATTTAGGGGGTGTCTCTATTAAGTCCTTTGGGAAGGGGTTAATTAAATTTTCAAACCATTGAAACATGCAAACCTTTTTCTTATATCAAAGTTAATGATAGATGTTATGTATTTTAACTGAACTAAAAATTACTTAATATAAAATGTTTTAAGTAAAAGAAGAAAATTTCTTAAAAAGGATTGACTCTCAAGTCTGGTTTTTGTTCCGCCATGAAAGTATTGCAATAGAAAACATAATAGGGATACCCATCTCTCCAACCTCTTCAACAATTAGAGCAAACCGCTCTCCTGATGGCGAGAATTCAATTCCAAACTTTCTTTCTGCACCATCAATAGTCTTTGTAAAGATGACGAGAATAATACTGGATAAAACAGCAAGCTGACTTTGTTTTAAGTTTTTAACACCTCTAATGAAACTATTTTTTTCCTTAAATATAATTAAAGCTAATACAGCTAAGATAAAAAAGAGCACGCCGATAGATATTAAAAGTTCTGGAAAGCCGACAAGATCAGAAAAATACTGTTTCGATTTTAGAACACCATGAGTGAAGTAAGTTTTATCATAGTCAAGTTCACGGAGTGCAAAAATAATAATGAGAGCTGAGAAATACCATTTTGATAGTATTTGTTGCCAAGACCAGGTAGCAAAAATAATAATTAGGCATATGATATAACCATAGACGGTTAAGCTTTCAAATAGACCTCCCTCAATAAGCAGTTTTTTTTGGGTATCAATATTTACCCAAGGAAGTATTGCCATAATAAAAACAAGGACAATTATTGCTAGCAAAAGAAATGAATAATTTTGCTGATCTGAATTTATATTTATTTTTTTCATCTAAGTGCAATCTTATCCTAAGTAGATAAAAAAAAAGGGGATAAATATCCCCTTTAAATAGCAATTAAGTAATTAGTCTTCAGAACCAATATCATACAATTCCATTTCTACTTCCAATATTTCGCCTGTTACAGCATCAACTTCAACCTCATATTCGTGACCTTTTTTAGCAACATAAATATCAAATTCGTAGGCAGGCTTTCCATTTTCCATTGAGTATTCACGGTCAACAACCTTACCATTATACTTTTCTAAGGCTATTTTTTCAGCTTCACTTTCAGAAATTTTTGCAGCGTTAGTGAAAGTTTTATCACCTTTCTTATATTCAACCTCATAATCGTGAAGCGTATGGTTTCTTGCATCACACTCAATCTCCACCTCTCTTCCATCTTTTGTCATGATATCGAATTCATAAATAAGACGATCATTTTCAATTTCAGATTCCATTGATAGCACGTGCCCTGGATATTTTTCAACTGCATTCATGTAGCATTTATCTACATCGCTTAATTCAACTTTCTTATGATGTTCTGCTTGTGCAGTTGCGGCTGCAATTACTGATAGTACTAATAATGTTTTTTTCATATTTTTATGCTCTCATCCTAATTAAAAGATTTTAGTCTAGCTGTTGAGTGATTAGTTCAAATAAATGGCTTCTATCATTATTTTACCTTCACATGCCTTGAGAGTATTTTTGAATTATACGATTTGACTTGAGAACTTTTTTTCCATTGCCATAAAAGATTTTTTGAATATCTTGTTCTTTCATAAAAATCATAAGCAGGGGTTGGGTAAGAATTTTGGTCTTTAGAGAACAAATCAAAATTATTATCAGGTAACCCCAATATATATTCTTTGTCATGATCACATAGCTCTTTAACCCAATTCTTTATAAACTTTACGTCTGGATCATGATCTTGTGATTGTTTGATCGGATTATAAATCCTTATAGTATTAATGCCTGTCACGCCTGCCTGCATTTGAATTTGTGGGTAATGAATGCCAGGCTCAAAATCTAAAAATAGGGTGGCTAAATGTCGTGCCACTAATTTCCAATGAATCATAAAGTAATGACAGGCAAAACTCACTACCATCGCTCGCATCCTAAAATTAAGATACCCTGTTTTTTTCAACGCGCGCATTGAGGCATCAATTAAAGGGTAGCCTGTTTCCCCATTCGCCCAGGTCAAAAAATCTTGATGGTCTAAATTAATTACTTTGTAAGGAAAGTTTTTATAACCTCTATTTATTGGTAAGTCTTCAATATCTATTTCACTTTCATACTTTTGAATAAAATGACAATGCCAATGAAGCCTTGAGGAAAGGGCTGCCATTGATCTTCTCCAGCCAGGCTTATTCCATGACTTTAGAAGTGTCTGATATACCTGCCTCATACTTAGATTTCCATAAGCAATATAGGGTGATAGTCGACTACAGCTTGTTCTACTTTTATCCGGTTTGGAAATAAACTTAAAATAATCTTGACCACGGGTTTCAAAAAAATCATTCATTTCATTTTGTGCAGATAAGCATCCACCGGTTTGATGATGAATATCACTGTCGAATTGTGGAGTTTCAGATTGCCTAAATGGATGAAAGACAATATTGGCTTTAGCAAGATTGATGGGCTTTATTTCTTCACGCATCACCGTATCCCAATGCTTTTCCCATGTCTTGCGATTATTTAAACCACGTATTACAGCATTGGTTTGATATTCATGCCATTGAATTTTATTAGTTTTAAAAAAATTTTTTAATTTTTTATCCCGCTCAAAAGTAAGTTTAAGTCCAGTTTCTTCGTGGCTGAAAACGTTTTCTAAGGCATACTTATTTGTAAGCTCTGAAAAAATACCAACTGCCTCTCCGTAGGCGATTGAAAGTTGCTTTTTTTGTTTGGCTAATATTACTTCTATATCTGAAAGTGACTGTTGAATGAACCGCCAATGACGATTATCAGTATGACTATCATCCATAAGTGAAGGCTCGAATATATATAGCACTAAAAATTGCTCATCCCTACAAGTTGCTTCATACAGAGGAGCATGGTCTGTTAGCCTCAAATCTCTTTTAAGCCAGACTATATTGGTTTTTGGTTTTATGAGGATTTTAAAAAGCCTTGTGTTTAAATATTATTTTTGTTTATCAACAATCTTACAGTGTGACAAATTTTTAAAGCGATAGTTTGCAAATAACCTATAAATAATACATGCAAATTGATAAATGATAGGGAGCCTGACAAATAAGCCTAGTAATTTAAAATAGCTGAGCTCAGACCAAATGCATATGAATGCATCTACGCCTGACTTTATATTTTTACCTTCTACTACGTGAAGATTCATCAAAGCATCTCGAAGATTGATTGAAGGGTAGAGAGCTAAATTTTTAGGAACAGTGATATCAATCCACTGGAATTTTCCTTTAGGTGCGATTGACTGGTAGTAAAGTATTTCTTTGTTGCATAGACCGCACTTGCCATCAAATAAAACTTGCTTGACCTTCATTTATCCCTCTTAGTCCTTGATTGACTTCGTTTCAAATAATAAAAATAAATACGAATTAATAATAGTGCCGCTACCACCGACCCATAGATAATTGGCTCAGTCATATCTTTTTTTACCAACCATACAAAATGTAATATGGCTAGAACCGCAACAATATAAATGAGTTGATGCAGTGACTTCCAGCGCCTCTTTAATCGTTTGATCATTTTATTCGTTGAGGTGAAAGTGAGTGGGATAAGCAAAAGCCAAGCAAGAAACCCAACCAAAACGTACTTATGCTTCACAATGTCGTCTTTTATATCAGACCATGCAAATTGATAGTCCAGCCCTAGATACATAAGAAGGTGAATGGATGCATAAAAAAAGACGAATAAGCCAAGCATACGGCGATATAAAATCCATTTTACAGAATGGGTAATTTTTTTTAAAGGAGTTAGGCTGAGTGTTAGGCATAAGAAAATAAGTGCCCAAAGCCCAAAATGTTTTTCGATATATTCAATGGGGTTAGCCCCTAAATTATCAATATAAATCGTATAGCCAATAGAAAACAATGGCCACAAGCAGATAAGAAAAATGATTGGCTTGAGGGGAGGGCGAAGTAGCTTTATCATTTAAAAATATTTTTTTAAATCCATATTTTTGTACATGTAACCTACATCATCTTCATAGCCATTAAACATTTTGGTTTTCACTCTGGGAGCGAATAATCCCTTGCCAATTTGCCTCTCTGTTGCCTGTGTCCATCTTGGGTGGTCAACGGCAGGATTGACGTTAGCGTAAAAACCATACTCTGAGGGGCCTGCTTTCATCCAACTTGTTTCAGGCATCTTCTCGACTAATGAAATTTTTGTAATAGCTTTGGAACTCTTGAAGCCATATTTCCATGGGACAACAAGCCTAATCGGGGCACCGTTTTGATTGGGTAGCACTTTTCCGTATAGACCAACCGCTAAAATAGTAAGTGGATGCATCGCCTCATCCATCCTTAATCCCTCAATATAGGGCCAATCAAGCACTTTATAGCGCTGACCAACCATCTCGCTGGGTCGATTGAGCGTAGTGAATTTGACAAATTTTGCGTTATTGGTTGGAGAGACATGATTAAGTAACGACTTTAATGGGATGCCCACCCAAGGAATCACCATGGACCATCCCTCAACGCAACGTAGTCGATAAACTCTCTCTTCTAGAGAGCTGAGCTTTATGATGTCCTCAACTGATAACACCTTATTTTTCTTAACAGCACCCTCAATACTTACTGACCAAGGATTGGTAGTAAGCTTATCTGCATACTCACTTGGATCTGTTTTTTTTGTACCAAATTCATAGTAGTTGTTGTAGGTCGTGATGTCCTTATAGGAAGTTTTTTCATCACCTATTGATAAATCACTACCAACAATATTATCAAGCGATTGAACCTTGCCAAAGGCGAGTGAGGATAATGCAGTCGCACCTAGACCAATGCCAATTGATTTAAGAAATTTTCTTCTATCGTTGTAAATATGTTCGGGGGTAATTTCAGAGGGACGGATTGGATTTTTTGAACTCATATCTCGCCTATTTATCAAATTTAAAATAACACATGTACTGATAGGAGCGTTGTTTAATCAACAGGAGGTTTACGTCTTACCCTACCAATACTCACTTATGACAAGCCACTCTTTTTAAAAGTTCAGTTTTAACATACACATATCTTTTATTGTTAATATTGAAGTAACGTATTTATATAAAATTGGAGATTTATAAAAATGGTCAGCCTCAAAAGAAATAGCAAATTAGAGCTAGTGGAGGCGAAGGGAAGAAGAACCAGAGCCTCTTCAATTTATACACCAGGCCAATTAGACGACTTTAAAATCAGTCGAGGTAAATTTAGTACTTTTATCACCTGCCCTAGGTGCTTTTATTTGGATAGAGTAGTTGGATTAGCTGAGCCGGGAATGCCTGGCTGGACATTAAATGAGACAACCGATTTGTTACTAAAAAAAGAATTTGATATCTGTCGTGAGCAACAAATACCCCACCGTCTTTTTGCTAAATATGGATTAGATCACATTGTTCCTTTTGAACATGAAGCCATGGATGATTGGCGTGACTCATTGAGAAAGGGGTTGATGGTAAGATATGATGACTCGAATATTATTCTCTCTGGCGGTGTGGATGATATATGGCTTGATACGCAAACTGAAGAGCTGATTGTTGTTGATTACAAATCTCAAGCCAGTAATTACGAGGTCAATCCAAAGTCTTATTTAAGCTCGGCCTATCACGAGGCCTACAAAATCCAGATGGACTTTTATAATTACCTGCTTAATTTGATGGGATTTAAAACAGGTAAGACTTCTTACTTTTTAGTCGTGAATGCCGATCGTTATGCTGAAGGCTTTTTCGGTGAAATGAAGTTTTCTGAGACACTTATACCGTACGAGCATGATTTTTCATGGATTGATCATGAAGTGAATAATATGATTGATTGCCTAAATTCAGAGAACCTTCCTGATAGTCATCTCAGTTGTGAAAACTGCGCATACGCGAAACAACGAAAAAATTATGACTAAAGTTTCTAGTTAGTAACAACTAGAAAGGCTTGAATGGGATCGGCCCCCATCTTAACAATATCATTGTTATCTGATTCACCACTGAAATCCACTGATACCGCATCAACAGTGCGCATCCTCATATCAAAGGACGATGTAAGTGTAGTTGTGACAGGAGCATCTAATACAATAGTCCACAATAGTCTATCTGCGTTTCCACAATTTGTTGCATAAGCAGTATTGCTTTGTAATAAACTTCCAAAACCCTCTCCATTGCCGACATCACCCACAGAACCATAACCCCCTCTAGCCCCAAAAGTTTCCCAGCCAGCTGCACCATCAAGACAATCTTCCTCGCCTAGGGGTGCGATAATCTCATATGAAAAAATAGGAGCGGCGTCACTTGCCGTATTTGAACAGGTTAGCATCTGAGTACCTCCTGCGACTGTTGCGCCATGAGCACTGGTATATTGCTCATTGGTATAACCTGTTGGACCAGCATTTGATGTCCAGCATGTGGTTCCGGTTGAGGATGCGGCACCGGTCACCGCATTGGTAACCGTTATAGTATCTTTTATACCTAGTTTATTACTCAAAATTGCCATCATGTATGGATAAGTGCCCGGTACAATTGAAAATTTAGGGATATCAAGTGCACCTGAAGCAGGGTAGCTAATAATATGTGATACGGTTGTATCTGAGGGCGCTAACATATACTGACAGCTGGAAAAATCTAATTCTCTTGGGTCATCAGCGCATAAAGATAAAGCATGAAATTCAAGTTTATATTCATCAGGAATATCTGAACATGAGTCCAGCGTGCTATCGGCTAACGTCCCTACTTGGGTCGCAGTATTGCCGGAAACGGTGATAATTGCATCACCAGTTTTTAAGCATGTATCCTCACCTGCTAGAGCACTATTAAAAAAAGCTACACTTAAAAAGCTAACAATGATTAGTGAGAATAATTTTTTCATATCTATTCTAAAATCCTGTAACAGTGACTGAACCCGGTGCACTGATTTGTTTAACAATTAAGTTTTGGCGTCTAACTTTTTCATACCTTCGATCTTCCATGCTTGATAGTTCGTAGGCATTTTTGCTTGTCCAACCTCTTCTCTTTGGTTTTTCAGACAGAGCGGCGGTGAGATTATATTGAATCATAAAGAAGTTTTCATCATTTGTGACAGCTCCAGAATTATATTTTCGTCCACCTTCTATTTCCAAACCTGGAAGTACTGGCACCCGAGCTCTTAAACTAACTTCATTTACTCTTAGGTCACTCGCGCCTGCAATCTCGCTATTCCATTTTGAGTGTTTAACAAATACGGTCGCCCAGTTCATGTATGGAAGCGCTAAACCCCCTTCGATGTCGTATCCATCAAGCGCTCTTTCAGTGAAACCTTTTTTCCCTATTTTATCTTTAGTAGTCGCCCAGTATTTATTGGCATTTATTTCACCCATAGTCGTTCTTGCCTCAAGCCCAAGAGAGGTTCGACCATGATCATAAGGAAATTCATGATCATAAAAAGCATTTACACCAAGCATCAATGTGTTATCAAATGCTAGCCTTCTATATCCTAGACCAACATTTAAGGTTGTTCGATTGTCTTGATAAAAAGCACTCAGTTGAGTGAAGACGGTATTTTGAATATCACTTTCATCTGAAAGTGGTGCGACAACTAAAATACCACTGGTTGGTTTTGAACCACCTTGTGTATCAAAACTGAGTTCTACAGTAGGGAAGTATTTTTCTAAAAAACTTTTCGTAAAACCCACTCCTTGATCTGTCGCAGCTTCAATCACTTGATTTTGCGCACCCTCAAGATCTCCGGCAGCAACCATCTTAGTTAGATCGATAAAGGCAGAGCGATCTTCGTCGTTGGTAGTGACATTATTCATAGGTGTTTCTTCGGACTCAGCACCCCAGTTAGCAAATGCAACTGTGGTAGCAAGAACAAGGGGGGTGAGTAGAATAAATTTTGGGCTTTTAAAATCGATCATATTTTATTTTATACTTTATCTCCTATTTTACCTATTAAATTTCAGAATTCTCTCCTTTTATGTTGTTTTTATACAACAAATTTTTAACCTATTGATAAATATATTATAAATATTCTTGTAATGAGAATGATTCTCATTTACAATTGTAAACAGTTCTTATTTAGATTTAGATTTAGATTTAATAATAATTTTTTTAAAGGAGTTTTTATAGCAATGAATATTAAGAAGAGTGTTTTAACTTTAGCTGTTCTATCAGCATTAAGCGTATCTGCGATGGCAGCTGATCCTACGAATGCAGAAATCATGCAAATGATGCAAGAAATGAAAGAACAGATGGCCGACCTTAAGAAAGAAAACGAATCTCTGAAAGGAGAGGTCGAAGATGTTGCTGGTTCAGTGGACGCAGTTGCAGATGCGACAGACGAAGCAATTAAGGCGCAAGTTAAGTTATCCAATAAAACAACCATTGGTGGTTATGGCGAATTACACTATAACGCGCATAGAGATGACGATAATAGCGAAAACCATAAAAGCCAAATAGATTTCCATCGTTTTGTGTTATTCGTCAATCATGAATTTAATGACAAGATGCGATTTGTATCAGAGCTTGAACTAGAACACAGTCTCTCAGGTGAAGGTCAGCCAGGTGAGGTTGAACTAGAACAAGCCTACATCCAATATGATTTAACGCAAAAAACTAACGTAGTCGGTGGATTATTTCTTATCCCAGTGGGAATCATGAACGAAACACATGAGCCGCCGACTTTTTATGGTGTTGAAAGAAATGATGTAGAAAAAAATATCATCCCGACTACCTGGTGGGAAGGGGGTGCCATGGTAGAGCATGAGTTTATGGATGGACTTAACGCAAAAGTAGCAATAACTTCAGGCTTAAAATCCACAGGCAGTTCTAATTATGCTGTTAGAAAGGCTCGCCAAAAAGTAGCCGAAGCTGATGCGAGTACGTTGGCATACACAGGAAATCTTAAATATACAGCGGTACCGGGCTTGGAATTAGCCGGAACAATTAATTATCAAGATAATTTCTGTCAAGATGAGATTGACGGTTGTGGTGCAGCCACACTTTATGAAGGTCATGTAGTTTATAACAGAGCTAATTTTGGCTTAAGGGCATTATATGCTTGGTGGGATATTGATGGATCTGCAGTAAAAGCTGTTAGCGCAGATCAGCAGTATGGTTACTACGTAGAGCCTTCATATCGATTTAATAATCTTTTGACTATGAATCAAGATATCGGAATCTTTGGGCGTTATGCCGTATGGAATAATCAAGATGGCAGTGGAGGGGGATCAGAATATGAATATTCTCAATACAATGCTGGAGTTAACTGGTGGATTGATAAAGACGTCGTTGTAAAGATGGATTGGCAAATACAAGATAATGGTTCTGCTATTACAAAAACGCTTGATGGTCTTAACTTAGGAATTGGATACCAGTTCTAAATTTTAAATAAATATTAGAGGGGAAAATGACGAGTTTAGATGAAAATTATTTGCTGTGGCTTTTAAAAGAAATTCAAAAAAGCGATAGCCTATGGAAGGATGAATTGGGTTATGCTGTAAAATTAATCCAACAGAAGAAAGAAACCCATTTATAGATAATTTAAATAAAAATTTTTTGTTTTCCCTTACATGGATGATGCTAATGGTAATTTTGTTAGCATCATCTTTGCATGCGCGCGGCGTATATCAAACTGATAAAGATTTTCTGGATGAGGTTTTTGATAATGCTCCGCCCAAAAGTAAGAAGATTATGCTCGTGGGTAAACTAAGAAAATCAGTTGAGAAAATTCTTGAACATCCTTATGGCTCATTAAGAATTAGATATTGGAAAAAAGATGGTAGAACAGCTTGGATATTACAGGAAATTGGAAAAGTAGAACCCATCACGTTTGGTGTTGAAATCAAAGACAATCAAATTCAAGACATTAAAGTGTTAGAATTTAGAGAGATTAGAGGCTGGGAAGTTAGATATCCTGCCTTTAGAAAGCAGTTCGAAGGGGCGAGCTTAGATGGAATGAAGCTAAATCGAGAGGTAGATGGTATATCAGGAGCTACGCTGTCGGTATGGGCAATGACATCCATTGCTGAGCTTTCACTCTTTCTTGATCAATATGTAAAAAATAAATGAAAAAAATAAGAATTACCTTAAAATCTATTAATCAAGTCCATAAGTTTACGGGCATTGCGGTTTGTGTTTTCTTAATCCATCTATCAATCACCGGAATATTTCTAAATCACACAGAGGATTTAGGTTTAGATGAAAAGTATACCGCCTCACCTATGATCTTAGCTTTGTACAATATATCTATGCCAAATAAGGAAGAATCATTTTCTGTAGATAATCATTTCATATCAAGGTTTGGCAATCAGGTATTTTTAGATAATCAACCTGTTTTTAAGAGCGAGGTTCCAATCATTGGCGTGGTAATCTTCAACCAAATGTTAGTTATAGCCATTGAAAATGGACTTGTTCTATTAACTGAAGAGGGTGAGTTGATTGAAAAGCTCACAGGTTCAACGGGAGTCCCTGTAAACATTCAAAAGCTAGGCGCATTGAACAATTTATTATTCCTTAAAACTAGCAATCAAGTATGGGAATCAAATGATGAAGGGCAAGAGTGGAGGGTGTCCGACTCAAACTTTAATGAATGGAGTAATGAGGTTGTAATGCCAGATGAAAAGACGCAACAGGTAGAATCTTATTTTTTAGGAAAGGGCATCTCATTAGAACAATTTTTTCTTGACCTTCATAATGGTAATATTATTAAAGGTTTTGGTAAGTGGTTACTAGACATTATCGCTATCTTTTTATTGCTAATCTCAATCTCTGGTGTTTGGATTTGGTTAAGAAAAAAGCGCTACTAAGCCTTATTCCATTTTTGTAAGTTTTGATCTAGTATTTCATGTATGAACCGTATGAAATGCATGCAAATATTGAAAAATATTATTTCTGTCGTAGCAATCTTAACTTGTAATTATGTTATTGCATCTGAAGATAAAAAGCTGAAGCTGACATCTGAAAATTATTTTGCTAATAATCAGGCATGTCAATCTTATGAGGTAATTGAGGGGAAGAAATATTGCGTCAAAGAATCTCTGATCCCACTTAACTCATGCGGTGTTCAATCAGATTGGCCTTGTATGGACCCCGAGGGTTGCCTGGGTATCACTCAATTTATTAAGGAATAATATGGCTGATTTCCACAAATTAGTATTCATTATTTTTATTCTGCTACTCCCTACTGTTGGCGGAACATCAGAGGACTTAAGATATAGTTATGAACATGACAGCTTAGGGGATAAAAATGATGCAACGGGTGATGTGACCTTCCGTACACATGAAGATAATGACGTTATTTTTGAGTATGCTTACGTGAATATAAAATGGAAAGGGAGTTTTTTTAAATCAAGCATTACTGATGACTTTATTCAAAAAAAAGAAATAAAAAATGGCTTAGTGCTCTATGACATTGTCGAGGGAGACCAAAAAAAAGGTTACAGTGTTTTTGCAAGGCATATCCAAGTTAAAGATTACCCCGTTGGCTATGAAACAAAAAAAATTATCAAAGATGAAGACAGGCATCCTGATTTTAGTGACTTCGATTGGATATTTAAATTTAAAGCAGAAAGCAAAGAGAATCTTGAAATTAACGGACAAGCTCATCAAGTAATGCATTCTAAATTATGGGGCTCTCGACCCACTAGCACAACAAACTGTAAACCAAGGGGAATAGGAATTTCAAATTCTATTGGTGAAATTTTTGTTGAAACTTGGCATTCAGTAAGCGATAGTAAATTGCTAAAGCAAATTTTTACTAAATATGATTGTGTTCCTTCTAAAAGATTTATTTCAAAAGAAACTTGGGTGCTAATAAATTAAGTATTTTCTTTAATCATTTTTTCTCTGGAGGCTGGGGTCTCTAAAGTGATTCTTCCTAAAAGTCCTTGCCTATAATCGTTAATAAAACTAATCGCTGCTTTCTCAAGGTTTGGTTTGCCTTTCTTGAGAACAAAACCCCGCTGCCTTGCAATATCATCTAAGAAAAATTCATCCTCAGGGAAGGGAGATTTAAAGTTATATTTTTTTGATATAGATTCCGGATACCTCAACTTAATTACATCAGCTAACTCCAAAGCCGTTTCAATTTCATCATAAGCGTTTGAGCCAATATTATTTGAGGCAGCTAAAAAAAATCCATCAAGCTCATAGCTAATTTTTGGCCACATCATCCCTGGCGTATCAGTTAGGATGGTTTGTTTATTAATCTCTATTCTTTGCTGACTTTTGGTCACAGCTGGTATATCACCGACCTTAGCAATTTTTTTGTGATACAAAGCATTAATAATAGTTGATTTACCGACGTTAGGCACACCCATGATCATGATCCTTAATGGCTTAATCGAAGAGTCACGGTGAGGTGCTAACTTTTGACACAAAGGCAGTATTTTTTTTACCTCATTTTTATTTTTAGCGGAAATAGGTATCGCTTGCGTTTTTGGTTGTGCATTAAAATAATCCACCCAATGCTCTGTCACCATAGGATCAGCTAAATCCGATTTATTTAAGATTTTAAGGTGAGGCCTTTGTCTACCTGCTCGAATATTTTTAATAACTGGATTGACGGAACTCCCGGGAATTCTTGCATCGAGAACCTCGACAATGACATCATTAATTTTCATTCCTTTTTCTGCATTATTTTTTGCCGCGGTCATATGACCTGGAAACCATTGAATACTCATAACTCTGCCTTTAAATTTTTCTTGTTAGCAATTCTTTTAATGCTAATGAGTGAATTGAGATTGAGGTAAACTAATAGCTATGCAAACACTCGATGAAATGAAACCACAACAGTCACCCGAACTTCTCAAATCTTTACATATTTTAACCCGAGATGGAAAAATTAATCAGGATTCACGAAGAAAGTTGAAGCAGGTCTATCATCTTTACAATTTTATTGAGCCAATCTTAGAAAAGATTAATCAGGAAAATGAACATTATTCTATTGTGGATCATGGTTGCGGTAAGTCTTATCTTGGATTTATCTTATACGACCTTTTCATAAAATCAAATTTAGGTAAGGTAATTGGCATTGAGTCTCGATCCGAGCTTGTTACAAAATCTATAGAATTAGCGGAAAAATTAAAATTTGATCGTATGAGTTTTATTAACACTGCCATCACAGATGCTGAAAATTTAGTACCTAACGATGTAGATATGATCACAGCGCTGCATGCCTGTGATACTGCAACCGATGACGCTATTTTTTTTGGGCTAAAGCGACAGGTTAAATATTTCTTTCTGGTTCCTTGTTGCCAGGCAGAGGTGGCTAAGTTGATGAGGAAAAATAAGTCAACCTCTCTTACTGAGCCTATCGCTGAGCTATGGCGGCATCCGATACACACAAGGGAAGTCGGAAGCCATCTGACAAATGTTTTACGATGTCTACTGCTTGAGTCTCAAGGATACAAACTTACTGTTACCGAGTTAGTCGGTTGGGAACACTCTATGAAAAATGAGTTGATTATTGCTGAGTATGTTGGTGTAAAAAAAGGCAATGCGCGTGAGCGTGGTTTAGAGATTTTGAAGCTGTTTAATTTGCAAGAATTAGAATCAAAATTTATCATTTAAATTTTTCTCTCATATGGCTATGGATCATCAAATTTTCAAATATAAAAAAACAGTTAAGTTGCTATTTAAAAATCAATCAGGGGTTTTGTAAGTAAATGAATATTCATTACCCAGCTGCGCTACCTGTCAGTCAACAGGTTGAAAAAATAAAAAAAACGATAGCTAACAATCAAGTCACCATACTATGTGGTGAGACGGGCTCTGGAAAAACAACTCAACTTCCTAAAATATGTCTTTCAATGGGGAGAGGGCAGGATAAATTCATTGGCCACACACAGCCAAGAAGGATTGCAGCAAGGTCAGTGGCAACAAGAATTGCTAGTGAATTGGATGTTGACCTCGGCATGCAGGTAGGTTTCAAGGTCAGGTTTGCAGATAAAACTTCTAAGGGGACATCGATTAAGGTGATGACCGATGGTATTTTGCTTGCTGAAACTCAAAAAGACCCAAAACTTATTCAATACGATACGATCATTATTGATGAGGCCCATGAGCGCAGTTTAAATATCGATTTTTTGCTGGGCTATATTAAAAACTTATTACCTAAGCGACCTGATTTAAAAATCATTATTACGAGTGCGACGATTGATGTCGATAAATTTTCAGCGCATTTTAATCAAGCCCCCATCATTCAAGTTTCTGGTCGAACATTTCCAGTCGATGTAATTTATAGACCATTAAAACAGCTTAGCCAAGATGTGGTTGAAAATATTGAGGATGCTGTGTTGTCGAGCATTAAGGATCTACCTCCTGGCAATAAAGGCGATGTTTTAATTTTCTTACCGGGTGAACGAGATATCCATGACATCAAAAAATTCTTAACTGATCAGCTTAAAAACAAATTTGAAATTTTGCCACTTTTCTCAAGGTTGCCCGTCAAGGAACAACAAAAAATATTCAAGCAGGGGACAACAAGAAGAATTATCTTAACAACTAATATTGCAGAAACATCACTCACCGTCCCTGGCATTAAATATGTCATCGATGCCGGTCTTGCTAGAATTGTACGCTATAACCCAAGACTCAAAATCGAGCAGCTTCTCATTGAAAAAATATCTCAAGCCTCCGCTAATCAACGATCAGGGCGATGTGGCCGGATAGCACCGGGAGTTTGTATTAGGCTTTATGATGAGGAAGATTTTGATCTAAGACCCACTTTCACCGATCCAGAAATTATGAGGACCTCGCTCGCCTCTGTGATTTTAAAAATGGCCTCACTTGATTTAGGGCCGGTGCATGAGTTTCCTTTCCTGCAACCTCCCATCAATAAATTTATTCAGGATGGCTATCAATTGCTTTACGAACTTGATGCGGTTGATCGAGACTTTAAAATCTTACCCATGGGCCATCAGTTAGCTAAGCTTCCGCTTGATCCCTCTTTGGGGAGAATCTTAATTGAATCTAATAAACAAGCCTGTCTGAATGAAATTTTAATTATCATCAGCGCACTGAGTATTTCAGATCCTAGGGAGCGACCCTTAGACAAAGCTGAAAAAGCAGATCAGGCTCACCTTTTATTTCATGACTCCGACTCGGGTTTTATGAGTTTCATCAAGTTATGGAAACTATTGGATGAAAAAATAAGTATTAAGAGTGGCAAAGGTTTGAGGAATTTTTGTCAGCAATATTTTGTTTCCTATACAAGGATCAGAGAGTGGCAAGAACTCTATAAACAGTTAGCTGAGATGACGAAGGAGCTTGATTTTAAAACGAGTCAAAAGAAAATTACTTATGAAAGAATCCACATATCACTCCTCACAGGCTTGTTAGGGAATATTGGTACTAAAATTATTGATAGTAATGAATACTCTGGCACGAGAGGGATTAAATTTCTAATTGGGCCTACCTTATTTAGAAAGAAAAATTATAAGTGGGTGATGGCCGCTGAGATTATTGATACGGGTAGATTGTATGCCCAATGCATTGCCAAAATTGAGGTGGATTGGATTGAAAGGTTATCCAAGCATCTCGTGGATTATGAATATAGCAATCCAAGATGGAACACAAAGCTGAGTAGAGTGGATGCCAGCCAAAAAACATTACTTTATGGCCTGGTCATCAATGCAAACAAAACGATTCATTATGGTTCGATCAACACAGAGGAGTCGAGGGGTATTTTTATAAGACAAGGTCTTGTTGAAAATCAATATGAGTCACCGGCTTCCTTTTGGACGCATAATCAAAAGCTCATTGATGAAATTAAGCAGCTTGAGCATAAGTCTCGAAGGCAAGATATTTTAATTAATGATGACATCATATTTGATTTTTATGACAGCAAAATCTCAAATGAAATCATGAATGGGGCCGGTTTTGAATTTTGGCGAAAGGGTATTGAGCAAGATGAGCCACAATTTTTATTCCTATCCAAAGATTACTTGATGCAAAAGAATGCTGATCAAATTGATGACGTTCAATTCCCAGATCAAGTGAAACGAAATAATGTGGATATAAATTTAAACTACCACTTCGAGCCCAACCACCCCATGGATGGTTTGACTGCTAGCTTTCCTTATCATGGTTTAAGTCAGGTTAAGCAAGAATCATTTGATTGGCTTGTGCCCGGAATGATTCGAGAGAAGGTATTAAATGTATTTAAATTACTCCCCAAGCCGGTCAGAAACCAACTCACGCCATTACCTAAAACGATCACAGAATTCTTAGTGCAGGCCGACACAACCAAAAATTTTAATAATGAGCTCACACAATTTATTAGGGAGAAAACCAAGTCAACGTTGAGGGTCGATGCCAATTTGGTTAAAAATTTACCTACGCACCTCAAGGTTAATTTTATGATCACAGATGATGAGGGAGTTGAAATTGATTCATCAAAAGAATTATCTGAATTGCAAACTGAACATAAGGAAAGGGTAACGGAGGTTATTGAGGAGGTCGCCTTCGATATTGAAAAAGAGGGACTGACTTTTTGGCCTGAGCATGATGTCCCTGGAAAGGTGAGCGCTGAAAGACAGGGTGAGGAGATTGTAGGGTACCCGGCACTGATCCCAAATGAAAATAATGTTGACCTAAAGGTGTTAGACAATGAGATTGAGGCAAGGTCCTTACATCATTTAGGTGTGAGAATGTTACTCACACTTCAATTAAAAGATCGCATAAAAATATTAAAAAAAATACCCCCTCAATTTGATCGCTATGGACTGTCTCTGAAAACCTATATTGAAACCGATTCCCTAAAAGAAAACTTTATTGAGATTGTTTTGAATGAATCAATGAACTGGGGTGAGCCTGTGCCGAGGACAAAAAGTAACTTCGAACTACTGGTCACCTTTGCTAAGAAAAGAATTGGGGAGGTGATTATTGAACTTTCAAATTCTTTGACATCGGTTGCTGCGAGTTACCATGCCATCACGCTTGCCTTAAAAAAACAAAAACATTTAACTGCGATAGTAAGGGAAGATATCGATGAGCAGTTAGAACTTTTATTACCCGCTTACGAGAAGCCTTTATTTGTCTACGATCAGATAAAGCATTTCCCAAGATACTTGGCAGCACTAAAGATACGCATTGAAAAAAATTCACAACGACAAGACAAAGATGCTGAATCACTTAAAGGAATAAGGCGTTTACAAGATAAATGGATTGAGAAGGTGGTTGATTTTGTTGAAAATGACGAAGAAGTACCCGATATGTATGTGGAGTTTCAATATGCATTACAAGAATTAAGAGTTTCCTTATTTGCTCAAGAATTAAAAACCTTATATCCCATCTCACTGAAAAGACTTGAGAAGCAATGGCATGAGATGATGTTGAAATGATTAATAAGATAAAAAAAATGATTGGCTTGGTCAGTGAGAAAAAACCAAAGCGCGAAGGCAGCTTTGATGAAATGACGGTGGACATGAGTGAGTCGAACGATGTGAGATCGATGCATATTGGTTCACCGACAATCCAAAGCTCAATGAGAATCAGCGATCCTTACCACCTAGAACTAGGTTATACGCAAATTATGGCCTTAGCTACTATTTTTCTAGACAAACCAAAGGACTTATTATTTGTAGGACTGGGGGGTGCGGCCATACAAAAATTTTTTTATAAATGGTTTACTAAAGCCAACTGCCTCACCATAGAAATTAATCCGAGCGCTATCCATGTAGCGAAGCAATTTTTTAAAATACCTCAACGCTCGAAGCGTTTTAAAATTATCCAAGATGACGGAATTGATTATATTAAAAATTCGGAAGATGAATATGACCTCATACTGTCCGATGCATTCGAGGAGTATGGCTTACCCGAAGTATTTTGTGAAATTCCTTATTTTGAAAGTTGTAGGGCGAGGCTGACTGAAAAGGGTATTTTTATGATTAACCTATGGGGATCTGACCCGAGAACAAAAGCCTATATTGACCGGATAAAGTTAACCTTTGATGACAGAGTACTTCATCTAAAATCCACTACTTCAGGCAACATTATTGTGTTTGCATTTAATTCGATACCCAATGAGAATCGTATTAATAATTTGAAAAGAAAAATATTAACCATGGAAAAACAAATTGACTTCGATTTGATGGTATATTTCAACAAAATTTTAAAAAACCAAAAGAATAAAACGAATCATCTTTTTCTTTAACATTAGGAACCCATCTTGAAATCAAATTATTTTGCATCATGCCCACGAGGACTTGAGGCGTTATTAGTTAAAGAATTAGAGGCACTTAACATCGAGTCACCTAATCAAGTCGATGGGGGTGTCGAGTTCTCATGCTCAATGGAGCAGATGTACCGTGTGAATATCACCAGCCGAGTGGCCACTCGTGTGATGATGAGAATTAAGAAAGGGACTTATGAAACTGAGGATGAACTTTATCAAGCTGCATTAGAAATTAATTGGTTTGATTATTTCGATCTTGCAAATTCAATCAAGGTCAGTACCACGGGTGTGAAGTGCCCATTAAAAAGTTTAGATTTCATGACGCTTAGAATTAAAGATGCGGTTTGCGATAGCTTTAGAAAAGAAATGAATAAGCGACCCGATGTAGATATTAGAAATCCTGATATACGCATCCATCTTTATTTGGAAAAAAATGAATATTTCATTTACTTAGATACCTCAGGCGATCCGCTCTATCAAAGAGGTTTTAGAAAATCGAGTGTGGAAGCGCCGATTAAGGAAAATCTAGCGGCAGGTATTATTTTATTAAGCGGTTGGGAGCCTGGTCAAGCAATGCTTGATCCCATGTGCGGCAGTGGTACATTTTTAATTGAAGCCTCCATGATGGCACTGAATCAAATGCCAGGATTAAGAAGAAATTTTGGATTTGAAAATTGGAAGAATCTTGATTCAAAACTTCTAAAGCAAATTAAGTCAGCCTACGAATCAGATAAAAAACCACTCACTTTTTCACGTATTTACGGTTCGGATAAAGACCTTCGAGCTATCCGTGTTGCTAAAAGAAATTTAGTTGAAGCAGGTTTAGAAGATGCCGTTCAATTAGTCTGTAAAAAAATAACTGAGATCACCCCCCCATTTAATGAGGGCGTGATGATTACCAACCCACCCTATGGCATCAGGATAGGTGAGGATGAAGAGCTAGCAGAAGCCTATCCGTTATGGGCAAGTTGTCTCAAAAATAAATTCTCAGGTTGGCGAACTTATTTTTTAACCAGTGATTTTCGATTACCAAAATTGATGCGCTTATCACCATCAAAAAAAACACCACTATATAATGGCGCGCTAGATTGCCGTTTATTTGAGATTAAAATGGTTGCGGGAAGTAATCGAAAAAAATAGTTTTCTTAATCTATATTTGATTTGTTTTTATATAAAGTAAAAATAGTAATCATTGAGGCGACTACAATCAAATAAGATGGGCTGATAGGGTTTCCTGTTTTTTCAAAAATCCATGTCGCTGCCAAAGGCGAAAGTCCTCCTGCAATACCTAATGTTAAATTATAACCAAGCCCAATGGTTGTGCAGCGAACGGCTTCTGGGATTGATAAGACCATAAAAGCATTGAGTGGTGCAAGGTAGGATCCTAAGATAATGGTAAGTCCTAACTGCCCAAGGAAAGCTAAATTCACATCATGATGATTCATAAGATAAAACAAAGGTACGACAAATAAAAGCATAAGTATGGAAGTTATCTTCAACATTAATTTTTTTCCTACCTTATCTGTAAAGTAACCTGATAAAAGCACAACACCAATTAGGATGACCATAGAGATAGAATTAATATTTAAAGCAAGTGAAGGTGTGAATTTTTCTGCCACTTCAAACCAGGTGACTAGGTAGACAAAGATTAAATAAAAGCCGACTGCGTTGAGAAAGACTAGGCCACTAATATTAAATAATAGAGGTAGGTGCTTTTGAAAAACAACAACTACTGGAGGTTTCAATGTTGGAGCGGGTACCTCATCAACTAAGTGACGTCTTAAAAATAGACCGACGATTCCAATCACAAGCCCGAATAAAAAAGGTACACGCCAACCCCATGCATTAATTGTTTCTTCCGACATCAGATGATTCATTAAATCACCCGTAAAAGAACCCAGCAAAATGCCACCGATAGCACCACAGGTAATCGTTGCTCCCATGAGCGACTGCTTATTTTTTGGTGCATGTGAGACTAAATAAATTATAGAAGTAGTAAATTCACCACCGACAGACAAACCTTGAATCATCCTTAATAATACGAGTGTGTAAGCTGCCCAAACACCCCAGGCATTATAGTCAGGCAAGATGCTAACAAAAAAAGTCGGGATTGCCATAGCTGCGACCGACAAATTAAGGGCAACTTTTTTCCCATATTTGTCTCCAACATGCCCAAAAATGATAGCACCAATAGGGCGCATAAGATATCCAACGGCGAAGATGCTAAATGCCATAAGGAGTTGAGCTGTAGGATCTGATTTTGGAAAGAATGCTAGCCCAATGGCTGAAGCAAAATACCCATATATGGCAAAGTCATACCATTCGAGAACATTCCCAATCAACGCTGAAGCAATAGTTTTTTTATTAGTTGAAGCCATTGAAATTATTATAGCCTAGCAATTAACTCTCTTAAATTTTTCTTAAAAAGAATAAGTTAGTGCAACATTAAAGGAGCGTCCCATCGCATAGACTTGGGTGCCGTTAGCCCTATTGATACCTGTTGACATAGTGGCACCTTGACCCAAGTATTCACCACCCAGTGGGTCGGCATAACTCTTATCTAGGATATTTTCTACCTCACCAATAATGGAAACTGATTTCCATTGGTAGGAGCTGATAAAATTAAATTTAGTGAAACCAGCCGTTTCTCTTTCCTGCCTGGTGCTGTTCACGTCATCCTTCTCATCCACTAAGATCATAGATAAGTTATTACTCCAGCTGCCGACATTTTGGTTAATTGCTACTGTTAAGTTGGGTGGCATCATATTATAAAGATCGGTATCGGCATCCGTATTGCGTCCCTTTTGATAATTGAATTTACTCAGTAAATTAAAGTTACCAAAGTTTGAAGTCTGAAATAGATGTATATCAGCACCCACATCTAACCCATAGATAGTGGCTGTTTGATTATCAAATTTTAAGTTTCGATAACCATCAGTTCGATCAGCAATCACATTCGCATCAATGTAATCATTGATGTAAGTATAGTAAGGGTTTACTTTAATTCGCCAGTTTTTGTTTGGGTCTTCGTGGTTTATCACCAACCCGACCTTATGCGCAGTTTCTGGTTTTAGATCAATATCACCCACGTAGCCATTCCCATCGCCATAGAGGTTATTCATATTGGCTGCCATAGTCCATGTTGACCAAGTGTAGCGTTGGTAAAGATTCGGGCTTCTTGTTTTCATCGAGTAACCCAATTCAACAGAACTGTCTTCCTCCATATTGTATCTGGTCAGTAAGCTAATATCGATGTTCTCATCTGTCTGCTTCTTTTTGGATGCATTAAAAGCATCTGAGTCAGCCTTTTGATTTGAGCCCATCATATTCGTTTGGTTATAGCCGTGCACATCATCGGCATCTGTTTGCACAATGCCCAATCTTGCACCGATAGAGGTAATCCAATTTTCTGTCCATAAACTATCGAGCTGACCGTAAACATCAAATCGATTACGCTTTCCGTTATTAACATTTAAAAAATCATTACCCGTCATCATGCCGGCACCTGAGTTTGAATCCCAGATATCATCAAGTTGATAGTATTGAATTTCTGAACCCACTTTTAAGCTATCTTGATCATTCAGAAAAATTTCAGAATCAACAGCTAATCCTGCAGTAAAACCGTCAGCCTTCATTGGCATACCAAAGCTGGTATTTCCCATATTGGTATAAGTGTATTGCTTATCAGGGCCAAAGTTGTGCTTGTGATTGGTGTCATCAATATAAATACGGGAGGTTAAATTACCCCAGTAATATTCACCTTTCTGACTTAAATTAAGTTGGTAGTTTTTGTTGCCCACCGAATCCATTCTTTGGTTATCAAAGTTCTCATAAGGACTGTCATGATAGGCGGCGATGACTTGATAAATTTCGTTATTAATAGCTTTAGAAATTGAGAGTTGATGATTTTGGTTTTTATAAGCCGATGAACCGACTTCATCACCATCTAGGTAACCTCGGTCAGGTGCAGCAAGGCCTGCCTCTTTAAATGTGCCGCCTGCGTAATAGTTATCTGCTTTTACATAAGAACCAAAATAACTTATCGCGGTATCTTTGTTTGATGAATTGAGAGACACATTTGCGCTCATCGCTTTATTATTTGATTTATATTTTGTTCCCACCTCTCCGAAGAAAATTGGGTTTTCATCTACAGCAAAGATCGGCTGTACGGTATCAATCTTGATTACACCACCAATATTATCTCCCCCTTGATCCACAGCAGATAGGCCAGCCAATACGGAGATATTTTTAATATTGACAGGGTCCGAATAAGAAAGGGGTGCATTCATATGGTTCGCACATGAAGCAATTAAATCCATGCCATCGATTTTGATCTTTATTCGATCATCCGATAGACCTTGGATCATAGGCAAACTTGAAAAACCGCCATTGTTAATACTATTACCGCCTAGGAAATTATTGATGAGCTTACCCGAATCATTACTCATGATTTTTTCATTTCTAGTGACGCCTGTACCCAGATTGTTATCTGAAAATGGCACCTCATACTCCTTGGTGATATCAATACCCTCTAAGCGATTTTCTGCCAACGCGAAGCTGGTAATTAATAAATTTGTACATACACCCGCAATTATTTTTTTCATTTTTCTTTTAATCTCTAATTTATAAATTTAAACAATTCGCCTTAGTTAAAAAAACGAATTTAGGAACTACTTTTTAATATAGATTTTTAAGAAAAGTGCGGGGGTGCTTGTGAATAAAAGTTAGATGCTGTTTTGTTACTAATGAAGGAAAGATAAACTTTCCTAAGGGTAAGTGATTTGCCAGCGAATGTTTCAGTGATGGATGATACGTTATAAAAATCTTCATTCTCACCAAGATTGCAAAATGAACAGTTCGTTAAGGCATTCGATGCTGAAGTATTGTTTCCCTCATCTGTTAAAGCGACAAGTTTAACGGTATTTCCTGAGCAGATGACTTGATAGTCAACGTCTGCTGCCATCACATTTGAAACAAAAGAACCCGACACAACAAACAACATTGTTATTAACGCAAAGTAATGTTTAATAAGATTCTTTTTTTTCATCAGCCCAGGATTATAAATCAAATTTTAAAATTCTTAAAATCTAACGTAATGCACTGAGCGCTTGATCATAGTTAGGTTCTTCAGTAATTTCATTGACCAATTCACTATAAATCACTTCATTAGATTCATTGAGTATGATCACTGCTCTTGAAGTCAGGCCTTGCAGACTGGAATCTTCAATGGCCACCCCATAGTCATTTGAAAACTGACTAATGTTACGAAAGGCAGAGAGTGTTTCTACAGCTTCTGTTTTTTCTGCACCACAAAATCTTTTTTGTGCAAAAGGCAGGTCTGCTGAAATACATAACACAACTGTGTTATCTAAATTTGACGCCTCATCATTAAAGCGTTTGACGGATAGAGCGCAGGTTGGTGTATCGACACTAGGAAAAATATTTAAAATTTTCTTTTTACCGGCATAGCTTTCTAGATTCACGTTTTCACGTTTATTGTTTGCTAAATTAAAATCTTTCACGGTGTCTCCAGCTTTAGGAAAGCTTCCACCGATTTGAACTGGGTCACCTTTGAGCGTAACTTGCGACATTATCTATTCTCCAAAATAATTTAAAATATTTCTTATTTACTAATATTCTATCAAAGCTTATCAGGTAAAATAAATTAATATATGAAAGACGCAGAACAACCAAAATTTATTCATCTCAGATGCCATAGCGAATATTCAGTTACGGATGGTATTGTCAAAATAGAAGAGTACCTCAACCAAGCATTAGAAGTAGATATGCCAGCATTGGCTTTAACTGATTTGAGCAATCTTTTTGGCGCTGTTAAGTTTTATAAAAAGGCCATTGATAAAAAAGTAAAACCCATCATCGGTTGTGATGTTTGGCTGCAAAACGAAAAAAATCGAGAGCAACCTTACCGAATGCTCATATTGTGCCAATCTCAGGAAGGATACTTAAATTTATCGCGCCTGATTTCTAAGTCTTTTTTAGAAAATCAATATAAAGGGCGAGCCGAAGTCAAGTCTGAATGGTTACTAGAAGATTTTAATGGCGGCTTAATTGTATTGTCAGGCGCCCTTCAAGGTGAAGTCGCCCAGCTAATACTGAATGACAAAGTCAAAGAGGCATCAGAGGTAGCTTTAAAGTGGCAACAGAAATTTGGTGATCGATTTTATTTGGAGCTCCAACGATATGCGGAAGGAAAGTTATTAGAAGATCAGGAACGCTATATCCAACAAGCACTCCACTTAGCCTCTCAAAATGAGATACCTGTGGTTGCCACCCACCCCATTCAATTTATGCAGGCCGATGATTTCAGAGCGCATGAGACAAAAACCTGTATTGCTGAAGGTTATGTCTTGTCTGATTCCAGAAGACCTAAAACATTTTCACACAATCAATTTTTCAAAGATGGTGAGGCGATGGCAGATCTCTTTAAAGATATTCCATCAGCAATAAAAAATTCTGTAGAAATTGCCAAAAGATGTAATTTTAGTTTTCATCTAGGTGAAACTTACCTCCCAAATTTTCCAATTCCTGAGGGTATGAAGATAGACGAATTTTTAAAATTAGAGGCAGAAAAAGGCCTTAAACAAAGGCTAGAAGGGTTACTAAACAAAAAAGCCATTGACGAAAAAATATACTTCGACCGACTCAATTTTGAGGTCGATGTGATTAATCAAATGGGCTATGCGGGCTACTTTTTAATCGTCTCTGATTTTATCAATTGGTCAAAGCAAAACAATATTCCCGTTGGGCCTGGAAGAGGTTCTGGTGCAGGCTCAGTGGTGGCTTATAGCTTGGGTATTACTGACTTAGATCCCATTGAATACAACCTACTTTTTGAGCGATTTTTGAATCCAGATAGGGTATCTATGCCTGATTTTGATATCGATTTTTGTCAGGAAGGGCGGGATCGAGTAATTGATTACGTGAAGGAAAAGTATGGATCTGAGTCTGTTTCACAGATTGCAACATTTGGCACCATGGCGGCAAAGGCGGTTATTCGTGATGTGGGGCGTGTCCTTGATCTCCCTTTTTTATTCGTAGATAGTATTGCTAAATTAATTCCGATGGAGCTCGGTATCACATTAAAGGATGCTATTGAAAAAGAGAGTCAAATTAGAGATAGGATTAAAAAGGAAGAGGAGGTCAAAGAGCTTTTTGATTTGGCATTAAAGCTCGAAGGCTTAATTAGAAATGTGAGTATGCATGCTGGTGGTGTATTAATTGCACCAAGCGAAATATCTAAATTTTCTCCCATCTATTGCCAGGCTGAGGGTGAGGGTGTGGTGAGTCAGTTTGATAAAGACGATGTTGAAGCCTTGGGCTTAGTCAAGTTCGATTTTTTAGGTCTGAGAACACTCACTATCTTGTCAATGGCGTTAGAAAATTCGAATTCATTGAGACAAAAAGATAATTTAGAGCCGCTTGATCTTGAAGAAATTGCGATTGATGATGAGGCTACCTATAACTTGTTGAAGACTTCAAATACAACAGCGGTATTTCAGCTTGAATCCAGAGGCATGAAGGATATGTTAAAACAAGCAAAACCTGATTGCTTTGAAGATATTATTGCTTTAGTAGCACTTTATCGTCCCGGTCCGATGGATTTGATTCCAGAATTTTGTAGAAGAAAGCATGGGATTGATGCTGTTTCTTACCCACATCCTGCGACAAAAGAAATCTTAAAAGAGACCTATGGCATTGCAGTTTATCAGGAACAGGTGATGCAAATTGCCCAAGTGGTGGCAGGTTACACGCTAGGTAGTGCAGATTTGCTCAGACGAGCTATGGGTAAGAAAAAAGTTGAGGAAATGGATGCTCAAAGGGCAAACTTTATCAATGGCGCTACAAAAAATAATTTAAATGAAAGGCAGGCCAATGATTTATTTGATTTATTAGAAAAATTTGCAGGTTATGGTTTTAACAAATCACACGCTGCAGCCTATGCAAAGATTGCCTATCAAACCGCCTACCTTAAAACACATTACGCATCTTCATTCATAGCTGCTTCGATGTCAGCGGATATGAATAACACCGACAATGTGCATTTATTATTTGATGACTGCATGAGAAATAAAGTCGAGTTGCTTCCACCCAATATAAATCAAAGCCAATATAAGTTTGTCACCATCAACCAAAATCAAATTTTATATGGATTGGGGGCGCTAAAAGGTTCAGGACAAATTGCCATTGAAGAAATTCTGCAAGAAAGAGAAGGTAATGGACCATTCAAATCTCTTTTTGATTTCACATCGCGGCTTGATTTAAGAAAGGTTAATCGGAGAGTTATTGATTCATTAATTAAAGCTGGGGCATTTGATGAAATTGAAAAGAATAGAGCATCACTTTTAGCCAGCATTGGTTTGGCAATAAATTTTGCTGACCAAGCTAATGCAAATATCGGTCAAAACAATCTTTTTGAAGCTTCTGATGAGCAGCCAGTTGAGTTAGTTTCTGTTGAAATTTGGGATACCCAGAAGCAGTTATTAGAGGAAAAAGAAGCTTTAGGTTTTTATTTTAGTGGACACCCCTTTACGTATTATAAGAAAATGATTAGAGAGTTTATTCCAACAAAATTATCGGAACTCACCCCAAGGGAATCGCCCTATCTTGTTTCAGGCATTATTTCTGATGTGAGGTTTAAAATGACGGGTCGAGGGAAGATTGCTATCATCACATTAGATGACTCCGAGGGGAGGATGGATATGGTAGTGGGAAGTAAGGTACTTAATGACTATTATGAGCTGATCAAAGAAGATCAATTGCTATTTGTGGAAGGTAGAGTCAGTCATGACGACTTCACTGGGGGAAATAGAATTAATGTTATTAAAGCCTTTGATCTCTTGAGCATACAAAGCACAAAAGCCCAACTACTAAAAATCACTCTTGATAAGCAGGCGAATCCAGATGTCCTTAAAAGCTTACTCAAGCCTTTTTGTAACGGTGCTTTTGGTGCTGATATTAAAAAATGTCGAGTAAAAGTTGAGTATCAAAACCAACAAGGAAAGGTTGAATTAATGTTAGGTCCAGAGTGGTCTGTGGCACTTCATGAGGATTTAATTTTTGGTCTTGTGGCATCATACGAAGATGACAACGTCAAAATACTCTATAATTAGCAAAATTAAATTAATATCTTGATTGGATTATGAAGCGCACCTACCTAGAATTTGAAAAACCTATTGAAACTCTTGAGGCTAAAATTTCGAGCCTAAAGGCCGCGCATGATGATCATCCAACCATAGATATCAATAAGGAGCTGAATTCTCTTCAAGAAAAACTTGAGGTGCTGCAGCACAAAATTTTTGATAACCTGACTGCATGGCAGATTTCCCAAGTATCCAGACATCCTCAAAGACCCTATACCCAAGATTATGTAGAAGCTATTTTTAATAATTTTAAGGAGTTGCATGGAGATAGGACTTATTCAGATGATCCAGCAATTATTGGAGGTCTTGCAGATTTTGAGGGTCAATCTGTCATGGTGATTGGGCACCAAAAAGGTCGTGATATTAAAGAACGACAATATCGTAATTTCGGAATGCCTAGACCGGAAGGCTACCGTAAGGCACTCAGATTATTTAAGCTTGCAGAAAAATTTTCGTTACCAATAGTGACTTTGATTGATACACCCGGCGCTTATCCTGGTATCGGTGCAGAAGAGAGAGGACAGTCTGAGGCGATTGCAAGAAACCTCTATGTGATGACTGAGTTAAAAGTTCCTATCATCACAATTGTCATTGGCGAAGGTGGTTCTGGAGGCGCATTAGCGCTTGGGGTTTCGGATTATTTAGCCATGCTAGAATTTTCAACCTATTCAGTTATTTCACCTGAGGGATGTGCTTCGATACTATGGAAAAAAGCAGAAATGGCAGAAGTCGCTGCGGATAGTTTAAGTATTACGTCTTCTAAATTAAAAAAATTAGGCCTTGTTGACGAAATCCTTTCAGAGCCACTAGGTGGTGCCCATAGAGATTATGGATTAACTATGGAAAATGTAAAAAAATCTTTGAAAGAAAAGTTGGTGCATTTAAAGCAAGTATCAATTGATGAATTACTTGATAATAGATATAAGCGTTTAACAAGCTTTGGACAACACAGTCATAGTGGAAAATGAAGATAAAATTCAGGATAAAATTAACCAATCCTTTTATGCCAATCTAAAACAACCATACGAACAATCTGAACTATTGCTTGGATTGAGTGGTGGCTTAGACTCCTCTGTTTTGTTATTCCTGCTTGCAAAAATGCAAGTCAAATTTAGTTTTAATCTTAAAGCGATTCATGTTCATCATGGTATTAATTCTTCAGCAGATGATTGGTTAAAATTCTGTAAGAAAAAGTGTGAATCGTTAGGTGTTATTTTTTTAAGTGAAAAAATAAAAATAAATCGTGATAGTTCGCTCGGTTTAGAAGGGGAAGCTAGAAAATTAAGATACGAAGCAATCAAGAAAAGACAAAAAGGGATTGTCGTTCTAGGACACCATCAAAATGACCAAGCAGAAACCTTATTACTCCAATTACTGAGAGGTTCGGGGTTAAAGGGATTGTCTGCTATGTCAGAGTTTGATTTGAAAAAAAACTTTTGGCGACCTATGTTGAATATTAAGCGAGATACGTTAGAAGTTTATGCAAAAGAATATGGAATTGAATATATTGAAGATGAGAGTAACCAGGATGAACAATTCGATAGAAACTTTATTCGCCAAAAAGTGCTACCTTTAATTCACTCAAGATACCCTGCATCAATTGAAACAATCAGCCGCTCGGCAATTAACATTGCTGAAGGTCATAACTTAAATAATTTAATTGCGATAGATGACAGTAAGAACCATATGTCTGTTGATGGTACATATCTTTCTATAGGTGGCTTAAAAAAACTTCCAAAATTAAGAGCAATCAATTTAATTCGTTGGTGGTTGTCATTAGGTAATTTGTTAATGCCCAGTAAAAAAAATATGGATGAACTCTATAGGCAGCTTAAGTGTATAAAAAAAGACTCTGCGTTAAACTTAAAAATTTCAAAGGATAAATCTGCTCGCGCACATCACGATAAATTATTTATTGTCAATTCTACAATTAAGCCAAGTACTTTTAATTTAAACTGGTCCGGTGAAGATGAATTACATCTTCCGAATAACACTAAACTTCAATTCATCAAAAAAAATAGTGGAGGGCTTTGTTTATCAAAGCTTGGCGTTAAAAGTTTAAAAATTAAAAGTAGAACGGGGGGTGAAAAATTAAAGCCTTTTTCTGATCAACCCAGCAGAAGTCTTAAATATTTATTTCAGAATGCTGATATCCCCCTTTGGGAAAGAGATCAGATCCCATTGATATTTGCAAAAAAACAACTCGTTGCTGTTCCTAATTTAGGTATTCATCACGAATATCGATCAAGCGAGGGAGAGATAGGCTATGAAATTAATTGGCTAAGAGAGTAGTACATCAGGAATATTTCCTAAACTATTTCAAAAAAAAATCTGTAAAATCCCACGTTATCAATTACATATATAAAAATTATAAAGAATATTAATTATGAAGAGTATATCTAAATCCACTGGCTTAATTGCTATCACAAGCTCACTTTTTGCAACTAGCGTTATTGCTGGAGAATCACTAAAAGTAGATAGTATTGAGGTTTATTCACCGACAGCTCTTCCTTCAATTGGTTTACCTGTTAAAGATGTACCATATGCTGTCCAAACAGCTACGGGTGAAGAAATTAGAGAGCAGCCTGGTGTCAGTATTGCTGACTATATGGTTAATAATCTTGAAGGCGTTACCGTGAATGAAGTGGGTGGTAATCCCTATCAGTTAGAAATAAATTATCGGGGTTACAACGGCACTCCGCTTGTTGGTAACCCACAAGGGTTGTCAATTTATGTCGATGGCGTTAGACAAAATATGCCGTTTAGTAATAATGTCTTATGGGATACGATCCCTGATTTTGCAATAGATGATATGCAGCTCGTGGGTGGCTCAAATCCAGTTTATGGTCTTAATACATTGGGTGGGTCATTAAGCATGCAAACTAAGAGTGGACGCACTTTTAATAAATCAGCTATTGAAGGTCAAGCAGGCTCATGGGGAAGAAAGATTGGGCTTATAGAATCGGGTGGGGTATCTGAAGATAATCGTTTTGATTACTATGTGGGCTATGAATATTTTAATGAGGATGGTTGGAGAAAACCTTCACCAACAACCGTGAATCAGTGGTTTGGTAAAATTGGCTTTGAAGACGATAGTAGTCGATATGATTTAAGCTATACAGGCGCTCACAACAGTCTTGTGGGTAACGGCATGGTGCCTGATTATCTATTAAGTAGCGATATGGAAGGAGTTCATACACTGATAGATAAAACAAGGAATTCATATAATCAAGTTCAATTAAACGGTACTGAATTTATTAGTGATACATTAATGGCCTCAGGAAATATGTATTGGAGAAACATTGATCAAAGTACCTACAACGGTGACTTGAACGATGAATTTTGTGATGATGATGCGATTGAAGAAGGTGAGTGTACAGAAGCTGAGAGGAATGAAAATGAGGGTGTTATTAATCGATCTAAAACACATCAGAATGCATACGGTGTTAACGGGCAATTGACATTCGATGATGATTGGCAGGCAAGAAGAAATCAATTGATTGTAGGTGCTTCTTTTGAATACTCGAAAGTCAAATTTACACAAAATTCCACAGATATTGCAACGCTTGATCCATCTGGATTCTTTTCTGGTGCTTTAGGAGCTAAAGAACAAACGACAGGATTAACAGGTCAAACTTATACAACCAGTGCTTTTCTTTCAAATAATCATGCCATAAATGACCAATGGAGTATTAATACTGCAGCACGTTATAACTACGTGGACATTAATAATCAGGATACATTTAACGCTCCTGGAAGTGGAGCATCACTTACTGGCTCACACGATTTTGACAGATTAAATCCATCGGTTGGTGTCACGTTTAATCCATATGATAATTTAAGTACTTACGCATCTTATAATGAGGCTAATCGAGCGCCTACAAGCATTGAACTTGGTTGCGCAAACCCAGCAAACCCTTGTACGCTGCCAACACAAATGGCAGATGATCCTCCTCTTGAGCAAGTTGTTGCAAAAACATATGAACTTGGTGCGAGTGGTGCATTTGCAGGCATGTTTGACAGTAAAATGACCTGGAATATCTCGGGCTATAGTGCTACAAATCATGATGACATTTTATTTTTATACACTGAGTCAAATACCACTGCAGGCTATTTTGACAATGTCGAGGAAACAACAAGAAAGGGTGTCGATTTAGGACTTAATACTGTTTTTGAAACATGGTCACTGAGCATGAACTATAACTATATTAAAGCGCAATATGGTACTGACCTTACTCTAATTAGTGAAAATAATTCATCAGCATCTGATGACCCAGAGGGTGCAATTAGCGTTGAGGATGGTGACTATCTCCCTAATATTCCAAAGCATAGCTTTAAAGTTAGAGCTGTATATAAACCAGATCCAGCTTGGTACTTAGGAGCAACAATGACAGCTTTCAGCAAATCATACATGATGGGTAACGAAAACCAAGAGAATGATCGATCACAATCCCCTTTTGTTAGAAGTGAGGTTCCAGGATACGCAGTTGTTAATCTTGACTCAGAGTATAGATTTTCAAACATGTTGGAGGGTTGGAAAATTTATGCCAAAGTAACTAACTTATTCGATAATAGTTATTACACAGGTGGACGAATCGCTGAATCAAGAGTAAATGCTAATCGTTCATTCAGCGAGGAAGAAATAGCAACTTCCTCTATGGTTGCTGGTTCGCCAAGAGCGGGCTGGGTAGGTTTACGCTACGAATTCTAAATATAAGCTAATATAAATTATAAAAAAGGGCTATAAGCCCTTTTTTATTATTATCAGGTGTATATTAATATTTTAAAATATATTCAGAAATGAGCCTTAAATCTAAACTTCTTATTTACATAAACTCACTCTTACTGATTGCAACATTGGTTGGCCTTTTAACTATCGTTATGGTTACCCAAAAAAATGTGAGAGAAGAGGTTTTGTCAACAATGACACTTGCTGAATTTGCGATTGAGCAAGGTGTGAAAAAAAATCCTGATTTTTACTTATTTCAAAGAGAAGGCCATGAATTAGGTATTTCAGAATTATCAGAAATTCGTCACTTAAAGATTCAATTTTTTAATAATCAAGATATTTTACTTGAAGAAACATTAAACACTTTTGATGATATCAAGCCACCACCTTATTGGTTTATTTTCTTAATTGAAAAATTATCTCAGGAAATTTATTACTCAAAAATTAATATTGATCAAAGAGGAGAGATGACAGGGTATATATTGATTAAACCTGAACCAATCTATGAGTATGCAGAGATATGGCAACAAATAAAAGTTGGTTTGTGGATCATAGGGGCTTTCCTTGTTCTGATAAATATCGTCGTCTTAATTCTTTTTTTTCATATGATAAAACCGATAAATAAAATTATTGAGAGTTTTGAGAAACTTGAAGCTGGAAACTTCAAGTCAAAAATTAATAAATCAAATATCCTTGAGCTTGATATTATTGGTAAAAAATTTAATAGTATGATTAAAAATCTAAGGCAAAGTAATGACAAGATTCATAAGCTAAGTCAAAACCTTATTAATGTGCAAGAGCAAGAAAAAAGTGAGTTAGCTAGAGACCTTCATGATGAGCTTGGACAATCTTTAACAGCTCTTCAAGCAGAAGCAGCTTCAATCTCAAAATCTACAAAAAAATCATCACGCGATGATGCTATTTTTAATGTTATTAAGTTATCAAAAAATATGATGCTTTCTACAAGAGAAATTATAAAAAAATTGAATTTAGGCTTGATTGAAGACTTAGGTCTTGAATCTGCGTTAATTGAATTATTCGAAAATTGGAAAAGGCGATTTAAGGGCGTTAAATTTGAATACAAAATTGATGAAAAGGCCTTAAGAAAAATAACAAAACAAGAAACAGCACATTTATATCGAATCTTTCAAGAAGCGTTAACTAATATTGCTAAGCATTCAGAACCTAAAAATATTAAGATTGCTATAAAGTCTCTAGATGAGAAAGGTAAAATTAGAATTTTGATAAGAAATGATGGTATTAAGACAGAATTATCTAATAAGGATGGACTTGGTTTAATAGGTATTGCTGAGCGTGTTGATCAAATTAATGGAAGTTTAGAAATTATTAAAAAAAGATTTTTTAAAATAATTATTAATAAAGGGTAATTAGATGACAGATTTGTTAATTGTAGATGATCATGAAATTGTCCGATCTGGAATTAAACGACTGGTAGAAAACAATGCAAAATTAAACATTGTTGCTGATTTAGGTTCTGGAGAAGAGGCATATCACTTTCTACAGAAAAATACAGTGGATTTAGTAATTATGGATATATCTATGCCTGGAAAAGGAGGTATAGAGACAACGAATCAAATAAAAAAAAGATTTCCTAAAATTAAAGTTCTCATGCTCTCGATGCATGATAATTCGATGATTATAGATAAGGCCATGAAGGCAGGAGCTAATGGATATATTCTAAAGAATGATTTATCAGATGATTTGCTTGATGCAATTGAAAAAGTAATGAACAATGAAATCATTATTTCAGCTTCAGTAGATAGAAATGATTTCGATGATTCAAAAATTAAAGATTTGAATAATAAAGAATTTGAAATATTTAAGTCTATCGCTTCAGGTGAAGAGCTATTATCAATTGCAAAAAAACTTAATATTAGTTATAAAACTGCAGCAAACTATCAAACATCGATTAAACAAAAGTTAAATATCAAAAATACATTAGATTTTTATAATTTAGCTAAAGAAAATAAAGTTTTATAATTGAATATTCTTTTAAAAATCTATTGTTATAATTTATTAACATCACTATCGGTTTGTTTATGAAAATTGGAACGCCCTTAAGTCCGTTTGCAACAAAAGTTATGCTATTAGGTGCAGGTGAATTAGGTAAGGAAGTAATCATTTCATTTCAAAGGCTTGGTATTGAGGTCATTGCAGTTGATCGATATCACAACGCACCAGGTCAGCAAGTTGCACATCGATCTTATGTTATTGATATGACGAATGAGAGTGAATTGCGAGAAGTTATCCAAAAAGAGAAACCAGACTATATTGTTCCAGAGATAGAGGCTATAAATACAGAACTTTTATCTGAGGTAGTTGAAGAAGGACAAGTTAAAGTTGTCCCTAGCTTAAAGGCAGTCCAATTAACTATGAATCGGGAAGGGATAAGGAAACTTGCTTCCGAAGAGCTTGGTTTACCTACCTCAAATTACGGTTTTGCAAGAAGCTGCAAAGATTTAAAAAATCTAATTTTAAAAGAAATTAATTTCCCATGCTTTGTTAAGCCAACCATGTCTTCTTCGGGCAAAGGTCAATCGTTAGTAAAGTCTGAAAGTGAAATTGAATCTGCATGGAATTATGCTGCAACTGGGGGACGGGTAGATCAAGGTATTGTCATTGCTGAGAGCTTAATTGATTTTGATTATGAAATAACATTGCTGACGGTTAGATCAAAAGATTCTAAAGGACATACTTGTACTAAATTTTGTGATCCAATTGGACATATTCAAGAAAATGGAGACTATATAGAAAGTTTTCAACCACAACCTATGAGTAAAAAAGCTCTTGAGAAATCAAAAAAAATCGCTAAATTAATAACTAATGCTTTAGGTGGTCTCGGCATGTTTGGTGTTGAATTATTTGTTAAAAAAGATGATGTATGGTTTTCAGAGGTCAGCCCAAGGCCACATGATACTGGGATGGTTACTATGGCATCTCAAATACAATCTGAATTTGAATTACATGCAAAAGCAATTCTCGGCTTACCAGTTGATACATCTCTTTCAAGACCCGGCGCGAGCAAAGTTATTTATGGTGATTATGATGTAGATGATATCTATTTTGAGGGAGTGGATCAGGCTCTTCAAATTCCTGGGGTTGATATTAGATTATTTGGTAAGCCGAAATCATTCAAAAAAAGACGAATGGGTGTAATACTGGCATCATCAGAGACAGTGGAAGCTGCAGTTGAAAATGCAAAAAAAGCTTTTTCGAAAATTAAAACAAAAATAAAGGCTTAATAAATTGAAAAAAATATTATTAGTTATTCTCTTACTTATCACTGTGTTTGGTGGAGCAACTTATTGGTTTTTTGGTAATTTAGATGGTTTTATTAAAGACTATATGATGAATTATGGATCAAAGATGACTAAGACAGATGTTGAGATTGACTTAGTTGAAACAGATTTAAATAAAGGTGAGATCATAATTAATAGACTAGGTATTGAAAATCCGAAAAGTTTTAGTAACAGCGAAGCCTTTGAGGCAGAAAATATTATAGTCACTGTAAATAAAGATACTTGGGATCAGGATATTATAGAAATACCTCTAGTTTTAATAAAAAATCCTGAAATTGTCTATGAATATAATGGAAAAAAAACAAACTTTAATGTTCTCAAAGAGAATGTCGAAAGCTATATTAAATTAACATCTACAAAAAATGTGAAAACTACTATTAAAAATGTAAGAAAGTTGGCTGATAGTGAGCTAGGTAAAACCAATCAATCAAGAAGCAAAATAGAAAATAAAGAAAATAAAGAAACTAAAGGAATAAGTGAAAAAACATTTTTTATTAAGGAATTAAAAATTGTAGATCTTAAAATAACTGCAAGAATAAGCTCGATCAAAAAAGATTTTTTAAGTAAAAAAATTCCACTATTTGTGATCAATGATATTGGGTCTAAATCAAATGGAGTATCCCCCGAGAAGATCTTAGAAATAGTAATATCAAATATAGATAATAATTTAGAAAGCAATATTGACTTTAAATCGCTTAAGAAAGACATTAAACAGAATGTAAATAAAATTTTAGATAAATTAAAAGGAGGAAACAAAGATAATTCCGAGAATGAAAAGATTGACCATCAAAAAATTATCAATAATCTCAAAGATTTATTCTAATACTTAGAAAGCAAAAAAATAATCCAACTTCTTTGTGCTAAAATCGCGCGTCTAATATTAAAAACGGTTATTCATCAATGAATCAAAAGCTAAGAAATATTGCAATTATTGCCCATGTTGATCACGGTAAAACGACACTTGTCGATAAATTATTGCAACAATCAGGCACATTTGCTGAGCATCAGCAGGTGAGTGATCGCGTAATGGATTCAAATGATCTTGAAAAAGAACGTGGCATTACCATTTTATCTAAAAATACTGCTATTAATTATGAAGATCATCATATTAATATTGTAGATACACCTGGGCATGCTGATTTTGGGGGTGAAGTTGAGAGAGTTTTGGGCATGGTTGATGGGGTTGTTTTGCTTGTAGATGCTGTTGATGGTCCAATGCCTCAAACACGTTTTGTCACTAAAAAGGCATTGGCACTTGGCCTAAAACCTATTGTTGTCATCAATAAAATAGATCGTCCAGGAGCTAGGGCGGATTGGGTAATTAACCATACTTTTGACCTGTTTGCTAATTTAGGCGCTACTGATGAACAGCTTGATTTTCCTGTTGTCTATGCATCAGCTTTAAATGGCTATGCAAAAATGAAAGAAGAAGATGAAACAACAGATATGACCGCCCTTTTCAAGACTATCTTATCGCATGTTGAACCACCAGACGGCGATACCACAGCTCCCTTACAGTTTCAAATTTCTGCTCTTGATTACTCCTCTTATACTGGGAGAATGGGGATTGGCCGCATTCGAAACGGTATTTTAAAGCCCGGAAGCCCTGTGGCAATTATGATGGGAGATAAAAAAGTTGGTCAAGGAAAAATCAATGAGGTTTTTGGCTATGAAGGACTTGAAAAAGTTAGCGTAGAGCAAGCTGAAGCAGGCAATATTGTTATTGTGACTGGTATTGAGGAAATCGGCATTGGTGTTACGATTGCTCAACTTGATAATCCTACTGGTCTTCCAATAATTCCTATTGATGAACCAACATTAAATATGGACTTTATGGTTAATACTTCACCTCTGGCTGGTAAAGAGGGTAAGTTTGTGACTAGTAGGCAAATCAAAGAAAGGCTCACAAAAGAATTATTAGTTAATGTTGCACTAAGAGTTGAAGATACTGAAGATGCAGATGTTTTTAGAGTTTCAGGCAGAGGAGAGCTCCATTTAACAATTCTTTTAGAGAATATGCGAAGGGAAGGTTATGAAGTTGCAGTTGGTAAGCCTCAGGTTGTTTACAAAGAAATTGATGGAAATAAATGTGAGCCATATGAAAACCTTACCGTAGATATTGAAGATGAAACACAAGGCGGTGTGATGGAGGAGTTAGGACGAAGAAAAGGTGAATTGACTAATATGGAGTCTGACGGCCTCGGAAGGACTCGTCTTGAGTATACAATCCCTGCAAGAGGGCTTATTGGGTTTCAGGGTGAATTTCTTACTATGACAAAAGGGACCGGCATTATGTCTCATGTTTTTGAGGAATATTTACCTGTTAAGACTGAAATTCCTGGAAGAAGAAATGGCGTTTTAATTTCCTCTGAGAAAGGTGAGGCGGTGGCATATGCTTTATGGAAATTACAAGACAGAGGCAGAATGTTTGTAAGCCCCGGAGATAAGCTTTATGAAGGCATGGTCATTGGCATTCATTCTCGAGATAATGATTTAATAGTAAACCCAATCAAAGGAAAGCAGCTTACAAATGTTAGATCTTCTGGGACAGATGAGGCAGTTAGGCTAGTTCCACCAATTCAAATGAGTTTAGAATATGCAGTTGAATTCATTGATGACGATGAACTTGTTGAGATTACGCCTGAATCAATCAGGATGAGAAAACGATATCTTATTGAGCATGAAAGAAAGAGGGCGTCTAGAGAAGCTTAATCTAGTTCCTGCGTTGCAATATAATCTTCATAGTTCCCCGTGTAATCAATAATTTTGTCAGATTTTATTTCAAAAATGCGAGTAGCTACAGAGCTTACAAATTCACGATCGTGTGTTACAAAAAATACTGTTCCTTTGTATTTATCTAACGCTGTATTTAATGATTCAATTGATTCCATATCCATATGATTGGTGGGCTCATCTAATAACAATACATTATTTCTTTCAAGCATAATTTTGCCAAATAACATTCGACCTTGCTCTCCTCCAGACAATACATTCACTTTCTTTTTAAAATCATCTCCAGAAAATAATAATCGACCTAGAATGCCTTTGATAGATTGGTCATCATCTTGGACTTGTTTATAGTCATTTATCCAATCAAATATCGAAGTATTCTTATCAAATTCGTCATTATGGTCTTGAGCAAAGTAACTTATTTTAGCTTTTTCTGCCCATTTGACTGAGCCATCGTTAGGATTAACTGTATTTGCAAGTATTTTGAGTAAGGTAGATTTACCGATTCCATTTTCACCAATTATGGTAACTTTTTCTCCAGCCTCGACCATAAAATTCACATTATCAAATAAAGGCTTTTCATAAGCGTGACTTAATTTATTTATTGTAAGTGCTTGGCGATATAACTTATCTTTTTCTTCATATTCGAAGCGGATATAGGGGTATTGCCTGCTGGATGGCTTCATATCCTCTATTTTTATTTTATCAATTTGTTTTGCTCTTGACGTTGCTTGCTTAGCTTTGGATGCATTTGCTGAAAATCTTCTGACAAATTCTTGAAGTTCGGCAACTTGTGCTTTAGCTTTTTCATTTGCCTTGAGTTGTTGTGATTTTACAGTTGCACTAGCTGCCATAAAATCATCATAGTTTCCAGGGTAAACCGTTAACTTTTGATAATCCATATCTGCTGTATGGGTACATACTTGGTTAAGAAAATGACGGTCATGAGAAATGATAATCATGGTTGAGTTTCTAGAATTAATAATTTTCTCAAGCCATCGAATTGTATTAATATCCAGATTGTTCGTAGGTTCATCAAGTAACAAAATATCTGGGTCTGCAAATAGCGCTTGGGCTAACAAAACTCTAAGTTTCAATCCAGGAGGAATTGCACTCATGACTCCATCATGAAAGCTATTTTCAATACCAACGCCATCTAGTAGCTCTCCAGCCCTTGATTCAGCCGTATATCCATCATATTCCGCATAAACTGTTTCTAGTTCTGCAGCTTTCATATAATCTTCATCAGTCGCATCTGGGTTAGCATAAAGCTTATTTTTTTCCTCATTGGCATTCCACATTTCTTCATGACCCATCATGACCACATCAAGAACCTTCAGGTCTTCATATGCAAATTGGTCTTGTCTCAACCAAGCAACTCTTTCATTTGAGTCTACGGCAATTGAACCAGAGGTTGGTTCAAGCTCTTTAGCAAGAATTTTCATAAATGTAGATTTTCCACAACCGTTCGCACCGATAAGACCATAGCGGTTTCCGTCTCCAAACTTTATTGAGATGTCCTCAAAAAGGGGTTTTGATCCAAATTGCATTGTAATATTATTAGTTATAAGCAAATCTAATGACCTTTAATTGTTTGATAATAGTTAGAAAATTAAGATTTTAAACTTGTGCGAGTTAAAATTTTTACGAATTATAGCTTGTACTGTATGTTTACGATAGTTAAAATTTCACTTCCTGAGAGTTTCTTCCAAACAACTTCATCATCTACCACGTTTCCAATTAAAGCTTTTGCTAGAGGTGAGGTATAAGCAATTTTATTTATTTTTACATTGGCTTCATCTTCACCAACAATTTGAAAATTTAGAATGTCTCCTAACTCATTTTCGACATCAACCAAGGCAGAAAAAAGCACCTTATTTTTGTCTTGCTCTTGGGGATTTACTAAAATTGCTGATTCAAGACGATTAACAAAATATCTTAAATCTCGTTCCAATTGTAATTTTTTTTGCTTATGAATAGAGTCTGTATTAAGTGATGATTTTGCTCTATCCTCTTCTAAGATTAAAATTTTTGCTTCTAGCTCTCTATGTCCATTAGGGGTTACGTAGTTTTTTTCGGGACTTATAGGGCGTTCTGGTACATCTACACCTGCATGCTCTAAATCATTTTCTTTTACGAAAGCTCTACTCATTTTTTGTTTTAAATCAGTATTATAAACAATATTTATAAAGTAAATTATATTTTATAATTTAAGACTTTAACTTAATATGCATAATTAATTAGTTGTAATCTTAGCAAAATTTTAATTTACATTTCAAACTTAATTTTACATGCCTCTAGTTTTTTTTGAAAATCAGCATAGCTGGTTGAAACAGGAAATTGTGGATAATCGCTGATAACATTCTTCGGAGGATCAAACAAAATTCCTTCATCAGCTTGTTTAAGCATTCCAATATCATTATATGAGTCACCTGCTGCAACAACCTTAAAGTTTAAACTTTGGAGAGCTTTTACTGCCTCTTGTTTTCCGTTTGCTTGCCTTAGCTTATATCCGACAATCAAATCATTTCTATCAATCAGAAGTTGATGGCAAAACAGTGTTGGATAATCTAATTGCATCATTAATGGATTGACAAATTGATAGAAGGTATCTGAAAGTATTATTACTTCAAACTCTGACCTGAGCCACTTATGAAAATCAATCGCTCCGTCTAGTGGCTTAAGTGTACTTATGACATCTTTAATATCTTCTAGTTTGAAATTATTTTCTTTTAGGATACTAAGTCTTTTGGTCATTAATTCGTTGTAATCAGGGATATCTCGAGTTGTTAATTTTAGGGCTTCTACTCCTGTTTTCTCTGCGAATTTAATCCATATTTCTGGTAGCAATACACCTTCTAAATCTAGACATGCAATCATTTTTTATCTATCCTTTTATTTAATCCTTTTAATTAAAAAAATACTTTAAATAACTGATTATATTGTTAATATTTTACAATCATATCTCTTAAAATTTTTAATCTTTCTGTAGATGCATTCCGCATACTTACAAACTCAACATGTTCCTGATTATGTTTGTGAGGGTCTAATTGTACACCCCAAAGACCTCCTATTTCATTTGGAATACCTGAGTATCTAATATCAATAATTTGATTTTTATTTTGTGGGTGAATCGCAAGAAAGTTGTTACTAAACCATCTAAATCTTTCTACATCTTTATATTGTTGTGATTCTTCTTTTAGCCATGGAAAATCTTTTTTGAGACTCAATTTCTTAATGCTTTCTCCATGTATTATTTTGCTAAAGAATAAATTTGCAGCATCAACATAAAACTGATCCTTTGTTTCATATATTGTTTTCCACAGTATTATGTTTCCAAAGCTCGGCTTTGCTTCTATCCTTGTTATAACGTGTCCCCTTTGTTTAGCAATCTCTTCCCCTACATTTATTGCCTTATTATGCAAATAGATACCTACTAAAAGGTACGTGATCGCCCACGCTATGGCAATTTTTGAATAAATATTTTTTTTCTTTATGGTTGCGAGAATTACAAATAATATTATTGGTAGGGTGAATAGCGGGTCAATTATTGAAATATTATTCCATGAAACCCTCATGTCACTGAAGGGCCAAAAGAGTAGGGTTCCATAGCTTGTGCACGCATCAATTAATCCATGTGTCCCATAACCTAAAGTGCAATACAACCAAGTTTTTTTGAAATTAAATGGACTTATTTTTTTAAATAGTAGGTATAAAAAAACAGCACATATTAGTCCACCAAAAGGTATAAATACGATGGAGTGTGTAAATTGACGGTGATATTCCAAGGAGAGGAGTGGGTCAGTGCTTGAGCGAATGAAAATATCTAAATCTGGTGCCATTCCGGATAAAAATCCAAGCATAGCAACAATCCCCAGATTTTTTTTACCTAGCGATTGAGGGAGCACAGCTCCGATCGTACCTTGTGTTATAGGATCCATATTTAAATTAAACTTAAGGGATGTTGCTTGTAAAAAAAATAGGGCAACTTATTTATATTTCAAAACTAGATTTATTTGGTAACAGTATTTCCATTTCTTCTCTAACTAACTGCAATCTTTTGTCCATATCATCTGCATCATCACACGTATCGTTAATGCAAAAAAAAGAAATTTTACCAAATTTTTGCCTTAGCAGTTCTAATTCTATTTTAATTTCATATGAACCACTTTCAATATACAGTGAGTCTGTTTTTGTTATTTTGGCATATCTATGATGCTCAAGCCATCTTGGAACAAAATCTACTAATACAGCTGGTGTTTTCCACGATCTAAAATTAGTTGATCTAACTTTATTAAATAAATCTATAGCCTCTTTTTCTATTTCAAGGAGTAGAGATTTTTTGTATGGTCTTGGTGCATGAGCTAATGCTTTATTTCGATGTTTATAGTTTTTATATTTTTCTTTTAGCCATAACTTTGATTGAATGGATGAATTGATTGGGGATAAAAGCATTGGCTGCAACTCGCTATATTCATCATGTGGTTCGTTATCATAAAAATATTTCAATTCCTTATCAAACCACCAGTCTCTATCTACTGGCATTCCAAAAAAAATATCATCATTTAAATAGAAAAAATTTTCAGACAAGTTGGGTATGTGATGGATATAAGATTCAATATGAGCTGAGGCAAAAATTGGGTTTATTTTTTCTGGGATAATACTTTTATGATCAATGACTGTTACTCGCTTATTATTCGCTAACCACGCCGGTCGTTGCTCATCCGTCACAATATAAATCTGCCCATGATCTGGAAAAAACTTTTCTAGGCATCTTAAATTGAATATTAGCTCTCCATTATCACGAAATCTTCCATCGGTGTTAGCGTAAAGAGCAATATCATCTTTATTAGTTTTTAAAAAAGCCTCAAATGACTTGCGTCTTTTTTTTTGCCAATATTTGTCATTGGAATTCACCCACAAATAAACGATATCAACTTGAGTATCAAAATTTGCCATTAGCTAGTCTTTATTGTTATTACTCCCACTCGATTGTAGAAGGTGGCTTTCCTGAAACATCATACACAACTCGATTGATACCCTTGACCTCATTGATAATTCTGTTTGAGACTTTTCCTAATAAATCGTATGGGAGTTCAGCCCAATTTGCAGTCATGAAGTCTGAAGTTACTACCGCTCTCAAAGATACAACGTATTCATAAGTACGAGCATCCCCCATGACTCCCACTGATTTAATGGGTAAGAAAACTGCAAATGCTTGTGAGGTTTTTTCATACCAACCTGATTTTTTTAATTCTTCGATAAAAATAGCATCCGCACCTCTTAATAAATCAGCGAACTCTTTTTTTATTTCACCTAAAATTCTGACTCCTAATCCTGGACCGGGGAAGGGATGTCTATAAACCATATCCTTTGGAAGACCAATCTCAACACCTAGTTTTCTGACCTCATCCTTAAAAAGATCTCTTAAGGGCTCAAGTAATTTTAATTTTAAGGTATCAGGAAGACCCCCTACGTTGTGATGACTTTTGATGTTATGCGCTTTTTTTGTGTCTCCTCCTGCAGATTCAATGACATCAGGATATATAGTGCCTTGCGCTAACCATTTGACCTCAGGATATTCTTTTGATTGTTCTTGGAAAATTTCTACAAAATCGCGACCAATTATTTTCCTTTTTTCTTCGGGGTCAGTGATTCCTTCCAAATCTTTTAAAAACTTACCTTCCGCATTGACGTGAATCACTCTAACACCTAAGTTTTCTTTAAATGTTTTCATAACTATCTCGGCTTCATTTAGCCGAAGTAAGCCATGATCAACAAAAACACAAGTTAATTGATCACCAATCGCTTTATGAATTAACGCTGCTGCGACAGATGAATCTACACCACCAGAAAGCCCCAAAATAACCTCATTTGAACCTACGGTTTCCTGTATTTTTTTAACTGCCGTTTCAACGTAATTTGGCATATTCCACTTAGGCTCACATCCTGAAATATCAATTACAAATTTTTTGATTATTTCAAACCCTTTTTTTGTATGGGTAACTTCAGGATGAAATTGTAATCCATAGAAATGTTTTGATTTATTTGCAATACCAGCTATCGGGGTAGATTGATTACTGCAGATAATTTCAAAACCATCAGGCAATTGATTGACTTTGTCACCATGACTCATCCATACATCGAGTAATCCATGACCCTCTTCATTTGTTTTACCTTCAATATCCTTTAATAAATCAGAATGTCCGTGAGCCCTAATTTCTGCATAACCAAATTCTCTTTCTTTGCTATTTACAACGGTACCTCCTAATTGATTCACCATCGTTTGCATCCCATAGCAAATACCTAAAATTGGGATGCCCAGTTCAAAAATATGTGAGCTGACATTCGGTGTTTCATTTTCATAAACTGAATTAGGACCACCGGATAGAATGATTCCGCTGGCTTCAAATGAATTAATTTTTTCGATAGAAGCATCATAGGGAAAAATCTCGCAATAGACATTGAGCTCTCTGACTCTTCTTGCAATAAGCTGAGTGTATTGAGAACCAAAATCAATAATTAAAATTTTATCCATTAAAGAATTCAAGTTGCTATTGTTTTAAAATTGAGTGACTTTAGTCCACTCGATAATTAGGCGCTTCTTTTGTGATCTGAACATCATGAACGTGTGATTCTTTAATCCCGGCATTCGTAATTTCAATAAATTTTGCATTTTTATGCATATTAGGAATTGTATCCACACCGACGTATCCCATTGATGCACGGAGCCCACCCATTAACTGATGAAGGACATTGACTACTGTTCCTTTGAACGGAACTCGTCCTTCAATACCTTCAGGGACTAATTTATCTGTATTGCTTTCACCATCTTGAAAGTAACGATCACTGGAACCTTTTTTCATTGCTCCAATGGAGCCCATGCCACGATATGATTTATAAGACCTACCTTGAAATAATTCCACTTCACCCGGCGCCTCCTCAGTTCCTGCAAACATACTACCTAACATTACTGAGCTTGCTCCAGCAGCAATAGCTTTGGCTACATCACCTGAGAACCTGATACCGCCATCAGCAATAAAGGGGATATTTTTCTTTTTTAATACTTTATAAACTTCATTAATTGCAGTGATTTGAGGTACTCCAACACCTGCAACAATTCGTGTTGTACATATTGACCCCGGTCCTATACCAACTTTTACGCTATCAGCCCCATGATCTACCATCGCTATTGCAGCCTCAGCGGTGGCAATATTCCCACCAATGATGTCAACCTTAGGATAATTTTTCTTAATCCATTTAATACGATTTAAAACACCCTCAGAGTGCCCATGTGCTGTATCGACAATTAGAACATCTACTCCAGCCTCAACTAGAAGTTCTGTTCGTAATTCAGTATCATTCGCGACACCAATGGCTGCACCGACTCTTAATCTTCCATGCTCATCCTTACAAGCAAACGGGTGATCTGTTGATTTTTGAATATCCTTGACTGTAATCAATCCTGTCAGTGTATCTTCGTCATTAATTACAAGTAAGCGTTCAATTCGGTGTTGGTGAAGTAGTTTTGTAATCTCTTCTTTACTTGCCCCTTCTTTTACAGTCACAAGCCGATCTCTCGGTGTCATTACATTTTTAATCGGTTGGGTAAGGTTTGTTTCAAATCGTAAATCACGATTTGTAACGATACCAACGATTTTATCTTTCACGACTACAGGAAGTCCTGATATTTTATTCTTACGAGTAATTTGCATGACCTCGTCAACTGACATGTTAGGGTCAATCGTTATGGGGTCACTTACAACGCCTGACTCAAATCGTTTTACCTTATCGACACGATTTGCTTGTCGCTGAGGCGTTAAGTTTTTATGGATAATGCCCATACCACCCTGTTCTGCAAGGGCAATTGCCATGTTGGCTTCTGTCACTGTATCCATCGCTGCAGAAATGACTGGAATATTTAGGCTAATTTTTTTAGTTAATTTTGTTTCTAATGAAACGTCTTTTGGGAGCACGCTAGAATGATTGGGAACAAGAAGAACATCATCGAATGTTAAAGCTTTATTGGGTAGACGCATATTATTTTCCTCATCGCGCAAAAGGGAATTATACAGAATCGAAAAAAAAAATCGATGGAAATTTTTAAAAAAAACTTAGACCTAAAAATATCAAGTCTTTATTTTTTTTTAGATGCTCTTTTTCTCCTCATTTCCTTAGGGTCTAAAATTAATGGTCGATAAATTTCAATACGGTCTCTGTCACTTAGAAGATGATCAAGAGTGGTTTGTTTCCCAAAAATACCGACTTTATTTTTAGATAAATCTATTTCAGGAAATTTTTTTTGGATACCTGATTTTTCAATTGCTTGTTTGATATTAATTTTTTTTGGGACTTCAATGGAGATGATGACTTGTTCTTCAGGCAACGCATAGGCGACCTCAACTAATATTTCATCAGGCATCATTTCTCCTGTTGGCCTCTTTTACGAAATTATCAATGAACGTATTTGCAATCATGTTGAATACAGGTGAGATCAGTTTTTCTAAAATAATGTTGCTAAATTGGTAATGTAATTCAAGCTCTATTCGACACGCATTTTTTTCAAGTGCTTTAAATCTCCATTCACCACTTAATTCTTTAAATGGACCGTTAATCAGTTTGATCACCATTTTTTCAGGAAAGGTTTTATTGTTCTCTGTAGTGAAGGTTTGTTTAACCCCATGATAATTAATTTTAATTGATGCTTTTGTAATTTTATCGGATTTTTTTATAATCTCAGTCCCCCCGCACCAGGGAAGAAAATTTTCATACTCTTCAACATTATCGACTAAGGCGAACATTTCTTCTCTTGAGTATAAAACTAGTGCACTTTTTTTGATGGAGACCATGAGGTGATAATATTACTTATAGCGTACAATTAAAAGATAAAAAATTTAACATTCCTTATGAGCATTATACAAAACAAAAAAGCCTATCATGACTACTTCGTTGAAGACAAATACGAAGCAGGCATTGTTTTAGAAGGATGGGAAGTCAAGGCGATAAGGGATAATAGGGTTAACATTAAAGAGGCATACGTCATTATTCAAAAAGGAGAGATTTATCTTCTCGGATGCCATATTACTCCCTTAGGAAGTGCTTCCACCCATATCAATCCAGACAATATTCGGACTCGCAAGCTACTCTTAAATCACGATGAGATTGCAAAATTAATTGGGAAAGTTGAACGTTCAGGATTTACTTTAGTTCCACTAGATATGCACTTCAGTAAAGGAAAAATTAAGTGTGAAATTGGGCTTGCTAAGGGTAAAAAGCAATACGATAAAAGACAGGCTGAGAAAGAAAAAGACTGGAATAGAGAGAAGAAACAGATTCTCAGCGCAACAAACAAAGGAAAGTAGTATAATAGATACTTGTTTGGGGCTGACCCGGTTTCGACGTGGGTTACAAAACAGATCAGTGCATACCGAGGCTTCTAGGTACCTCGTTAATAAACTAGAAAAACAGTAATCGCAAATGACGATAACTACGCTTTAGCTGCTTAATTCCAGCTAAACGCTGTCCTGATGGGTCACTCGCTCAGGTTACAGCGTCATAAAGAGAGACTCGGAAATTATTGGGTTACTTAGTAATTTCTTAAACTTAAGGTAGCTCGCTTTTACATTTGCTTGCTTGTTGGTGAAGTAAAAGTTAAACATAAACAACATAGCTAAGTATGTAGAACTGTCTGCAGAGGATTTGCGGACGGGGGTTCGATTCCCCCCAGCTCCACCAATTTATTTAATATAAATCCATGATTATAAAAGGGTTTTTTTTGACATTTTCAAAATAAGTAATTAATATAATATAAAATATTGGAGAAACTTATGACACAAGATAAATGTAAATGTAATTGTAAAGCTTCAAAATGTTGTACAGACAAAACTTGTTCTTGTTGCAAAGACAAATGCTGTTGTAAGAATTAATTATTAAATCTTACTATTTATTTTTTTGGTCTTTTAGAGATTTTTTTGTAAAACTAATCTGAAGCCTATCACTACTTTCTACAATTTAAATTTAGGTAAATGTTGGCATAAAGTTAAAAAATGAATGAAAGAAGTGATAAATTACCTAACGAAGTGCTTGAAAACAATGAAGCTTGTTGCAACGATACAACCTGCTGTCCCTCAAAAACTCCAATTACACGAGATACGCCAAAGATAGGGCGTAATGACCCATGCATTTGCGGTAACGGACGTAAATTTAAAAGATGTTGTGGGAAAAATTCGTAAACAAATTCGAAACTACTTTAGAATTGGCTTCAATTAGAGGTTATGTGAGAATACAAGAGAAGGGTTTATAAAATTTTAGGTTTTTGAAAAGTCACATAGATCACACTAAACATTATAAAATACATGTTTGGTATATCCCAACCTCATCAAAAGATAATAAAAATGATTAATGACATAATAAATATTCTTAAAGATTCTTATAAAAAAAATTGGATTACGCCAAGAGATGGAAATATCTCATATAAATCTTCAGATTCTAATAAATTCATCATCACCCCAAGTGGATTAAGAAAACAAGATTTAAAGGAATCAGATTTCATAGAAATTGAAATTTCTGACAAGGGATGGAAGCAGCTTAATAACTTTGATCAAAAGCCTAGCGGTGAGATTGAGCTACATTACGAAATATTAAAATCTATTAAGAGTGATATTTGTGTAATCCATTTACATCCAACTCATATAATATCGGCCATGTACGCAGGCCTAAATTTACCAACATTAGCGGCATCTTTTCCAGAGTTAAGTAGATATACGCAAGTCGCTAATAATACAGAAAATGTCCCTCCCTTATCCAAAGATTTGGCTCTTCAGTGCAAATCAATGCTTCAATTTGATGATAATCGACATGAATTTACTAATGATATTGTTGGGATTCCTAATCATGGTATTGTATCGATAGGCTCTAATGCCTATGATGCATTTGAACATGTTGAAAGATTGGAACATATAGCAACTATTGTTTTATTATCTAAAAATAACCTTTAGAAATTAATTAAATAGCAATTATAGTTGCATAGGAAGAATTGCAGCACCAAGCACACCTGCTGAATCCCCTAGTGAGTTTTTAACTACTGGAGTAATTTCTTTATCGCAATTTAAAGAGCTTAATATAACTTTTTCTACACCTTTGCTATAAAGTTCATCGTGATTAGATAAGCCTCCACCGACAATAATAATATTTGGATCAATGATATTAATAATATTCGAAATTGCTTTACCAAAATCACTATAAAAATTATTTAGTATTTCTTGCTCAATACTTGTGTATACCTTTTGATTTAAAAATTTTTCAGCCGTAATTTCTTTTTTAAGTTTTTTTTGTAATATATTTTGTAAACCAGTTCCAGAAATTAATGTGTTGATACAGCCATTTTTCCCACAAAAACATGGATAGCCATTTACATCAATAATACTATGTCCCCATTCTCCGGATATTCCATGAAGTCCTGACCATAGTTTATTATCAAAAACAATGCCACCCCCACAACCTGTACCTAAAATAACACCAAATACAACTTGATAGTCTTTTCCGGCGCCTAATTTTGATTCAGCTAACGCAAAACAATTTGCATCATTTTCGATTACAATTGGGTGGTTAATTTTATTTTCTATTAAACTCTTCAACGGCAGATCATTATGACAATAGATAGTAGAGTTTCTTAATAACCCAGTATGTTTTGAAATAGATCCTGGAGATCCGATACCTACTGTGTGCTCTTTATCATAAAACATCTGGATAGATTTTTTATACAAAAAAATCTATCTGATCTAAAACATGATCAGATCCTTTTTCACTCTCAGTTGAAATTCGTTCTCTATGTAAAATATTAAATTTATCATCAATGGCTACCAATTCAATTTTGGTTCCACCTAAATCTATGCCAAAATGTATTTTCATAACCTTACTTTAACTCTGACCAGTGCAATACTCAACATACTTAAAAATTTTCTTATTAACCATAATAAAATTAAGTGCCATACATACACTGGTTAATAAATAAAGGTAAGTCACTTTTTTTGCTAGTATTTTAAATATGAAAGATAGTTACTTAAATATTGATGACATTACAAATTCACTAAAGATAGACAAAGATACCCTTAAGCAATGGATTAAAGAAGGTAAGTTCCCAACTTCTGTTCGAGTGGGAGATAGAGCAACCTTATGGAGTTATGCGGTGATTGAAAACTGGATAGCTCAACAACAAAAGGCACAAGATTTCATTGATAATCAAGATTTAGATTTGTAAAATTCAACTTAAACATTCTATTGCTAAGTTTATTCACGACTAAACTTATGAATTATTTTTTTACTGTTGTGATTTCTAGTTTATCATCTATTCTAAATGAGTAATCAATCTAACAATTTTTTAAATAATAACAAATTTGAATTTAGGAAAGATATTAGGGTATTTATACCTTACCTTCTTCCTTTTCTTCTTATATTCTCAAGAAGCATTGCAGATATTACCATTGTACTTATAAGTAGTTTATTTTTATATAAATCCTTCAAAGAAAAAAACTGGGAATGGGTAAAAAATAGATGGTTTATTTTCGCATTAATTTTTTGGTTGTATTGCATAATAATTAATTCGTATCTGAGTATTGCTCCGCTTGAATCTCTTGCTTATTCAATCTTTTTTATAAGATGGCCACTTTTTGCAATAGCATTAGCATATTGGATATTTAAAGATCTAAAGGATTTAAAAAGATTTCTATTTTCAATGACCATAGTTTTATTCTTTATTATTTTCGATACGTGGTGGCAGTTTTTCTTTACTAGAGACTTATTTGGGTTTGAGGCTTGGTCTCCTGAAAGGCTAACTGGCCCATTTAAAGGAAATCCTTATGTTGGAGCATGGTTAGCAAAACTTGCTTTGTTACCACCTCTAATATTAGTAATATACAATCATTTTAAATTATCAATCAATCAAAATTTTTTAATATTTCTTTCCTTTGTTACAGCAACAATTCTATTTTTAACTATTTTTATTTCTGGAGAGAGGATGGCACTTCTTTTAATTCTTGCCTGCATAATATTTTATTTTAGCGGTTTAATTTCTGATAAGAAAATTTCTAAATACAAAGTATTAATTATTCTTACATTAACTGTTTTTTGTATTGGGATATTTGCTAATTTATTTCCTGAATCTACTCAAAGAGCAATTTTTTCAACAATAGATAAAATTACAAATTGGAAAACTTCAGATTATGGACTAGTTTGGAAAAGCGCATATGATGTTTGGATGCAATCACCTTTTTTTGGAGCTGGACTTCATAAATATAGAGAGGCTTGCGTAAATCTAGGTATCTATGGAACTTCTCACCTAAATTCAATTGGTGGTGGAGTCTGTTTTCACCCACATAATATTTCATTAGAGTTATTATCAGAAACTGGGATATTTGGTTTTTTACTTTTTTATCTTATGGTAATAAGTCTTTTAATATCAAACTTAAAAAACTACTTTCTTAAGCGTGACTGGCTATCTTTTTCTTTAATATTTAGTGTGATATTTACTTGTTTTTTGCCAATTGCTTCAAGCACAAGTTTTTTCTCGAATAAATATGGAGCTATTATTTGGTTATTGGTGGGAACAATGTTGAGCATAAACAAGATTACAGATAATTTAATTATCCCAAATAATAAAAAAAACCTTAAGTGTTTGATAAAACTTAGTAAAAGATGATTAATTTAAAGTTAAAATTTTTTGTAAATTGTTTTTTACTTTTAGGTTTTATTTCTTTTATCTTCTCCTTTTACCTTTCAATAATTGAAGTTCCATGGGGAGATATTTTATTAAATTCCACTGATTATTTAATTCTCTCGAATAGTGAGTTTATATTTCAAACATACGCGAACCATATACTTATCCTTCCTCATTTATTAGATTATATTTCATTATATATTTTTAATGGATCGCTAAAATTTTTGGCATTTATTTTCTTGGGATGCTATCTAATAAATTTTATTATTATGAAGAATATTATTTTTAAGAAACAAACAAAATTAAATTATTGGGTATTAGCGATATTATTTATTTTATTTTTTACTAATTATAGATTAAATAATTTAAGTAACTCTGCAAACGGTGCCCATTATTTAGTAGGTTTTTTTTCATTCTTATCAATCTATTTTTATTCATTTGAACGGGGGCCAAGGTTAAAAGAAAAAATAATTAATATGGCTGCAAGTTCAATTTTTTTGATACTTGCTTGCTTAACTTTTTCAAACGGTTTTTTACTATTTTTAATAATTCCTTTTCTTTATATTATTAAAAATTATCCTAACGTTTTTGGTTCTAAAAAATTATTTTCCTTTTTTTTAGGTAGTAGTTTTTCTTTAATTTTTTTTATAATATTATTTTTTAATAAGTATGAATTATTAAAGATATTCAATTTATTTATTAATGTTTTAGGCTTACCTTTTACTGGTATTTTGGGGACTACTTTTTTTGGTAAAATTATAAGTTACCTAACACTCCTAATTTTATTTGTATATTTGAAAGAATTCTTTTCCCTAAAGAAATATAATTCTGAAAATATATTCTCCATGGGGATCATCTTATATGGTTTTTTTTCAATTCTTCTTGTTGCATTTTTCCGATATGATGAATACCAAAATCTTGTTTGGCATGGTCACCGCTATAGTATATTTAATTTATATATTTATGTTGGCCTAGTCTTATTTTTTAAACAAAAATTTAATTTATTTCATTTTAGTTCTAGGTCTATTAAAAAATTTAAATTTCTTTTTCTTAGTATTGTTATTTTTTGGTTTATTACAAATCTTTTTGGTGGAAAATATATTATAAATAGAAAGCTAGTTTTTGATTCAATTGCTACTGAAGTCATTTCGGGTAACGTTACTAATAAGGATATTTTTCATTCAATAAATTTTTACCCAAACATTGATGAGGCTATAGAAAAATATCAATTGCTTATCGATAATAATTTATATAACTTAAATAATTATAAAAAATAATTTCTATTAAAATACGATAGGCCATAATTAAAATTTATTATGATTCATTTAAACTCTTTGAAATTACAAAATAGCTATATTAATTTACCCTCACAGTTTTATACTCGTATAAATCCAATGCCAGTTAAACAACCCAAGCTAATTATTTTTAATGAGAAATTAGCAAATGCTCTTGGTATGGATCTACCTTTCGATGATACTGAAATGCTTGGAAACTTTTTCTCCGGGAATAGATTACCTGTAGATCTAATTCCTATCGCACAAGCATACGCGGGACATCAGTTTGGTCATTTCTCAATTCTTGGTGACGGTAGAGCCCATCTCATTGGTGAGCAAATTATGCCAAATGGAAAGCGTTTTGATATTCAGCTTAAAGGTTCAGGACAAACTCCTTATTCAAGAAGTGGTGATGGACGTGCTGCTCTTTCTCCAATGCTAAGAGAGTACATTATCAGTGAGGCAATGCATGCCCTTAATATTCCAACTACGAGAGGTTTAGCTGTTGTTTCAACGGGTGAATCTATTATGCGTTCATCTCTCATGAAAGGTGCAATACTGACACGTATTGCCTCTAGTCATATAAGGGTAGGTACCTTTGAGTATGCAAACAAAATGCTTAATCGTGAAGAGTTAAAAATGTTAGCTGACTATACAATAGCTCGTCATTACCCAAAGCTTATTAATCAGACAAATCCTTATTTAAGCCTCCTCAAAGGGGTCATTTCAAAGCAAGCCAAACTCATTGCTTCATGGATGCATATTGGTTTTATCCATGGTGTAATGAATACAGACAATATGGCAATTAGTGGAGAAACGATTGATTATGGTCCATGTGCTTTCATGGATATTTTTTCTATAGGACGGGTATTTAGTTCGATTGATTCTCACGGCCGCTATGGATACGGAAGTCAGGCACATGCTGCTCATTGGAATCTTACAAAACTTGCTGAGAGCCTTTTACCACTTTTACATAAAAGTATGGATGAATCATTAAGGCTTGCAGAGGCGGCAATTGAGACATTTGGAGATGAATTCAATAGTGCATGGATTTCAGGTATGCGGTCTAAGCTTGGGCTGTTTGATGAAGAAGAAGAGGATTTTAATCTAGCTCAAAGCCTTTTAGAGTGGATGGAGCTCTCAAAAGCTGACTATACTTCTACTTTTCGAGACCTGACATATGAAAATCTATCCAAAAAAGAAATTTATAAATCATTAGCCTTTGAGAAATGGCATTCATTATGGCAAGCAAGATTATCAAGAAACTCAAAACCAATAAAATCCTCATTAAATATGATGCGTAAATTTAATCCTGTCATTGTTCCATACAACCATTTGGTTGAAGAAGCTTTGTCAGCGGCAGAAAGGGAAAATATGGAGCCTTTTTTTGAGCTTCTTTCAGCCCTAGAAAGACCGTTTGCATTTTCATCATCAAATGAAGGTTTTCTAAATTCACCTGTAGTTCCAAACCCTAACTATCAGACATTCTGTGGAACATAAGCTAAAGGTATTATCTGAGAAGTATCAAAAATTCATCTTAAAGACTTTTGATTTTTTAATAAAAAACTAGGAATTAAAGAAATCTTTACTGGTCGTATAAAACTATTGCATTATTAAAGGGTTTGTTTGATGAAAATTTTCTTTTTATTGTCTATGTTTTTTTATTCATTTGCCTACAGCGAAGATTTTAATTTGATATGTGAAGGCGAAAGGAAAGTTCACAACCTTAGTGGAAAAGAATTTAATGTCACCGATTTTGAATCTGTCCTCTTAAAAATAAATAATAATTCAATGGAATATATTGGAGTTAATTCAGGAAGAAGTTATTTTTTCAGCAATCGGGAATATTCGGCTCCCAAAAAACCACCTCACGAAGATATCAAGATTACAGAGCATTATGAATACACACCAAAAACAATTAAAGCTTCACAGACGATAGCTGACACTGGAGATAGTGAAGAATCGAGTATTAGCTTATTTAGTCTTGATATTAATCTTATGACAGGTAAGTTGAAAGAGAAGGAAATTATCAGCTATAAAAAAACAAATGTGAAGAGTGTGAACAATAATTTTCAAGCTCTTTGTAAAAGAGAAGATAGGTCATATTAGGTGCGATATAAGGACATGAAAACAATATTAGCTTTATTATTTTTAGTTCCTTCTGTGACTTTTGCTGAAGATCTTAAGTTGTTATGCAAGGGAGAGGAAGCTAAATACCTTGAGGAAGATCCAGGTTCAAAGGAAGTTACAACAAAAGTTATTGGGATTCAGCTGTATGAGGAGGGGATGAGGTTAAATGGAGAATGGTTCGATAATAAGAGTGATTTAACAGAAGATTATTTTCTTGAAAGGAGCTATGTTAAATCAAAAGATAATATTACCGGAGTCAGAAACTTTTCAACAAATGCCTTAATCGAGGGTCGAGAGATTCAAACAGCCAAGATTGATAAAGTTAAAATTAATATTATTACAAACGATATTTTTTGGACGCATGAATTCAATAGGATAGATAAAACAAACGCAGAAGCGAATACTATTTATGCATTTAGAAAAAATTTTCAAGGTAAATGTAAGTAATAGAGTGCTTACGATTTAAAATTTATTTCGGATATGGTCTTTGTTGTACTTAAAAACCCAATAAAGAAACTAATAATTAATAAGTTTTTTCCTGAAATTTCAATTGCGTGAGCAACGTACCAATAGCCTGTTGAGTTAACCCATATATAGCTTAGGGCTAAAAGAATGACAGCCATAAAAATACTACCTTTTTTTTGAATACTATCTTCGTTGTTAAAGGATGCTCTAAGACCCGTTCCAGAAAACCATGCCAATATCGGAGCAACAATACCGGATATGCTTGTGTTGATTGAAATGTCACCGAAAGTTAAAACTGAGCCATAAATTACAAGACCAATGAAAATAAATTGTATGTACGCTAGGAGTGTATTCATTTTAGTTTATATTGCATATCACCAATAGGTGTCTGACTTTTAAGGCTAACCCAATTCATGTTTTTATCGTACCATAAGTGTACAAGCAAATCTCCATCGTCACTCTTTGCTTTAATCTGCCACAAGTCCGTAAGAATATCCTTACCCTTAACCATATGATTCTCTTCTCTTAGGAATTGAATATCGACATCTAAATATTTACCATTTTGTGAATTCATAAGTTTTTTTTGTTCTAGAATTTTAGGATTACCATAGGCAAAAGTCATGACACACAATGGAAGCGCTGCGGTCTCATTATTGGTAGTCACTAGGAACTGATCAGTAGCACTGTAACCACTAACCTCATATAAATCTCCATCATCATCCGTATTGCTCGCGATAGTTTTTAAGCAACCGTCCTGCCATGTCTCAGTTGATTTATGTTGATAGATAAAATCCATAAAAAGGTATTCAAATTTAAAATTTGCATTACTTATTGTCTTTTCATTTTCGTAAATAAAGGTATGTTGGCCAATCACTTTATCGTTGAGAATGGCATCAAATTTCCACACTTCGGCATATGTAAAATTTGAAATAACTAAAATAATTAAGAATAGAATTTTTTTCATTTAACTAATTTTTCCATAAATGTAGATATTAAAAGTAGTAATAATCCAGCTATTAGCGATGTGACCATTAAAAATGAAAATAAATCTAGATTATTAGACTGTAATATCCCAGGTAATTTGCCTGCCATAAAGTTGGCAACTGCTGATGATAAAAACCAAAAACCCATCATCAGTGATGCAATTTTTTTAGGGGAGACTTTAGATACCATTGATAAACCAATAGGGGAGAGGCATAACTCGCCCAAGGTGTGTAAAAAGTAGACCCCAACAAGCCACCATAGGCTGATAGAAGTGTCACTGGCAGTATTAACAAGCGTAATAAGAAAAAAACCACCTGCAAGCAAAAGTAAACCTAATCCCATTTTTTGCGGGGTATTAATATTATTTTTACTTCTATCGACCCTCAACCAAAAGTTTGCAATCATGGGCCCAATCAAAATAATAATTAGAGGATTGATAGATTGAAAAAATGAGGCTGGGATGATGAATCCAAGAAAGTTTCTGTCAACAGAATTATTTGCAAATAGCGTTAATGACCCACCTGCTTGCTCAAATCCAACCCAAAAAAATATGACAAATATCGAAAGCACACCAATATAAATAATCTTCTTTAAATCTTCTTTTGCTGAAATAAGTTGTTTTTTTCTTGATAAAAGATAAAAAGAAATGAGCGTAATTAAAGCTAAGAGTATTTCAAAAAAGTAGTTATTTAATACTTGATTCACTTCGAGGATGAGTAAGATAAGAGGGATATTAATTATGGAAATTATTGAGATTAACCCCCAATCTGCTAGCTTTAATTTTTTAGATTGTAAGGTTATATCTTCTTTGATTATCTTATTCTGGCCATAATAAAATTGAATGAGTCCGGCCAACATACCAAAACCTGCGATTGCAAAACCATAATGCCAATTAATAGTTTCTCCAACATAACCTACAATAAGCGGAGCTAAAAATGCCCCTAAATTGATTCCTACATAAAATATACTAAATCCACTATCACGTCTAAGGTCATTCGATTTATATAGCCTCCCTAAAAGCGAGCTAATGTTAGGTTTAAAGTAGCCATTACCAATGATTAGCATTCCGATTGCTAGATAAAGGTAGTCAGGAAATGCCATAAGGAAATGACCAATCATCATTGTCAAGCCGCCAATAAATATAGATTTTTGGGTACCAAGAAATCTATCAGCAAGATAGCCACCAATAAGGGGTGTGAGGTAAACCAATCCAGTATAGACAGCATAGATATGAAGTGCATCTGATTCGCTATAGTTTAATGAGTTAACCAAATACAAAACGAGTAAAGCCCGCATGCCATAGTAACTAAAACGTTCCCACATTTCAGTGAAGAACAAAGTGCTCAAGCTGCTTGGATTTTTAACTATTTTGGACATTTTGAAATTTATAAGTAATTTGCATAATTATTACATTCGTTCTACACAAATAAAACCATTTGAAAAAAATGGTTATTTATTATAGTATTAGCGATTATGAAAAAAAATATTTCATTTTTATTAGTACTATTCAGCCTTTTATTTAACATACAAGCAGGCTTTACGCATGATATTGAGCATCAATATCATGATAATGAACATACTGAAGATTTGCATCATGATAGTGAACACCATGATGATGTTCATAATAAAAATTTGATGGTATGTGAAGATTGTACATTCACAGTTACAGATCATTCAGCTAAAACGATAAATTTTTCATCTAATTTTGATTTTTCTTTTAACCAAACATTTCAAATTAACGACATTTACCTTGTAAGAGATCTTTTCTCTATTGGTATTGTCGCTTACCAATCCCAAGCCCCTTAAAAACCTAAAAATTTATTTAAAGAAGTTTAATTAAAATTTATTTTTAGGAGAAATACTGTGCGTTTAAGATATTTATTGTTTGCTCTTCCAATAATTGTTACGAGTGCTTATGCAGATGGGGTTGGACATGTTCAATTACAACAAGTCCCTGTAACTGCTAACCCATTAAAGTTATCGAATGATGAAATGGTAAAACCCATTCAAATTTATAATGGAGAAGAATTAAGTAGGATAAGGGACTCGTCTCTTGGTGCTACGTTGAATGGTACTCCAGGTGTATCTAATTCTGCCTTTGGGGATGCTATCGGAAGGCCTGTCATAAGAGGTATGAGCAATAACCGTGTTCAAATCTTAAATAATGGCATTCAAATTACTGATGTCTCAGCTATGTCAGGTGATCATAGTGTGGCTATTGATACATTAGCAGCCGAGCAAATTGAAATCGTCAGAGGGCCAGCCTCAGTAATTTATGGAGGTGGCGCGACTGGTGGCGTGATTAATATCATAGATAACAGAATTCATCGTGAATATTATGAAGGCCTAATGGGTGCCTATGACTTAGGTACTGGCGGGGCTAATAATGAGCAGGCGGGTTCGTTTTTAATTGATTATGGTATCAATGACATAATGATTCATGTGGATGGTTACGATCGTTCCAGTAAAAATTTGAATATTCCAGGTCTGTCAGTTTCCAAATATTTGAATGAGGCTGAACCAGAGGAGTATCCAAGAGATAAATATGGCGATGACACATTAGTTAATTCTTATGTTAAAAGCGAAGGGGGGTCAGTTGGTGTTTCTAAAATTACTGATCAAGGCTATACAGGTTTTTCTTATACAAAACACCAAATGGAATATGGGATTCCGCTCGAAGATGGCGCTTATATCGATATGAATGTAGATAAGTATGACTTTAAAATGGAAAGAAAAGATATAGCAACACATATCGATAATTTTAAGTTTGCAGTTAACTGGACTGACTACTATCACAAAGAAGTAGAGCCGGAAGGAGATATCGGGACAGATTATATTGATAAACAATTGGTAGGAAAAGTCGAATTTGCCCACTCATTTTTTAACACACCCTGTGTAGTTGGAATTGATGCAGGTCAGGGAAGGTTCTCGAAGGATGCAGGTAAACCTTTAATTGCAAATAACCAAAATAAAGAAATCGCTATCTATTTTCTTGAAGATTTTAATTTCTACGATCACACAGTAAGTTTTGGATTTAGGCAAGGCTACACGAAATATGATGCTAATAGTTTCACTAGTGATGATGGAGCAGCAGAACCAGGCGGTGCTGAAACAAGCACAAGCTTTGATGCATCAGAAGAGGACTTTAATATTACCAATGCATCTATTGGGTCTATTTTTAATTTAAATTCAAATTTGTCGTTATCGGTTAATTTGAGTCACATAGAGAGAGCGCCTTCGATGAATGAGCTCTATATTTATGGTGAGCATCATGCAACAGAGACCATCGAACAAGGTGATAGGAATTTAAAGAAAGAGAAATCTAATGGAATTGATACAACAATCACATGGCAGGATGGAAAAACTATGTTGTCTTTTAGTCCATTTTACACACGCTTTGATGACTATATTGCTGAAATCAATACTGGTACCGTTCAATATCATGAGCATGAAGGTGAAGAAGAAGCATTAGACGTCTATCAATATCAAAGTGTCCCAGCAGATTTTTATGGGTATGAATTTGAGGGAAGCAGAAAAATAACCTCAAATTACACTGCAGATGTTTGGGGTGACTACGTTCGCGGCAAAAATAGGGATGGAGGAGATTTACCATTAATGCCAGCAATGAGAATTGGAACAGGCCATAACTATCAATGGAACAGATTCAATGCAGGGATAGAAGGCATGTACGTTTTTGAGCAAGATAAGCTTGCTGAAAATGAATATAAGACTGATGATTACATTGATATCTCTGCCCATGTAAGTTATGCACTTCCTGTAGAAGCTAATATTATTCTCTCTGTAAAGGGTACTAATTTACTTGATAGAACACAAAGAGAGAGTACATCAATTATAAAAGATAAAACTCCATTAGGTGCGCGTGCCGTGATATTTGGTATGACCGGTACCTTTTAGTAAAAAGTAAGCCTTAAAACTCCCCTTTAAAAAGGGGAGTTTTCTTAAATAACGTGTCGATTAATTCTTACAATTGACTTTATGGATGGTTAGGTGAGAGTATAAAGAGAGATTAAATTCTTTTTAAGAACCTATGAGTAAATATACAAATGCCTTAGTTAACATAGCTTACTTATTTGGTATGGCTATTTTAATCACTGGGTTACTTGACAGGCAAATGCGCTTTATGGATGTCAGTAATACCCAGTGGGGTATTCTCTCTCTTGTGTTGGGAATTTTTTTCCCAATATTGCTAAATGCACTTTTCTTTAAAAAGTTTTCAATTCACTTTTGGAATAAATTTAATTAACTCGGGATTATTTAGTAAGGCGCTCGTTAACATCCGCGGCAAAGCCTTCATAAGTTCTTAAAGCGGTTACATCTACTTTTACATGCTGTCCCATTCTTTTCATAATGGGTAGGTCTAGTAAGATCTGATCAAGCATTTCCATGCTTTCAACATTAACAATAGCAATCACACGGCGATCACCAACAGCTTTCCATAAATCAACTACAACTCCAGCTTCTTTGGCGCCAACGGCAGCTGTTGCCTCTTCAGACCATATGTCAAAGAGGTCGTTTTGTGACATTTCGGCTGAATATTCAACACGAAAATCTAAATGAAATAACATTTTTTTCCTTTATTTAAATAATTTTGTTTTAATCAATTAACTCATAAAAACTGCACAAGAAGCTGTATTTTTTTACATCTATCTCTTCAACGGCACCAGCATCTTTTTCACCACCATCAATTTCAATTTCGACGCAGGCACCTACCTTTGCGTTACCATCTTCTTCATCAATTTCTGTTTCACTCGTGACCTGATATGACTTGCCATCAATGATCCATTCTCCCTCAAATGAATTCTCAGGCATGCTTTCTATTTTTCCATAGAACTCTTCATCTGCAAAAGCACTACTCATAAATCCTAACAAAAATAACAATGATAAAATTTTTCTCATGATGTCTCTCCTTATTTGAATATGAATATTATACTCGAAATGTTTTAAAGAAGAATGAACTCAACATACGCTTTACCTGTCAATTGTTTATATCTCGCTTGTAAATAAATTATTTTCTAAAAAATCATCAAAAGTGGTTTTCCAATTTTACAAGCGGGTACCTTATTGAAAGTAATTTCTTCTCCTAAGTAATTTTATGAAAAATAGACCAAAATAATGTGCCCAGCTTGCTACATAAACGGATTTATATTTCTAATCTTTGGTGCTAGTGGCGCTGCCATAGCAAGCAATCCTTTTGTGATGTTCATAGCAGCCATATTAACTTTGATAGGGTTTTATTGGATGTGGAAAGCATGGAAAAGAAGAAGTAAGGGTAAGGTTATGAAAAATATTAAGACAACTATTATTTTCATTTTAATTTTTGCTGCTGGCTTTATAACTGCTTCATTCGTAACCCATGGGTATTTTAAAAATATTTATGAAAATAAGGCTAGTCTAGCTTCAAATCAATCAGTAAATTTTTCATAATTCTAAGTTAGATATCCAGACAAACTCTCTGCTATTTAAAATTTACCTTATCAAAGCTTAATGTATAAAAAAATTAAGTGGTAGAATTAAATTTTTGTAAGATAAATTAGAAGACATGATTGAATTCTCTGAAGTTGCTACAGTAATAGAGCTTGCTGTTGCCCCTGCATTTTTGCTAACAGGCATAGGTGCTATTTTGGCTGTTATGGCCACAAGACTATCAAGAATTGTGGATAGATACAGAATTTTAAATGAGGGTCCCAAAAAACTCAATATGGAGCATAAGAAGGAAATAGAGTATTTAATTAAACGCTCTAAGTGGACACATTGGGCGATTGCATTAACTACTGTCTCAGCTCTCTTTGTTTGCGTATTGATTGCCATGATTTTTATTGCCACAGAAGTAAGCTTTAACTTTGATCAGCTGATCACAATCTTATTTATTTTAGCAATGGCTTTTTTAGTTTTAGGGTTATTGAGCTTCTTAAGAGAAGTTGATCTCTCAAAAGGTGTGATTAAATTCTAGGAATCATTGAATTATTTAAAAAACCGATTTGTTTCAGATTTAAGAATTTTGACCAGTAAGAGAATTCCAATTAAGTTAGGAATGACCATCATGCCGTTCATCACGTCCGAAAAATTCCAAACGAAAGCCAGGCTCATGGTGGCACCAACAAATATGAGAAGAGAAAAAATAACTTTATAAAAATTGACTAACTGAGCACCGAATAGATACTCAATTGCCTTCTCCCCGTAATAACTCCAACCAATAAGGGTTGAAAAAGCAAAGAGGGCAGAGCAAACAGCAACAATTGTTGCCCCAGTGTTACCTAGTGTTACCGCAATACTTCTCGCAGTTAAATCTGCCGCACTGATTCCCTCGGTCCACACATCTGTAGTTAAGATGACTAAGGCAGTGAGTGTGCAAACAATAATTGTGTCAATAAATGTACCGGTCATACTGACTAACGCCTGCCGAACTGGGTCATTTGTTTTAGCTGCTGCGGCAACAATAGGTGCCGACCCAAGCCCCGCTTCATTAGAAAATAGACCACGGGCAACACCGAACCGAATAGCTGCGGCAAGTGTAGCGCCAACAAATCCACCTGTTGCAGCATGACCATTAAACGCATGGGAAAATATTAATGAGAAGGCACCTGGTATCTCTTCAAACCTTATTACCAAAACAAATAAAACTGTCCCAACGTAGAGAAGTATCATAAAAGGAACAAAGAAAGAGGCAAATCTACCAATAGATTTAATACCTCCGACGATTACTAGACCTGCAAGTATTGCTAAGACACCCCCAGTCCACATGGTAGGAATGTCAAAAACATTTAGAAAAATAGATGCGGTCGCATTTGCTTGAACCATATTACCTGCTCCAAAAGCAGCTAGAAAAGTACAGACGGCAAACACTGAGCCTAACCAAGGTAAACCAGCACCCTTAGCAATGTAGTACATTGGACCACCTCGCATCCCATTTGGACCTTTTTCACGATATTTAACAGCTAAAAGAGCCTCTGAGTACTTTGTTGACATACCAAAAAGTGCTGTTAGCCACATCCAAAAAATAGCACCAGGACCACCTAATGTAATAGCTGTTGCCACACCAACAATATTACCAATGCCAACTGTGGCAGCGAGTGCTGTCATGAGTGTAGAAAAGTGAGAAATATCGCCATCCTGATCAGATTTGCTAAATACAATCTTAAATGCGAGTGGAAGTGTTCTAAATTGAATCCCTCTGAGCTGGAATGTTAAGAAGATATGCGTCCCAAATAATAGAATTAGCAAGGGAGCTCCCCACATCCAGCCTGCTAATTGACTTACGAATAATTCTATAGATTGAAGCATAACAGTGAAAAAAAATTTATAAAAACTAAAGATAACATATTTAAATTTTCTTTAAAAAAATCCTGACAAATTTTATTTTCATCGTCTACCTCGTATGCATTAATAAAAAAGGAAAGAAAATATGGGGCAAGATAAAAAAAAATTTAATACAGGCGAGATTCCATTACAAATCCAAAATATCCTTCTTAAATATGGAGAGAAGCAAAAGATTGGACTTGCCGAATACCTAAGGACGTTTAACGAGTCCTCACTTAAAAATATAACTGAAATTATGGATGAGAGGACTATTTCAGATATTAAATATCACTTTGATTGCTACCTAATTCATTCTGAAAATAAAAAAGTCATCATCACTTCAGGTCAGATAAGTTAAAAATTAATCGCAGAGAAATACCTCCTCCTGTTTTTCTTCTGCCGCCGGGCTAGTGCGAAAATCTAGCCACCAATTAAAAGGGAGAGATACAAAATGAACAAAATAAATATTATTTTACTGGTGATATTTTGCTTAATAGGCAATATCATTCAAGCTAAAAATTTAGAGAGTAATGAGCTGGAGAGTAATATTGAACCAAAAAAAACCGATATATATGAAGATTGGGAGGTAGATAAATACAATAATATGGTTCGATATAGCACGCACGGTAGCATAGTTCATGGACATCGTTTTGGATGGATAAAAAAAGCTGGTAATTGCGATATAGATATCCTTGCAACTAGCATTTCAACTCAAAAGAATAATAAAGATCGCCTTTATGATTTTAAAGGGGAAAGTATTGATTTAAGAATTAATTTTCCTCAGGCAAAAGAGGAAGACCCAGCGATTATTAATACGGATTTGATAGGTGTTTTTGATTTTGCAACTCTAAAAATAGCCTTCTTTGGAAATTTTATTCAAGGACAGATGTTTGACTCGTTAATGGCATTTTTCAATACAATAAAGATTGAAGTTACCAACCCGCACAAAATTTATTTTGATATTCCATCAGATGAATTCAGTCTAAATGGATACGTTGCAGCAAAACTAAAAGCAAAGGAATTATGCGAAGACATTGTAAAAACAACAAGTCTATGAATAATAAATAAAGTGGTGTAGTTTACTTACAGGGGGAAGTAAATGACTAAAGAAAAGCTATCAAAACGAGATCAGGCAACTGAAATTATTCAATTGTTTAGAGAGGGTGATAGTGATGGGGCTATGAGGCTTTTTGAAAAATATGGATTTAGGAAGGAGTTTATCCGTTTTACAATGAAAAGTGGAATTAATAAAGAGGATGCCAGGGACTTAGTGCAAGAATTTACAATTGATAAGCTTTATATGCAATCAGACTCCATAAAAGATATTGAATTTGCAAGAACGTGGATGTATCGAGTATTAAGAAATATGGTAATTGACAAAGGTAGAGTTTTAAAAAAAAATAGAGAGATTCCTTTTGATGAGGATAGAGATCAATCTCAAGCACCAAAAATATTGGAAGAAAACCAAACACGTTCAGGTTGCGTTCAAGAGCAATTAGCAAAATTTCGAGAAGCTGAACCCAAAAGGGCAGAAGTAATGGGATTTATCATAGATGGACTTAGTCCGGAAGAGATTGGGCGGATTATCGGTCGACCTTATGGGGCCACAAGAGAATTTATGAGTCAATGCAGGAAAAAATTTAAACTATTCATAGAGATATGCAATGAAATTGAAGAGTAAATATGATGAAAAATAAAGAACAAAAAATATTACAGGATTGGATAGATACGCTTCAAGGTGTTGCAGTGAAAGGAATAGATATTAAAACAAGACTTGAAGCTCGTCTATTGAGAAATGCTTGGATTACAGAAAATAAAAAAATAGAAAATGAAATACCTGATCGCGATGATGCTTTTTACCAAAATGTGAAGGAGGCTATTGCGAAGAAAAAAGCTAAGAGATCTTCAAAAGCTCTATGGACCTCATTTTTTGAGAATAAATTTAAAGCATTTCTAATTATTATCCTTGGGACAGGTTTCGTATATGCATCCAAAAAAACTTATGACGGGGTTGTGTCTGTTGCAGATGAATTAAATCATATTATTCTTGCAAAAGAGACTGGTAAAAAAATGATAGTAAATGAAACTAACGATAAAGGTTTTTGGAATGAACATTTTGATAAGCACGGAGGATTTACCGGCTTTTGGTCACGTTATGCTCCTACCAAAGATGAGAAAATATTACCTGTAAATTCAGAAGATAACTTGTGCTCTTATAATGCAACCTTAAGCCTAGAATATTGTTTGGTATTAGCAAATCAATATGATTCAAATGCCAGATTTAATTTAGGCCTTATGTATGAGCTTGGGGTTAATGTTGATCAGAGCTATCCTCAGGCATATGAGTGGTATAAAAAATCATCCGCACTTGGTAATGAGGACGCAAGATCTAATATGGAGTATTTAATTAAAAAAGGGTTAGTTTATTAAATTTTAAAAATTATATTCCTGACAATTACGCTTATTTTCGTCTACCTAATATCAATTTATATTTAAAAGGTAGGTTATGAAAATTAAAAGTTTATGCTTAATGTTCGTTCAATTAGTAATGTTTTCCTCACTCAGTTATTCGCAGGGGAAATGCCAAGATGGAAATTTTTGGCAAACATGGTTTAAAGAGAGTCAATTTGTTGGTTTTGGAAATCCTCCAACAAAGAATCAAATCGGAAATGCTCAATTAGAAAAAGCCAATCAGTATTACTTCGGCAACAATCTAACTAAAGATTACTCCAAAGCCTTAGAGCTTTACAAAAAGGCAGCCAGTAATGCTATAGATGAAGCTAATTTTAGCCTTGGTTTGATGCATCATTATGGCAAAGGTAAGTTGGTTAGTTACCAGGAGGCTTATGATTTCTACTATAAATCAGCTAAAAATAATAATCCTGAAGCGCAATTTAATTTAGGCTTGATGGAGCGATATGGGTTAGGTAGACAGATAAATTTAGAGACTGCATTTTATTGGTTTGAAAAATCATCTCGACAACAATTGTCTAAAAATAGATATCAATGTGAAGAACTTAAAAAGGGGCTTGTTGAAGCTCAATATAATTTAGCACAAATGTATCACTATGGTCTGGGCACTCAAAAAAATCTAACTTATGCAGCAATGCTATACGAGATAGCTGCAGAACAAGGAATGAAAGAAGCTCAGTTTAATATTGCACAAATCTTGCATTATGGCCCTGATGAATTTGTAAACTATGAGAGGGCTTACGAGTGGTATCAAAAAGCTGCAAATCAAGACTTATTAGAGGCTGAATTTAACCTTGGCCTAATGCATCAATATGGCCGAGGTACTTTTCAAGATTATGTATTAGCAAGGCAACATTATCTTAAGGCAGTTCAAGCTGATATAGCTGAGGCAGAGCTTAATCTCGGTTTTTTATATTACTACGGCCTTGGGGTGCAAGTGAATCCCTCTGTTGCATTTGAATACTTCAAAACTGCCGCAAAGAAAGACTTACCTCAGGCACATTACCACCTTGGGTTAATTTATAAGGATGGAAATGGAGTCCAAAAAGATAATCTAGTAGCAAGTCAATGGTTTAAAAAAGCTTCTTCTTTGGGTGTGGTTGAAGCAACATCAATGATTAAAGAAATCACAATGCGAGAATCTAAAATAAAAATAGAAACTGCAAGAAAGGGTGCAGCATCATGATAAAAAACTATCTAATAAGAGGGATGATTATATTGTTCGCTGCTACAACCCTTTTTCTTATTCTAGATCAGAGGGTAGATGAAAGAATCGCAATAATGCAGAAAATAAACAACAACCAAACAACATAATCTTATTTTTAAATATTACACAATATGTATAATAGTTTTTTAAGATGGAGTCTGAAATGAGCCTAGAGAAAAGACAAATTGATATTGGTATTAATGATTCAGATAGGCAACAAATTGCTGAGGGCCTCTCAAAGCTTCTAGCAGACACGTATACGCTTTATTTAAATACGCATAATTTTCATTGGAATGTGACAGGCCCAATGTTTAATACTTTGCATTTAATGTTTATGGATCAATATACCGAGTTGTGGAATTCGGTTGATGTCATCGCAGAAAGAATTCGCGCTTTAGATCAATTTGCGATTGGCTCATATAAAGATTTTTCTCATTATTCATCTGTTAAAGATGCACCCTCAAATCCGCCAAAGGCAGAGGTGATGATTTCACTTCTAGTTGAGGGTCATGAGGCCGTGATTAAGACTATCCGCAGTATTTATGGGTTAGTTGCAACAGCGAGTGATCAGGCAACAGAGGATATGTTGACACAAAGAATAAATGTTCATGAAAAAACCGCGTGGATGCTTAGAAGCCTTCTAGAAAAATAATTCTAAATAAATCAAAGCTAAAATTTAGATAACACATCTTTTATTTTGGCTTAATTTGTTTCACCATTTACATTGATGATGTTTAATTTACCCGATACATTTTTCATATCATCAGCAAAATCATAAACCACTCCAACAATGAATATTACTGTAATATTTATTTTTACCTAAAATAATTAAAGATTGTATTTTATGAAAAAAACAATAGATATTAACAATCCAGAAAATGATCAGTTTCTAGAAATCATGCGAGAGTTAATGGAAACGTCAGAGCTTAAAAAAATAATGCCAGCAATATCTATGTTTGGAAGTGCACGAACAAAAAATACAGATAAGTATTACCTTATGGCTGAAGAGGTAGCATATGATTTATCTAACTTGGGGTTTTCTATTATCTCTGGAGGCGGACCTGGCATCATGGAGGCTATCAATAAAGGCGCTTACCGAGGAAAGTCCAATAGTATTGGTCTGAACATTATTCTGCCACACGAGCAGGAACCAAATAGCTATCAAGACATTAGTTTTAATTTTAAATATTTTTTTACAAGAAAGGTGATGTTTGTTAAATATACATCAGCTTATGTTGTCTTCCCAGGTGGCTTTGGGACACTTGATGAATTATTTGAAGTAATGACCTTGATGCAAACTAAAAAAATACAACAATTTCCGATCATTTTGGTGGGTAAAGACTTCTGGATAGATTCATTAGTGTGGATAAAAAAACAATTACTCGGAAATAGCCTTATTGGCGATGAAGATTTAAATTTAATTAAGCTTGTCGACAATAAGGATGATATCAAACAATGCATAGAGAATTTCTATACCAGCGAAGGTAATAACTATTGTCTGATTGAGCACAAAAACTTACTATAATTAAATATTAAATCTTAAATAACGGAATGCCTAAAATTAATAATACTGCGAAAAATGAAATAAAGTTAATTATCAAAAAAGAGTTTTTTGAGATAAATTTTTTTGGTAATTGGACTGTAGGTTCCAGTGCTAAAGGGGTAGAGGAGTTACTTTTAAGCCTGGCCGACTATCCTAAGATTAGAAAGATGACATTTTCTACAAAAAAATTAGATGATTGGGATAGTTTCTTTATGGCTCAGTTAATGGTCATTATTAATTTTGCTAAGAACAAAAAAATCACTGTTGATATTAAATCCCTTCCAAAAGGCATACAAGGACTTTTAGACCTTGCTTATTCTGTTCCAGAAAGGGATGGGGCAAGAAAACAAAAGAAAAAAACATCCTTAATTGAATCAATTGGTAGAAGTTTGTTGAAGGCAAAAGTTGAACTAAAAAATTTAGTAACGTTTCTAGGGGATCTTATCCAAAGCTCATTTTCTCTAATCAAAGGAACAGGACGTTTTCGTTTTGTTGATTTGATGACTTATATACAGGATTGTGGACCTGCCTCATTGCCCATCGTGAGTCTAATTAGTTTTTTAGTAGGTTTAATATTAGCATTTGTAGGAGCACTCCAACTGTCATTATTTGGCGCTCAAATGTATCTTGCAGATCTTGTTGGATTGGGTATGACACGCGAAATGGGTGCGCTCATGGTAGGCATTATAATGGCTGGGCGAACGGGTGCCTCTTATGCTGCTCAGATTGGTACGATGAACGTAAATAGCGAGATAGATGCCTTAAAAACAATGGGATTTAATCCTATGGAATTTTTAGTGATGCCACGTATGTTGGCACTAATCTTAGTGATGCCACTGTTATGTCTATATGCTGACTTCATGGGTATGTTAGGCGGAGCGGCTGTGGCAATAGGCTTATTTGATATTTCCTCAACAGAATACTGGACAAGAACTGAATTAGCTGTTCAGTTTAAGGATGTGCTAGTTGGCTTATTTAAAGCATCAATTTTTGGAATATTAATTGCCTATTCAGGCTGCATTAGAGGTATGCAATGTGGTCGAAGCGCATCAGCAGTTGGTGATGCGGCAACATCTGCAGTAGTTACGGGCATTATTTTCATCGTTATTTCCGATTCACTTATAACGATACTATTTAATCAGCTTGGAATATAAGTAAAATGACTGAAGCTTGTATTACGATTAAAAAAATGACGATGGCTTATGGTGATTTCATCATCCAGAGAGATTTGGATTTTAAAATCAATCAAGGCGATATCTTTGTCATAATGGGTGGAAGTGGTTGCGGTAAAAGTACTTTGATGATGCATCTGATTGGAATGATTTTTCCATCAAAGGGTAATATTTATTATGGCAATGAAAATTTGTGGGGTCCTAATGCTTCAAACCAGAAATTATTATTAAATAAAACGGGAGTTCTATTTCAAAGCGGTGCTTTACTAAGCTCAATGACATTAGGTGAAAATATTGCACTGCCAATTTCAGAACATACCGAGTTAAATAAAAAGAATATTCAAGAAATCGTTGACTATAAACTTTCCCTTGTGGGCTTAGCAGGTTTTAGTGATTTTTATCCGTCAGAAATTAGTGGAGGTATGCAAAAGAGGGCGGGGCTAGCTAGAGCGATGGCACTAGATCCTGAAATTTTATTTTTTGATGAGCCATCAGCTGGTCTTGATCCGATAAGTTCTAAATTACTTGATGATTTGATTTTGAGTTTAAGAGATAATTTAAATGCTACTATAGTAATGGTGACTCATGAGCTAGCAAGTATATTTGCAATCGGGACTAATTCGGTTTTTCTCGATCCAGAATCTAAAACAATGATAGCTGAGGGTGATCCAAAAAAATTATTAAAAACATCTAAAGATGAGAGAGTAATTAAATTTTTATCAAGAAGTAAAAAAAAATGAGAATAGTTAAATAGATGAGTAAGCAAGTCAGTCCTACGCTAATAGGTTCTTTTTTTCTTGCTGCCTTAGCACTTGTAATTATCGCAGTATTGATGTTTGGCGGTGGTAATTATTTTGAAAAAAAAGATCAATTTGTTTTATTCTTTCATGCAGAAAATAACTTAAATGGTTTAAATGTCGGAGCGCCTGTAAAGCTTGAGGGAGTCAAGATTGGGGAAGTCAAAGAGGTTGCACTTTTATTTGATGAGAAAACTTTAGAAATTATTAAGCCAGTTGTCATTGAGCTTGATTATGAAAATATTCTTGATGATGAAACAGATGAAGATTTTGATCCAAAAGTTGCGGGCAAAGAAAAAGAACTTTCTGTAAAAAATCTTGTAAATAAAGGACTAAAGGCACAATTAAAATCACAAAGCATGCTAACAGGTTTGTTGTATATTGAGTTTCAATTTACACCTCAAGATGAGGTAGTTATGACAGGTATAGATTTTCGCAAACTAAAAGAGCTTCCCACAACAACAAACGTAACTGAAGATATCAAAAGAGAGGCTCAGAAAGTTGTAGATAGAATTGGAAAGCTGCCATTAGAGGAAATTGTAGAGGATTTAGCAGTCAATATGCATGAGATAAAGGTTATATTGACATCTCAGTCGCTTAAAGAAAATCGTCAAGGGGTTAATCAATCAATTAAGGAGATGGAAAAGCTGTTAATAAACTTAAATGAAAACTTTACACCCCTCATGTTAAATTTAAATGGCACGATGAAAGATACTCGGGTTGTTGTACAAGAATTTTCAAGAGAGATAAAGCCTGTCTTAAACTCCTTAGAAAAAACATTAAACACAGCAACAGATTTATTATCAGAATCACAGTTTGCGGTTCGCTCATTTGAAGAGCTTTCATCTCCAGAAGCACCACTTTGGCAAGCATTAGAGGCACTTAAAGAAGCAGCTGAATCAACTAAAAATTTAACAGATACGTTAGAGAGAAATCCTGAGTCAATAATTTACGGTAAGGGTGATGAATAAAATGAAACTGTACTCGATTAAAAGTCTTTTGAAAAATATTGCTTTATTATGCTTAATATCTTTAATTTTGAGTTGCGCAAAAAGTAGTAAGCCTGTTGAGTACTATATGCTGGATGCCTCAGTTGGAATAGAAACCAATCAACTTGTAGAGAAGGATGAAGGTCCGTTAATTGGATTGGGTCCAATCCGCTTGCCAGATTATTTGGACCGATTTCAAATGGTTGTTGCTGTCTCTGAAAATAAATATAAATTTATAGATGGTTATCGTTGGGCAGAAAAATTAGATCAAAATATTTCTTTAGCATTATTTAAGACACTTCCTTCACAGTTAGGTACAGATAGAATGATTCGCTACCCCTGGCCACAAAGACCGGGTGTCGATTTTCAAGTAAAGATTGATATTTTAGAGTTAAATATTGACCAGAATGGGCAAAGCCAGTTAATAGCTCAGTGGTCAATTAAATCAAAGGATGAAACAATCTTAAATAAAAGATCAAGCTTTACAGCTCAAGCCTCAACAACAGATATTGATAAAATGGTTCAAGCACAAAGTGAATGCCTAACTAAACTTGGACAAGAAATAGTTTCAAGTCTTAAGCCTTTACTAAGGTAAGAAAATAACTTGGAACAAGTTCGTATTTCGAAAATATTATCTGAGCTTGGTTTATGTTCAAGAAGAGAGGCTGATGAATATATCAAACAAGGTCTTGTTTTGCTTGACGGAAAGGTAGTAAACGAATTAGGAACGAAAGCTTGTCGTTCACAAAAGGTTGAGTTAAATAAGAAGGGTAAGCTTAAACAATTAAAAAAATTAACCATCCTTCTTAATAAACCAGTGGGTTATATTTCTCATCTAGACGATGATAAAGAATTTAAACCCGCTTCAGATTTGATAAGCTCAGATAACTATTTTTCTAATGAATTAAATGATCGCAATCCTTTATTTAATAAGGAAGGTCTTGCTCCAGCAGGCCGACTAGATATTGACTCTACGGGACTTTTAATCATGACTCAGGATGGCGCAATGGCCAAAAGCATTATTGGTGAGAATGTGGTTGTTGAAAAAGAATATTTAGTTAAGGTGCAGGGTGATTTAACTGAAGAAAATTTAAGACTTTTAAATCATGGGCTCACTTTAGATGGATATAAATTAAAACCCGCAAAAGTATCATGGCAAAATGAAAATCAACTTAAATTTATACTCATTGAAGGGCGTAATCGTCAAATCAGAAAGATGTGCGCCATGGTCGGCCTAAAAGTCACTAGCCTTAAAAGGGTTCGTATTGGAGATATCAATTTAGGAAATTTACCTCTGGGGCATTGGCGTTTTTTAAAAAATAACTACTAGTGATTAGTTTCTCACTCTCTTTCTTCTGGCATCATTTCCATCGTAATACCCAGGTTGCTTAATCGTTCTTAAAAAAGTTTCAAACACGTTGTACTCCTCAACCTCATATTTTTCTTTTATATCTTCATCAGGTATATCGTTTGAAACAATAACATCATCACCAAACTCCCAATTGGCTGGAGTAGAAACATTCAGTTTAGATGATATTTGTAAGGCTTCTAATGTTCTTACAATCTCATTAAAATTTCGTCCAATATTTTTGGGGTAAGTCAACATGGCTTGGATATTTTTCTTTGGATCTATTATAAATACAGCTCTTATCGTTGATTTATTTTCCTCCCCAAAGGATCCTGCATTAGGTTTCGCCTTTGGATGGTACATTCCGTAAAGTTCAGCTACTTTTAAATCTGGATCGGATATTATTGGAAAATTTACGTCAGTGTCTCCTTCAAGACCTAAAAGTAGATTTTTTAAATCATCTGTTGAGGTTGTTTTATCTTTATAGTTATTAATAACTTCAACCCATTCAAGATGATCTTCAACTGAGTCAGCACTCAAAGTAATTATTTTCACATTTTTCTTATTAAGTAAAGGTTGTAGTTTTGCAGCTTCCGCCAGCTCTGTTGTACATACAGGAGTGAAGTCACCAGGGTGAGACAAAAGAATAACCCACTGATTTTGACTCCAATCATAAAAATCTAACTCACCTTGAGTGGAATCAGCTATAAAATTTGGAGCCCTATCACCTATTTGTAATGCATTAGCTTGAAGTGATAGTGCAAATCCAAAATATATAAACAACTTAAAAAGTATTTTTGATAATATTTTCAATTTTAACTTTGTAGCTCGTCTCTAATTGTTGCAAAAGCTTTGATTGCTTTATCTAAGTCATCTTTTGTATGTGCTGCTGAGATTTGCGTTCTAATTCTTGCTTTACCCTTTGGGACAACGGGGAAAAAGAATCCAATCGCATAAATACCGTGTTCCAGAAGCTTTTGACTCATAGTTTGTGCTAAATTTGCATCACCAAGCATGACTGGAACAATAGGGTGATCACCGTCATCAACATCAAACCCTGCCTCTTGCATCCCTTTTCTAAAGTAATGGGTGTTTTCTTCTAATGTATCCCTTAATTCAGTTGAGGTCTCTAAAATTTCGATAGCTTTTAAAGTACCTGCGCAAATTGAAGGTGCTAATGTGTTTGAGAATAGGTATGGTCGTGAGCGTTGTCTTAACATATCGATAATTTCTTTTCTGCCTGACGTGAACCCTCCTGATGCTCCACCTAAAGCTTTACCAAATGTACTTGTGATGATGTCAACTCGATCAATAACGTTACAGTATTCATGAATACCTTTGCCAGTTTTACCCATAAACCCTGTTGCATGACAATCGTCATGATGAACCATCGCATCAAATTCATCAGCAAGATCACATATTATGTCTAGTTGAGCAATTGTTCCGTCCATTGAAAAAACTCCATCGGTTGTAATTATGATTCTTCTGGCACCATTTTCTCTGGCTTCTTCAAGCTTAGATCGAAGATCATTCATGTCGTTATTTTTATATCGATATCTTTGTGCTTTTGATAGTCTTACGCCATCAATTATTGATGCATGATTTAACTCATCAGATATTACGGCATCCTCTGCATTTAGGATTGTTTCAAATAATCCTCCGTTTGCATCAAAACATGCGGCATAAAGAATTGTTTCTTCCATACCTAAGAATTCACTTACTTTTTTTTCTAGTGTTTTATGTATTGTCTGCGTGCCACAAATGAATCTGACTGATGCTAAACCATAACCCCAATGATCATAACTATCCTTAGCCGCTTGGATAATCCTTCGATCGTTAGCTAATCCTAAATAATTGTTAGCACACATATTGGTTACGTGCTGACCGTCCTCTAGTGAGATATGGTTTGTCTGATTTGAGTTAATATTTCTTTCACTTTTCCATAAACCTGCTGCTTTTATTTCCTCTAAGTCTTCAGCTAACCCCTGTCTTACTTTGTCAAAGCTCATTTAATTCCTTTTTATTTTAATTTAACTTACCCAGTCAAGAATGACTTTTCCAGACTGTCCTGACCTCATTACGTCAAAACCTTCTTGAAAATCATTGTATGAAAAGCGATGGGTGATTATTTTTTCAAGGGGTAATCCAGATTGAACCATCATTGATCCTTTGTACCAAGTTTCAAAGATTTCTCTTCCATATATTCCTTTAATAGTTAATCCTTTGAAAACTACCATGTCCCAATCTATACCAGACCCTTGAGGCATGATAGCTAACATGGCAATATGCCCACCATTTATCATTAATTCCAACATACCACTAAATGCAGTTGGGGAACCTGACATCTCAAGACCCACATCAAATCCTTCAAAAATTCCTAACGATTCCATGAGTTTTTTATCAATTTTTTGATTTGAAACATTAATAGTAATTACGGTTGGTAGAATCTTGTTTACGAGCTTTAAACGGTAATCATTAAGGTCTGTAATAACAATGTTTCTTGCTCCGGCATGCTTCGCAACCATGGCGGCCATAATACCAATAGGGCCTGCTCCTGTAATTAATACATCTTCTCCTACCATATTGAAAGATAGTGCGGTATGAACGGCATTACCATAGGGGTCAAAGACTGATAATAGATCAGTAGATATTTCTCTACTTGGTTTAAAAACAACCTTTGATGGCACTGATAGGTATTCTGCAAAAGCACCTGTCCTATTAACTCCAACTCCAATTGTATATGGGCATAAATGGGGCTTTCCTGCTAAACAATTTCGACAACGACCGCAAGTAATATGGCCCTCACCTGAAACAATATCTCCAATTTTTAGGTCATTTACATTTGAGCCTAGCTTAACTATTTCACCGGCATATTCATGACCTGTTGTCATAGGTACGGGGATAGTTTTTTTTGCCCAATCATCCCAGTTATATATGTGCACATCTGTTCCACATATTGCTGTTTTATGAATTTTAATTAGAACATCATTATTTCCAACAATTGGTTCATCTACATCTTCTAACCAAATACCTTCTTTTGCTTGGCTTTTAACTAAAGCTTTCATTTAACCCTCATTTTATTTATAAAATTCTTCGTGTAATAAGATTCAAAAATTAAAATTTTTTTTAATCGTTTTTGTATCTTTATACTTTGGTTTTAGCTCTATTATATTATGAATAGCAATTTTTGTTTTAATTAGGTTGGTTATTAACAAAATGGTTCGAAATAATATTTTTATAATTAAACACACTAGTAATTAATTAATAATAGGTATAAAGTTTAAATGAAACATTTATAAAATAGGAGTAAGTAAATTTATTACATTTTTAACCTAATACGTACAATTCATTAATTAATTTTTAAATTTAAAAGGAGTAATATGGACTTAAAAAGTTTAAAAAGTAGACATAAAGAGTTAAACAGAATAATTGATGCAGGTTATAAAAATTACATCCCAGACGAAAGGCTTCGGCGTTTAAAAAAAGAAAAGTTAAGAATAAAAGAAATTATTGAAAAAGACTACATAATCGAGCATTAATAACAAAACCGGCGAAATGCCGGTTTTTTATTTACCGCAGTAAGTGTTTGATACAATAAAAATAAGTAAGTATATTCCTTGATGGATAATAAGTGTCCATTAGTAGCTTTGGTTTAAAATAATCTTTTGATTAAAAAGGTGGATGGATGCAAAATATTCTTGTCACAGGCGGTCTAGGCTTTATTGGAAGCCATACTGTTACCACATTGCTAAATAATAATTTACAACCAATAATTATTGATAATTTATCGAATAGTAATTTAGATGTACTAAAGAAAATTAAAAATATTTCAGGCGTTCAACCAAAATTTTTTGAAGGAGATATACGGGATGAGGATTTTTTATCAAGAGTATTATTTGGAAATAAAATTGATGCGGTTATTCACTTTGCAGGTTTAAAAGATGTTGCAGACTCGGTAAAGAATCCTAATAAATATTATGATGTAAATGTAAATGGATCAAAGGCTTTAATAAAACAGCTTATAAAGTTTGATATAAAAAAAATAATATTTTCATCATCAGCAACAATTTATGGTGAGCCAAAGATTCTTCCCATTCCTGAATCTCATCCGATAGACACAATAAACCCATATGGTGAAAATAAAGTAATGGTAGAAAGCTTTTTGGAGGATTTATGTAAGCAAGATGACCAATGGAAAGCAACTAGTTTGAGATATTTTAACCCTATTGGAGCTCATCCCTCAGGTCATTTAGGTGAAGCTATTTCAACAAAAATATCAAATATCATGCCTCATATATTAAATGTTGCATTAAAAAAAGTTTCTATTCTTGATGTATATGGTAATGACTATGATACAAAAGATGGGACTGGGATCAGGGATTATATTCATATTATGGATTTAGTGGATGGTCATATAGCTGCTTTATCATGTCTTGATAAGCAAAACGGTCATAATATTTTTAACCTTGGGACTGGAAAGGGTATATCAGTATTAGAGCTTGTTAAAGCTTTTGAAGAAGCAACAAATCAGCAGATTCCATATCAATTTGTTGGTAAAAGGAAAGGTGATTTGTCTACATCTTATGCTGATCCATCAAAAGCATTAAAGGAGCTTCGGTGGAAGGCAAAAAAAGGGCTTATCGAAATGTGTGAGGACTCATTTAAATGGGTTTGTTCTGAAAAATATAAAAAATAAATTAATTGATGACTGAAACTTTAAAACAAATTTTCCACAGAATGAGTATTGTCTTCTCAAATCAATTAGCAATTTTGATTACTATCCCGTATATAACATTTACTCTAGGTATCGAAGAGTATGGAATTGTTGCAGCAGGAATTATATTGGTACAAATTTGTTGGGTTTTATGTGATTGGGGTTTTGGTTACCATTCAATTGAATTTTTTTCAAAAAATAAAAGTACAAAATTAAGGAATCAATATTTTTCATCAGTCTTTATAATAAAGATTATTATTATTTGTTTTTTCTCTTTATTTGTATACCTATTAGCACAATCCAAATTAATTTTAGTAACTAATCAATATCTTCTCTTGAGTCTTTTTTTGCCTTTTTTAACAGGAGGGCTCAACCCATTGAATTTCTTACAAGCGATCAAGAAACCTAAATATTTGGTGAAGCCAACGTTTTTTTCCCGAATTCTATACTTAATCCTTATATTTTCTTTAGTTAAAAATTTTGAAAGTAGTTATTGGGTATTTGTTGCACAAGGCATAACGATGTTTTTTATTAGCTTTTATGGTTATCTAGTTTTATTCAAAATGTATAACTTTAAGTTAGTTCTACCAAATGTATTTTTTCTAAAAAAACAGTTCTTTGAGGCAACACCATTTTTCTTAAATGGAATAATTACAATAAATTTTTCATCATTTTGGGGTTTTGGATTATCTCTATTAGCAGGTCCATTTCAAATAGCTATTTATAGTCTTGCAGATTTAGTTCTAAGATCTGCTAACACTCTTTCCACTGTCGTTCCTCATACAATTAGAGCAAATTACATTGATGAACCTTTACAAAAAATAAAGAGGATTATTTTTTCTTTTACTTTATTTTATTTGGTTTTAATGATTATAGGTATTTTAGTAATACCTATTTTTATAAAAATTTTCTTTGATTCAAGTTTTTATGCGTCAATTTATGTCATACAAATTATGTTAATTGTTTGGTTCATTGGATCAATAAATAAATTATTGGGGTTTCCAGTTTTCTCAAAAATATATGATTCAAAAAGACTAAATCAGTTGGTGTATTTATTTGGAATGCTTCATCTGTCTGCTTTTGGAATATGGGCAAGTTTCTCTTCCTATCAAGCAGATCAACTTGTTTTATATTTATTATTTATTTCCGTTCTTGAATGTATAATATTTGCTTTATTTATTCTTATGAAATATCTAAAAAAACCTAATTCTAAGGCGATTAAATGAAGTTTTTATTCGATTTTTATACTCAAACAGATTTAATGATTTTAGTACTATTTTTTATAGTACTTACTGCCTCTCTTATTTTAAATTGGAAAAAAATTTCTTTTAGATTTAATGCAATTGAATACGACAGTGTTCAGAGAATTCATAAAGATAAAACAGATGTGCCCAGAATGGGAGGTCTTATTCTATTCGTCGGTTTAGTTTGTTGTCTCTTTATCAATGTTGATATTGATCCTTGGCTTAACAAAGAATTAAAGCCTATTTTTTTGTTACTTTTACTATGCAATATACCTTTGTTTTTAGTGGCTCTTAGGGAGGATATAAAATATGACGTTTCACCTTCCCTAAGACTTATTGCAATTCTTCTAAGCTCCTCTATTTTCATCTTAACCCAACCATATGGTTTGCCAACCATTGATATTCCATATATAGGCCATTTTTTAAATATACCAATTGTAGGAATTTTATTTTTTACTATTGCACACGCTGGCTATTGTAATGGAATGAATTTAATTGATGGTTCTAATGGCTTAGCAGGTATGGTTGTGTTTACTACGCTTCTTTCTATTGGTTTTGTAAGCTTTATGCTTTCAGATTTAGTTATTCTTTATATAGTTTTAATATTTTTGTCTTTTATTGGAATATTTTTAATATTCAATTACCCTTGGGGGTCAATTTTTTTAGGAGATAGTGGGGCTTACTTATGGGGTTCTCTTTTAGCAAGTTTAACGATTATTTTATATTCTAGACATGATGTACCGACATGGGGTGCTGTTGTAATATTATTCTATCCATCAATTGAAATGGTATTTTCATATATTAGAAAAAAATATCAGAAAAGAAATCCTTTACACCCAGACCCTGATCATATGCATTTGAAATTATATTTTGTTATTGAAAGGTCTGTTTCGCGAGCAAGAGTAGCAAATTGCCTAGTAATGCCTATGATATCTATTATTTGGCTCACCCCAGCAATGATAATACCTTGGGTATTTAGTGACGGAATCCTATCAATGCTTTCAATAATTTTTCTCTCAATTCTTTATTTCGGATTTTATTGGGCACTTCCCACAAAAAATAAAATAAAAGCATGAATACAAATTATAAAAATATAGTAGTAGTTGGCTTAGGCTATGTTGGAATTTCTAATGCCATTCTTCTCGCACAAAAAAATAACGTTGTGGCCATAGATTTAGATGAAAATAAAATCAATCTTATTAATAAAAAAATTAGTCCAATTCATGATGAAGCGGTAAGTGACTACCTTAAAAATAAAAAGTTAAATATTTCTGCACAGAAAGTAGCTCTAAATATATATAAAAATTCTGATTTTGTTTTAATTGCAACACCAACAAATTATGATGATATGACTAATTATTTTGATACTAAAACAGTCGAAAATGTTATTGCAAAAATCTTAGCTGAGACAACTAAAGCTACCATAATAATAAAATCTACAGTGCCAGTTGGTTTCACCGAATTGATGCGAAAAAAATTTAATACAGAAAACATAATTTTTTCACCTGAATTTCTCAGGGAGGGTATGGCTTTACATGATAATTTATATCCATCTCGAATTATAGTTGGTGACACTAATTCTGCTGCAAATGATTTTGCTAATTTATTATCTGATGGAGCACTAAAAAAAGACGTGCCAAAGCTCTTAATTAGCTCGACGGAAGCAGAAGCAGCAAAACTTTTTGCAAATTCTTATTTAGCAATGAGAGTTGCTTTTTTTAATGAACTTGACTCATATGCATTTGAAAAAAGTTTAAATTCAAAATCAATAATTAATACTTTAAGTTTGGATCCAAGAATTGGAGATCACTATAATAATCCATCATTTGGTTATGGAGGTTATTGCCTTCCTAAAGATACAAAACAATTGTTAGCAAATTATAAAAATATCCCACAAAAAATTATTCAAGCAATAGTCGATTCTAATTCAACAAGAAAAGATTTTATTAGTAATGAAATTATAAAATTAAAACCACAGGTTGTTGGAGTGCACCGCCTCATTATGAAAGAGGGTTCGGATAATATTCGTGAGTCAAGTATGCAAGGAATTATGAAGCGTTTACAGAAGAAGGGTATAGAATTAATTATTTATGAACCATTAATTAAAGAGAAGACTTTTTTTGGATCAAAATTAATTGTTAATTTTAATGCATTTGTAAATAATTGTGATTTGATTTTAACAAATAGAATGAGTAAGGAATTAGAAAATTTAGATAAAATGATTTTCACAAGAGATATTTATCAATCAGATTAACTACTAAATTTTATATACAAGGTGAGCCTTAATGAATAATTTAATCAAAAATCATATCAATGAACATCAAAAAACAATTTCATTAATTGATCAAGAGATTCAAAATGAAATATTAATTTTTGCTCATATTATGATTAAAGCCCTTAAAGAAAAAAAAACAGTTTTTTGGTGTGGTAATGGAGGTAGTTCAAGTGATGCACAGCATCTTGCGGCTGAACTTATCGGAAGATTCAAAGGCGATAGAAGGGCGTTACGTTCTATTTCATTGACAGCGGATTCATCAGTTCTAACATGTATATCAAATGATTATAATTTTGAAAATATTTTTAGTAGGCAAATTGAAGCTTTAGGAAATAGAGGGGATGTTTTAATTGGGATATCCACATCTGGAAAAAGCCAAAATATTATAAATGCATTAAAAAAAGCAAAAAGCATGGGACTTATAACCATGGGACTTTTAGGAAAGGGTGGCGGGGAGTCCCTGTCGAAGTGTGACCAATCTATAGTTATCCCCTCTGATGTTACAGCAAGAATACAAGAATCGCATATTCTTATTGGCCACATCCTATGTGAACTGATTGAGACGGGACTTGAATTAAACTAACAAAAATTATGAATAAAAACATAAATAGAAATCAGTCATATGCAATAATTTTATGTGGAGGAGCTGGAACAAGGCTTTGGCCTGTTTCAAGGTCATCACAACCAAAACAATTAATTAAGTTTAAAGGAAAATATTCACTACTACAGGCTTCATTAGTACGATTAACAAAAAAAATCTTACCACAAAATATTTTCTTGGTTTCAAATGTAGATCATCAATTTATTATTCAAGATCAATTATCAAAAATTTTTAAAAATGATAAACCAAATTTAATTTTAGAACCAATTGCTAAAAATACTCTTCCAGCAATAGCAATTGCGACAAAAAAAATCATGAAAATAGATTCAAACGCAATTATTTCAGTTTTTCCTTCAGATCATGAAATTAAAAATGAAACAATATTTTTAGACTTATGGGAATCTTCTATTGAAGTAGCTAAAAAAAATTATTTTACATTAATAGGAATTAAACCAAGTTTTCCAGCTACAGGTTTTGGTTATATAAAGCCTGAAAATAAAATTAATTTAATTAAGGATAAAGAAATTTATGAGGTTGCAGAATTTAAGGAAAAACCAAACAAAACTTCTGCAGAAACTTTTATAAAAAAGAGATATTTATGGAACGCAGGAATGTTTATCTTTAAAGGAAGTTTATTTAATGAGTTGATGAAAAAATTTCAACCAAAACTTTTGGCAATTATTGAAGACAGTAATGAAAGTAATTTAGATATTTTATATAAAAAAATTGATTCAATTTCGATTGATTATGGCTTGGCTGAGAAGGCAGATAAGGTGGCTGTTCTTTCAGACTCAATTGAATGGAGTGATTTGGGTAATTGGAATTCAATTTTTAATTTACTATCTAAGGATAAAAATAATAATAGTATAAAGGGGAATGTAGTAAGTCAAAATTCTAATAATAGTCTTCTATGGAATGAATCTGGAATAATGGCAACCTATGGATTAAAAGATATTATTGCGATAAATACTAATGATGCTACTTTGGTTTGTCATCGGAAAGACTCAGAAAAAGTAAAAGATCTTGTAAATGAAATTAAAGTAAATAATTTTTCAACAACAGAAACACATCTAGAAGTTTTCCGCCCATGGGGATCTTATACAATTTTAGAGCAAGGAAAAGGTTTTAAAATTAAAAGAATAGAAGTGAACCCAAAACAAAAACTAAGCTTACAGTTACACCAAAAAAGATCAGAACATTGGGTTGTTATTGAAGGAACTGCAAAAGTTACAAATGGAACAAATGTTGTACAAATAAAAAAAAATGAATCTACCTTCATTCCACTTGGAACTAAACATAGATTAGAAAACCCCAAAAATACACCCTTAATTATTATTGAGGTTCAGGTAGGTGTTTATGTAGGTGAGGATGACATTATTAGATTTGAAGATAAATACGATAGATTAAAATGAATAGGCTTAAGTTCTTTTTAAACAAGTTAAGTGCTAACAAGTTAAGGGCTAATAAATTAAAAATATTTCCTAATCAAAAAGAATTTTTTAATTTTTTTGGTAAACAAAAAAATGTTTTAGAAGTTGGAGTGGATGAAGGACATAATGTCAGACATAACTTAATTCCAATTTTACAACCAAAAAACTTATTTCTAATCGATATTTGGGAAAAAATTAGACCTTCAAAAAGAAACTTAATTATTAATAAATGTAAGAGTGTATCTGAACTAGAAAAGATTAAATTAAATAAAAAAAATGAATTAGTTGATTATGTTAATAATTTAAAAAAATACACTGGTAATGTTTTTTTTATTACAGCTGATTCGCATGAAGCGGCATCATATTTTCCAAATAATTACTTTGATTTTATTTACATAGATGGTTGTCATGAAAAAAAACATGTAAAAAAAGATTTAGAATTATATTTCTCCAAAGTCAAAAAAGGCGGAGTTCTAGCTGGTGATGATTATGCAGATCTTGATGATACAATCTTAGGATGTAAAGAAGCAATCCAAGAATTTTTAGAAGAGAATAATTTGAAACTTATTGCAATTTCTAAATCTAGGTCAGTGGACTGGGCAACTATCAAATGAATAATATCCCTTCTTTTCTTTTATCTACCATTAAAGATATTGGTATTCTAAAAAGTATCCCTTTAGAAGATTTTTCTAAGCTAACAAATAAGAGAGTTAAATTATCAAATATGTTGGTTAATCAATTCAGAGAAAAGAGTATACACACTGATAAAAATTTTTTATTCATACATAACGCATTAAAAAATACAGGGATTTATGTAAAAAAGAATTATATTAAAAAAACTGATATTAAAAAATTAAAATTATTTATGGAAGAAAAAAAACCTAAAAATAATATTTTTAATTTAAAAAAAATTGGTGAAAAATTTTCTTTTTTCCCATCGAATCACTTAATAAAACTAATAAATTACCTTGCTTGTAATGATAAAAATTGTGTGAAAAAAGAATACTTTGATACTGTTTATCAAGACTTACCATTAGACTTGGATAATGCACAAGAATTATGGCATATGGATACTTTCCATCCAACACTTAAATATTGGATTACATTATCAGATTGGACTCTAGACTCAGGCCCATTAGAGTATTGCCTTAAATCTAATTCTTTTAGTAACAATTTTGCTGAATTTTATTCTCATCTAATACTAAAAAATTTTGATGATAATACTTTAGCAAATTTTGAGCTTACAGAAGATCGAACAAAAAAAGCATGGAAAATGCTCACTTTGAATGGTTCTCCTCGTTGCAAAACTAATGAAGAATTTATGGATATTGCAGAAGAGTATGGTTACAAACAAACTAATAAATTTATATCAGTAGTTCCCTCTGGTACGTTAATTCTTGCTGATACCTCTGGCTTTCATAGAAGGGGAATTCAAAATATTCATCGAGGTGCACTTCATGGAAGTATTCGATTCAATCCTTTTGGAATTGAAAATGAATAAACTAATTATGATAAATGCTTTAAATGCACCTCAGCAGCATATTTTAAATTGTACTTTGATAGGTATTAGAAAATCATTAGATAATTTTAAAATCATTCCTGGTTCGATTAAAAATATAATTTTTTCAAATAATTCATATAGTATTAATTTTGGACTTTGGAGAATAAGATTTAGTAATATTTGTTATCTATATATTTTTTTATCTACTTTCTTCATTAAGAGGGACAGAAGAATTGTTTTCGATAATCCCATAATCAATAGAAATTTATTTGGTTTTAATACCTTAACGAAGGAGAAACCAACAGGGACACCATATGTTAGGTTAGGCTTGGGTTCACCGCTAGGAGATGGAATCTTTCCAATAAGCTATGATAAATCAAGATGGGACTATTTTAAAAATACTAATAATATTAGATTAGGTAATATTAGTAATTATAAAAAAAATGATAAAGTTTTAATTGTTGGGCAGAAGTTGTTTGATGGCAGTGTAGGATCTATAGATTTTTTTCGTCCAATAATTATATGGCTATGGTTGATAAAATACGCGTTTATTTGTAGAAAATATAAGGAGATAGTTTTTTCAACACACCCACTCTCTAAATTATCAAAGACTGAATTGATGTTAACCAAAATTATAAAATTAACAGCTAAATTATTTAAAAACTTAAGTATTACCGATGATTCAGTTATTAATTTAGTAAAAAATAATAGATTTAATCTTTGCGTTACTTATTCAAGTGGTGCTTGTTTTGATGCCACAATAAGTGGCATTCCTCTTATATGTTCATATAAGAAGTCAATGGGATATGGTTTTTATCCAAAAAATTATAAGGAATATCTAAATTACGAATATACAGATAAAAAACGACTCGATTGGCTATGTTGGCTATCATATACAGAATGGACAGTTAGTGAAATTAAAAATGGAATACCATTTAAATTTTACAAAATAACCAAATGAAAAAAATAAAATTCTATAAAATTGATAATTTTCTCGATTCTAAAACTTTTACAAAATTTGAAAAAGAGCTAAATAGTATTAAATTTGATTCAGAGCTTGTAATGGGTGGAAGGCAGAGAATTGCAAATAATGAAAATAATTTTAATGAATATTTAAAGCTTCACTCATCATTTAAAAAAGTTTATCAATCTTTCAATTCAAAAATTTTTTTTGATAATACACTTTCAAAATTTAAAAATAATTCCATAATTAAAAATCTTGAAAATAATTACCATTTTGATGAAAACTTTTCAGTTACAAATCCAAAATGTTATGAAAATTTAATAATAGATGAAAGTCTTACGGGTAATAGTAATAAATCAAAATCCTTAATTAATTTATTATTTACTAAAGTTAAAAAGTATTTTAAAAAAAAAATTACGTTGTATTTATATCTTGATTTATCAAAAGCTACCAAAAACTACCGTAGAGAAATACATTGCGATAATAGAGATAGAGTTATTGTGATCTTGCTTTTTTTAAATAATTTTTCACCAAATAATGGAGGAATTTTTCAATTTTTTAATCAAGAGGATGGTAAATATAAATTGTGTAAAAAAATTATTCCAAAAAAAAATCAATGCATTATGTTCCTAGCTGATAAAAATGCATATCATAATGTTTCTAAGATATTATCTTCAGATGATAGATATTTTATGTACGGTGCTATTACAGCTGATAAAATTATGAGGGAGGACCTATCTAGTGATTAATTTTTTAAAGGCATGCCAAGGTCTATATGGTGACAAAGAAATCATAATTACCGCATGTGGGCCTTCTTTAAATAAATATAAAGAAGAAATTATTGAAAAAAGTCAATCACATAAAGTAATATTAATTTGTATAAAACAATCATATAATTTATTTAAGCAGCTTTGTGATTTTCATATTATAAATACATCTAATTCACAAAAATATGAATACTTACGAAAAATACATCCTTTCAAATTTAATAAAACTAAACCTACTGTAATTCTAGGAACATCTGACAAAAATAATACAATTTTTATGGACTATCACTATATTTACGAAACACAACATGGTGGAGTTAATCAATTAATATCTTCCCAAAAAAATCTTAAAAATTTTCATTTAAATCTGGAAGATTATAAAGATAATTTACTAATAAGAGATTGGGGGCCAGGAATTATGTATGAATTTGTTTTACCTTTTGCACTCTTACTCGGTTCAAAAAAAATTATTACCTATGGGTGGGATATAGCAGATAAAAATAACCAAAATACACATTTTGATGAAATAAATTTAAAAAAATTTTTTGAAAAAAGATTTGAAAAATTTATATTTGACGAAGAATACTATTCAGACAGAAGAAGGCATAATGCTTGGAACTATTTTTTGCATAAATATAAGTTCACATACAATAAAGCAAAAATGTTTGATGGAGAGGCTTCAATTGTTAAATCATTTAGAGAATTAATAATAGATTTTTATTCGAAAAAAGATATTGAATTAATTTTCAAATGAAAACAAAATTATTAGACTGTACCCTTAGGGACGGTGGATATTATAATTCTTGGAACTTTGATATTACTTTAATAAATGAGTATTTAAATGTTATGTCAACTTCTGGAATATCAATAGTTGAATTAGGTTATATCTCATTTCAAAATAAGTTACAAAATACTAGGAATTTAAATACTAAATTCCTTAAAAAAATTAAGCTACCAAATAATATTGATTACTCTTGTATGCTTGATTTTAAGGATTTTAAAGAAGATCAATTAAATATATCATTCTTTAAAAAAAAATTAGATACAGAATTTTTATCAAGTTTTAACTATATAAGGATTGCGATAGATATAAATGTATTAAATTTTTCCGAAGTTTTATTAGATTACCTTAAGAATTTAAATATAAAAGTGGTTATTAATTTGATTGGCTTAAATAGAAGAACATTTACTCCTTCCAAAGACTCTTTAAAAAAATTCCTAAAATCTAATAACGATAAGATTTACTGTTTATATTTTGCAGATTCATTTGGTTCTTTTACAACTAAAGATGTTAAATATATGCTTGATAATCTAAAGCTTATTTGGAATAAATCAATTGGTTTTCATGCACACGATAATCAATGTAATGCTTTACAAAATTCTTTATTCTCAATAAAGAATGATATTGAATATATAGATTCAACCGTCTTAGGTATGGGTAGAGGTGCAGGTAATACAAAAACAGAAGAGTTATTATTGAAATTAGATTTTGATTTAAAGTTTTTTGAAGGTTTGTCCAAATTGTATGTTTTAATTAAAAATCATTTCATCCCTCTTAAGCAAAAATATAATTGGGGACATAATGTTTTTTATTCTCTATCGAGTAAATATTCTATACATCCCTCATATATCCAAATGTTACTAAATGATGATAGGTTTTCTAATGAGGATGTTATTTCAATTATTAATTACTTAAAAAATTTTAATGCGGAAAAATTTGATTCATCATTAAAATATTTATTTGATAATTTCTTTTTAAAAAATACTCTTGGTAAAAACTCTCTTAATGAAATTAATTTATCTAGGAAAAATAATTTTATTATAATTGGCTCTGGAGTTACAAAAAAAGAAGGGCTTAAGAAGCTTAAAAAACTAAAATTGTTAAAGAAAGCATTTGTAATTTCATTGAATGACTCATCATTAAACTCTTCTTTAGTAGATATTGCTGTTTCAAGCAACCCATTCAGAATTTTATCTGACTATAAAAAATATAAAACATATAAGAATAAAATTATTTTACCAATTACAATGTTTCCCCAGCTCAATAATAAAAACTTAAAAAATTCTTTTGATATCAGCATTGATATTGGGTCTACTTTTTCTTCTTTAGAAAAATGCGTAACTATACCTAATTTGTTATCTTTATCATATGCATTAGGTATAGTAAGTTTTTTTAACCCTTCAAATATATTTTTTATTGGAGTTGATGGTTTAAGTTTAGACGTGCTAAGGCATGAGGAAGAAAATGACACAATAAATTTATTTAAAAAGCAATTTAAAAATACTAAAATGCTTGCTTTAGGTAATAACTTTTATAATTTAAAAAATGTACATGATAAATATTAAAATATATTAAATGAAATATAAGATAATCATTCCGGCAAGATATAATTCAACTCGGCTTCCTGGTAAGCCATTAAAAAAGATTGGTGGAATTCCTCTGGTCATCAAAACTGCTATGAACTGTACAAATGTTTTTGATAAAAGCTTAATTGTGATTTGTACAGATGATGAAAGAATTCGGCATGAGTGTGAAAAGTATAGCTTTAAATGGTCAATGACTTCTGCAAAATGTTTAACTGGAATGGATAGAGTTTCTGAATTCGCCTTAAAGGATGACGCATCATATTATGTAAACGTTCAAGGAGATGAGCCTTTTATTCATAAAAATGACCTTCTTGCTGTAAAAAAGCTTTTAGACAATCAACTAGTTGATACTTTTAACTGTTATACTCAAATTGATAATTTAGAGGATTTTTTATCTTCTTCAATACCAAAAATTGTTAAAAGTTCTAGTGGGAAGCTCATGTATATATCAAGAGGCCCAATTCCATCATCAAAAACTCATAATTCCACTTATGGTAATAAACAAGTATGTATTTATGGGCTCCATCGGGACATTTTAACGAAATACTATGGTCTGAACTCAAAAAAAACATACAATGAAGAAATTGAGGATATTGAAATAATAAGGTTGTTGGATAACGATATTGCAGTAAATATGGTTAAACTATCTCATCCCTCCTTTTCAATAGATACTAAAGATGATCTTAATAGGGCAAATGATGTTAATTGATATAGCAAAAGATGATTAGAGTATTAAGTGAAATAAAAGATGGATTCAATGACTATTTAACCTCATTTAAGAATCCACTTGTATGGTCTTATCTTGCCTATATGGACATTTCTATGAGGTATAAAAGGTCGTCATTAGGACCATGGTGGGTAACAATTAGTATTGTATTAATCGTTTTAGTCTTAAGTACAATATGGCCACAACTTTTATCGGAAGATTTTGACTTCTTTGTACCTTATTTTGCAATTGGGTATGTTCTATGGTTTTGGTTTTCAAATTCCATAACAGAATCTACAACTGCGATGATAGAGTTTGAGGGTTTATTTAAGCAGTCTAATATCCCATTGAGCGCATATTTACTTAGAGTAACCTTAAGAAATTTTATAATATTTCTTCATAATGCAGTTTTGATAATTGTAATTGTTGTTTTATTTAGTAAGAATATAAATGAAAGTTTTATTTTTTTATCCTTACCAGCAATTTTTTTAATATTTATCTCACTAAATTCAATTAGCATTGTACTTGCAATATTTTCATTAAGATTTCGAGATCTTACCAATATTATTGCAACTCTAATGCAGCTTCTTTTCTTTGTAACTCCAATTATATGGCATCCAAGTATTTTAGAAGGAGGAAGAAAGGGTTTTTTAGTCGATTACAATATATTTTATTATTGGATAGATATTATCAGACAACCATTGCTAGGTTTGGATGTTCATGTAAATTCACTAGCAATTGTTTTTTTAAGCACAGTATTATTTCTTATTATTTCATGTCTTTTCATTGGACGTTTTAAGAAAAAAATAATTTTTTGGATGTAAAGAATGATTCAGATAAAACTAAAAAATGTTTCATTAAACTTCCCCATCTATAGTGAAGTTACTCGATCTTTTAAAAAGACTCTTGTAAAAAAAATTATTGGTGGAAATATTACTCAACTAAAAGAACATTATCATGTTGAAGCATTAAGTAAGATAAATTTACAGCTTAAGCATGGAGATAGGTTAGGTATATCTGGCCCAAATGGCTCAGGAAAAACAACTCTTTTAAGAGTTTTATCAGGAATTCTTCATCCTTCGGACGGAGAGGTAAAAATAAACGGTGTTCTTGTACCATTTATAGATCTGCACTATGGCTTAAATATTGAAGCAAGTGGTTTAGAGAATATAAAAATGAGATGTATTCTTTTAGGAATGAATTTCAAAGACCTTGATGAGATTATTGAAAAAATAATCGATTTTTCAGAGTTAGGTAAATATATTTATATGCCAGTTAAAACATATTCATCTGGCATGATTATGCGCTTAGTATTTTCAATTTTAAGTATGATCAAATCAGATATTATAATTATGGATGAATGGCTTAGTGTTGGAGATTCAGATTTTCTTATTAAAGCTAACAAAAGGCTTAATAAAATGATTGATGATTCGTCTATTCTTGTTATTGCTTCGCATTCCAATGAGCTACTTGACAACATATGCAACAAAAGAATAGAGCTTGTAGAAGGTAAAATTAGATGAAAAAAGTTAAAAATTATATTTACGTTGATATATCAATTACTGAAAATTCACCTCATCGAACTGGAATTCAAAGAGTTGTCAGAGAGTTTTGTGATCATTTTAAAAAAAATACTAAAGATAATTTAGTCATAAAATATATAAATGTTAATAAAGCCTCATTTAGTGAAAATGATGATCCATTAATGAATGCTACTAATTTTATTGATTTTAAAGTAAAAATAAATAATTTTATTAATTCTATTAGAAGAAGTATTTTTGTTATGCTTCCAGAAAGGATTGCAACCAAAATTTCAGCAATTACAACACGATATTTCCGTATAAAAAATTTATATAAAAATCTTGTAGTTAAAGATAATAATGATACGCATACATTACTTCTGATAGATTCGAATTGGACTAGAGATGCATTAATTCTTTCAAAATTCTTTCAAAATGATGGGCATAAGATAGTTTCAGTATTTTATGATTTGTCACCAATTATTGAGCCTGACTATTTTGAAAAAGGGGTAGCTAAAAACTTTAAGAATTATTGGGTGGCCCAATTAGAGTATTCAGACTTGGTATTGTCAATATCTAAAACAATATCAAATGAATTAAAAAGCTATGTTAAGAAAACAAATTGGCATACAAAAAAAAATATTAAATACGATTTCATTAAATTAGGATGTAATTTTTATAACAACGATCTTGTTGATATTAAAGTGCTGCGTCAAAAAAATAAATATCTAGTTGTTGGTTCAATTGAGCCTAGAAAGAATGTAGTCACAGTATTAAATGCTTTTGAATTACTTTGGCATGAAAATTATGACCTAACTCTTACCGTTGCATTCAGTAATTCCTGGCGTGAAGAGTCCCTAATGGCAAGATTAAAAAAACATCCTTTACTCAATAAAAAATTATTTCTAATATTTAATTCTTCTGATCGTGAGTTAGCAATTGAATATCAGGCATCTAGTACCTTAATTAGTGCATCTGTTTATGAAGGTTATGGGTTAGGCCTGGCGGAAGCTTTAAATTTTGGATGTAACGTTATTGCTTCAAAAATTCCTGTTTATCAAGAATTATATAAAGACAGTGTAACTTTTTTTGAAAATAATCCAGCAGATTTAAAAGATACTATTATCAATCAACTTACTTCAAAAAAAGTTCTTAAAGAATTTAAACCAACAACTTGGATGAGTGCTTCGGATCAACTTATAAGGAAAGTAATTGGACACTAAGAAACTCAATTTTTTTTCTAAAGAAATATATATTTCATTTTTTAAGTCATTATTTTTTACTCCATATTTTTATTTAGCTTCATTTATTACTGTTATATGGGCAGTAATTCATAAAAAACTCTCCTGGTCAGATTGGCAAATACCACTTGGGTATAGCGGTGATAATTTAATGCTTCATACAGTCATGAAAAATTATGCTGAATTAAACTGGCTTACCCCCTTAAATCAAAAATTTATTTCAAATCTTAATGCACCCTTAGGTGCAAACTGGAGTGGTTGGCCTATTATTGATGAGATACCTAATTATGTTTTTGGTATTTTGGGTCATTTCGTCGGCCTTTATCCTGCTATGAATCTATTGCTTTTATTTTCATATGTTGCTGCCGGGTTAAGTTTTTTATATGTCGCTAGAAATTATAAAATTAAATTACCCCTAGCTCTTGCGGGTGCAATAGCATTTGCTTTCTGTAATATTTTAATTGTAAGAGGATTGGGACATGTAACAGTTGGTTTAGTTTGGCACATACCGATAATGCTTATGATTGTTCACTGGGCATATCAAAAAAATAATTTTAATTACCCAACAAAAAAAATTATTTTTGTTTATCTATTTTGTTTTATTTGTGGTGGATTTAATATTTACTACTCAGTAATGATTTTATTTTTCCTTGGCTTTGCATTCTTGCTTAATCTTTTGAGGAAGAATTATCATTCTATTAAATTTCCATTGATTTGTATTTCTATAATCGTTAGTAGTGTTTTGATATGGAATTTTGATACATTTAGAAATACATATTTACTTGGCGAAAACCCTCTTATGCAAGGCAGGAACATCGCTTCACTGCAACTATATGCATTACAATTACCTGAATTATTTTACCAGCCTCATAGCCGGGGTTTTATTGGTGATGTAGGAAATTATTTATTTTATGGCAAATCAATGCTCAAAGGAGAGTTTTGGAGTCCATATTTAGGAGTTGTTGGGTCAATTTGTTTTTTATTTTTAATCTTCCACGGAACATTAAAGATTTTCGAAGGAAAATTTAAACAAATAACCACGCATTATTATCATTCAATCTGGATATTATTATTTTCAATGGTGGGCGGTATTAATTTAGTTGTTGGAACTCTTGGCTTTACATGGCTTAGAGCCACAAATCGTTTTAGTGTTTTTTTATTAGTTATTGGTCTTCTCTTCACTTTAAAATTAATATCTAAAAAAACACCAAAACAAGTAATGATAATAGTAGCAGTTTCTATTTTTTCAATGACATATTATGAATTTATACATACAGCATTATTTTCAAAGACAGATCCAAGTATTCTAATTTCTAGATCCATTGAAGATGACAAAAAGCTGGTTAATTTTTTAGAAGAAAAATATCCTAATTCGAAGGTTTTTCAATATCCGGTAGCAGTCTTTCCTGAAAATGGACCCATTTTAGGAATGCAGGATTATCAACACTTAAGACCTTATTTGCACTCTAAAACTCTTTCTTTTTCATATGGAAATGTCAAAGGCCGCGGAGATTATGATTGGCATAAGGAAATTAGTGAACTTCCTGCACCGTTAATGGCATACGAACTTTTTAATAGAGACTTTGATTTATTAATGGTTCATAAATTTGGTCTACCAGATTATGGAGATATATTTAGAAAAAGCCTCATCGCTAGTGGCTACGAATTTGTTATAGAAAGTGAAACTTTTTATGTTTTTTCACTTAAAGATAAAAAGGATACAGACACAGATCCTTTTATTACCTATGGCAAAGGCTGGTCCGCTGATGAAGGAGCGCATAGATGGACAAATAGCTCAACATCGGAAGTAGAGATTCTTAATATAAATAAAAATAACTCCAAAGTTAAAATTTCTTTTAAGCTCACCACTTTAAAAGAATCAACAATAAAAATTCTTTTCAACCAAAAAGAATTAAAGGAAATTGACTTAAAACCTGAAGTTGTCACTGACGAAATGACTTTTACCGTAGATAATAATTATGGAGTTAATAAATTTGCGATAATTTCTGATACACAACCAGTTCTTCCTGGAAATGGAGATCCTAGGTTACTTGGAACAATGGTAATTGATTTCCAATACAAATTCATAGAAAACTAATCAGATGAAAAAAATATTTAATAAAGAGATTTATCCAATAATAGGGATTTTATCGTATTTCCTTTTATATTTTTATTTTCTATTAAATACAGGATTTTCTTCTGATGATGCGTATAACGCACATTTTCGAGGCCACCTTGTCGATGAACGAACAACATTATGGGATTATTATAGTTATCATTTTTTACGACAGATAGAAGGCTCTGGAGGACGTTTAAGTTTTGTTGCAATACTTTATAACACAGGCCTTTATTACATCACTCAAAGTACTTATATCATTAAAACAATTAGCCTTTTAGTCCTATCTCTGACCGTTCTTTATTTTTACTTATTTATAAAAAATCTTACGAAATCAAGAGATTTTGCTTTGTTAGTTGCTTTATTAATTCCTGTTTTTTTTCAGATACGACCGTGGCATGACCCAATAATTGCATTCACATTCTTATTTCCCTTAGTTTTTTTACTAATTTTCTCTTCGTTAGTGTCTTTTCAATATGCATTAAAAATCAATAATATTTATTATAAATTTGTATCTTGTATCCTGTATTTCTTAGCTTGTTTTATGTATGAAATAGCATATTTCCTCTTCCCGTTATTTTTACTAGCAGCTTTAAATCAAAAAGATGAAATTTTTTCCAAAAATAATTTATATATCTCTATAAAGAAATCTTTTCCACAAATGTTTATAGGAATTTTTTCTATCTTATGGGTGCTTTTCTATAAATATTTTGGTGGTGAGGATAATTGGAGAACCAATATTGCATTTTCAGAAGATTTCTTTTATGCCTTTTATTATCAATTTACTGCAAGCTTTCCATTAAGTTTTTGGTTTTTTAATGCGGATTGGAGTAGTTTGAAGTTTAAATATTTTGATTTTTTTATTATTTTAATTACGCCATTCTTATTGTATTTTTTTTCAAAGAAAATTTTTTCAACTAAGAAATCTAAACTACCAATTATATCAATACTTTTTATTATCTTTATACTTTGGGTTTTTCCTGCTGTTGTTACCGCTCTATCTGGCCATCAAATTGAGCTTAAAAATGCGGGGATGGGGTTTGGATATCTCCCAGTGTTTTTTCAATACTTTGGTGCCTGTTTACTTCTTTCGTTAGTTCTTTACAAGGTATTTTATAAATATATTAGAAAAAAGAATCTCTTTATCACAATTTTTGTTCTCATCTTCTCTCCTTTATTTGTAATAAATTATGCCTATAATCAAGATGTTGCCCTAAGTGGAGACGTTGTATTTAAACATCCCCGCAATCTCCTCATCTCTGCTCTTGAAGCTGGCTTATTAGATAAAGTTAAAGAGGAAGATATTATTTTTAGACCAGGATATTACCCATCCGATTATTATACTGGTTATTATTCGGTTCTTGGAATAAGAGTCAATATGTGTGATACCAGGTTCTTACCTACATTTGAAAAATACTCCAGTGATTTTGATAAGTGTTTTGAAGATGGCTTTGGTAATGGCCACACGTTTAAATACAAAAAATTAGACGATGTAACCATACTTCAGCCTAATCACAAAGCTTGGTTTGTTTCTTATGAATATGAGAAAAGAGGAAATGGAGGCTATGTATATTTTGCTGAAATAGATGAAATGATAGTTGAGGAATCTGATGTTATGAAAATTCTTGCTGCTCCTGTTTCTGACGTCTATGTGTATAGCTTGGAAACAAATTCAATAGAAAAGCTAAATATTCCTAAAGGTAAAAAATTTGATATGAATAAATTTAGCAAGGATAGATCACTAGTTTATTCAATTAGAAAAAACGGAAGAATACCAATAGATATTGACAAATATATTTACGACCCAATTTCATTCTCATGGAGTGAGCAAGTATATCCTAGGGAAGGAGATTCAGAAAATAATTTAAGATGGACAAGTGGTTATGCAGAGTTAAAAATTTTTAATGTATCAAGTGAAGAAAAAAAAGTTAATTACTCTTTTTCAATTAGTTCACCCACTGGTCGAAATTCAGTTATAACCATAAATGATCAGGACTTTAATTTAGCTGCCGGCGCACATCTTTCGATATCAAATGAAGTTGTAGTTGGAAAAAAACCATTTAAATTAGAAATTTATTCAGATGATTTACCTATAGATAATGGAGATCCAAGGAACATTGTCTTTGGGATTTTTAATTATAAACAATGGGTTGATACCAAAAAAAATAAGACAAAAGCTATTTTAGAAAAAAATTCTATATATCCTTCTTATGATCCTGGTTGGTATAGTGATGAAAAGACGCATAGGTGGTCAAATAAAAGAAATCCTATTATTTACTTAAATAGCCCATTTGCGTTAGATAAAAACTTAAAGTTAAGTTTTAAATTAGGAACTATTTCTAATAATTCAGTTAGAATAATTTTTGATGGAAAAGAAATTGGCCCTCTCAGATTTATTACTCCAAAAAACGCTTTGAATATAGGTCCAATTAATTTAAAAGTAAAGCCTGGTATCAATGTTTTGGAATTTAGAGCAACAGAAAAACCTTCTAAACCAAAAAATGGTGATCACAGAGTTTTGGGTATTTCGATTTCTGATTTAAATTTAGAAGTAAATGAAAATTAAGATTTACCAAGAAAGATTAAAATAATTCTAGAGGAGGCATTAGAAATGAAGAAGGCACTTATAACAGGTATTACTGGACAGGATGGAGCATACCTTGCAGCCTTCTTACTTAAAAATAATTATCAAGTATTTGGGTCTTACCGACGCTCAAGCTCCTCTAATTTTTGGAGATTAGACTACCTAAAGGTTTCTAATCATAAGAATTTATCTTTAATAGAATGTGATTTAAATGACCAAGGATCAGTTTTAAATTGTGTTAAAAAAATAATACCTGATGAAATATATAACTTAGCAGCACAAAGTTATGTTGCCGTTAGTTTTGATCAACCATATCTAACATCTATGACTACAGGGCTTGGAGCGTTGAACATTCTTGAGGCCATAAGGCATACCAATAAAAATATTAAATTTTACCAAGCAAGTTCATCTGAAATGTTCGGCAAGGTATTAGAAACACCTCAAAACGAAAAAACACCCTTTTATCCAAGAAGTCCATATGGTGTAGCTAAAGTCTATGCTCACTGGATGACAATAAACTACAGAGAATCTTATGATATCTTTGCTTCAAATGGCATTTTGTTCAATCACGAAAGCCCTATTAGAGGTTTAGAATTTGTAACAAGAAAGATAACAGATAGTGTTGCTAAAATTAAGCTAGGATTGCTTGATTGTTTGGAAATAGGGAATATGGATTCAAAAAGAGATTGGGGTTATGCCTACGATTATGTTGAGGGTATGTATAAAATCTTACAACATGAAAAAGCCGATAATTATGTATTAGCAACGAATAAAACCGAAACGGTAAGGAACTTTCTAACTTACACTCTAGACACTTTAGATTTTAATTATGTTTTTGAAGGTAAAAATGAAAACGAAGTATGTATAAACAAAGACAATAATAAAGTTATATGCAAAGTTAATAAATCATTTTATAGGCCTTCGGAAGTTGATTTACTAAAGGGAGATTACTCAAAAGCAAAAAAAGAATTAAATTGGGAACCTAGAACTGACCTTAAAAAATTAGTTGAGATAATGACAGATGCAGATTATCAAAGGAATAAGTCAGGAACAGTTTATTAATACCTTTATTTGTATTAAATGGATATCTTATTGAAATGTTTATTAATCCTCCTTTATAGAATATGAGGGTGCTACTAAATGCTCTTAGTCTAATCAATCGAAAGACTGGAATTGGTGAATATACACAAAATATTTACGAAGAGCTTTCAAAAAATAAAAAAATCGACATAGATTTGTTTGTTGGAAATAAAGTACTTGGAAATTTAGGGGACTCCCTTAACCCTTCACTAAGCAATGTAACAATTCGAAACTTTATTAGAGATAGAATTCCATTTTCATATGAGATCGCAAGATCTATAAGACAGTTAGGTTTTAATAAAATACTGAATAAAAATTCTTATTCTATTTATCATGAGCCAAACTTTATAAGTCTTAATTCTAATATTCCTGTTGTATTGAATATTCATGATTTATCATGGATCTCTCATCCTCAAACACATCCAAATAGAAGGGTAAAAAGTTTAAAAAAATATGTGCCCATATCACTAAAGAAATCAAAAAAAATAATTGTTGATAGCCATTTTATTAAAAATGAGTTATTGAATTATTTTGATATAAATGAAAATGATGTTCATGTTATTTATCTCGCAAGTAAGTATAAGTTTAAGACTTATAAAAATAGTCTTGAAGATTTTCTTTTAGCAAATAACATAACTTATAAAAAGTTTTTTATTTGTGTTGGAACTTTGGAACCGAGAAAAAATTTAACTAATTGTATAAAGTCTTATTTATTATTACCAAAATCAATTAGAAAAAAATATCCATTATTAATAATTGGTGCATATGGATGGAAATTTGATAAATCTGCTTTCGATATTGATGAAACAGTTAAATTCATAGGTTATGTTGAAGACCAGTCACTTGAATATCTATACCATGCAGCTCTTGCGCTGCTTTATCTATCAGTTTACGAAGGTTTTGGCCTTCCGCCCCTTGAAGCAATGTCATGTAAGACTGTGACAATAACAAGTAATAAAGGCACCTTAAAAGAACTTTATGCAGACAGTTCTATTTCCGTAGATCCAAATGATTGCTTATCAATAAAGCAAAACATGCTTAAGTTAATTGAAGATAAAGGTTTCCAATTATATATTTCTGATAAAGGTTTTGCTTATTCTAAAAGCTTTTCTTGGAATAAAACTGCCAATAAAGTTTTAGATTTATATAAAGAAATTTTAAGCTAATTTTTTAATATATCTTTATATAAATTTTTAAATGATAGAAGCATCCTTTCTTCGGTAAACAATTTTTTGTATCTAGCATATGCATTATTGCTCATAACCTTCATTTTCTCTTTGTTACTTAAGAGTTTATTTATTTTAATAGCAGTTCGTTGAGCATCTATAGATTTAGTATTTATTCCTGTTATGCCATTTGGGTTTACATAACTAACTCCAGAACCAGCTATTTCTTCTGAGTAAATTGGTAATTTATGCATCAGGGCTTCGATGAGTGAAATTCCAAATGATTCCTGTCTATTAATTGAAAAACAACAATATAAATTAGAATTTTTTAAGAGGAAGGCAAGATCTTCATTTGAAATATTATTTAAAATTTTTACTTTTTTTTGTAATTTGTTTTTTATAATTTTTTGTGAAAGACTATTTTCTAATGGACCATTTCCTACAATTAAAATAATACAATCTTCACTTAAAAAATTTCCAACTTCAACTAACTTATCAAAACCTTTATATTTAATTAACCTTCCCACAGAAATAATTATTTTCTTTTGTCTTAATTCTTTTACTAATACTTTAATTTTATTTGAGATTATATTTTGAGTATTTTGATTTTTTTTAATGCCATAGGGGATTAAAGAAATTTTATTTTTATACTTTGAAAGTATTTTTGATGATTCGTAATAATTTTGTGTTGCACATACAATTTTAGCTGCTTTATTTAATATTAAATTTTCAATGGGTTTTATAATAAAACGAAAATTATGATAGTGAATGATATCACTATGCCAATGCACAATAATTTTTCTTCTGAATGGTAATAATAAGACCATAAAAGCTAGGATATTTGGAGCATGTACATGCACAATATCTGATTTTAATAATCCTTTAATTCCCTGGTATATATAATTAAAGCTAAAAGGTTGAGAGTAGCTTTCAAATAAGGTTTTGCAGATTATAACGTTTAGATTTCTTTTTCTTATATTTGGTGTGAATTTGTTTGAAAATGCAATAATAGTAATTTTAGAGTTTTCATTATTGTTAGCAAAAATAGAAGTAATTTTTTCTATTCCTCCCTTGTGTGGAGGAAAAAATTTAGCTAAATGAACTATTTTTTGATTAATCATTAGAATTAAATCTTAGGTGAAATAATTTCCAATTCTACTACATGTTTTTAGAATTTCTGAGCCAAAATATCGATTTTAAGTTAAGAGATAATAATGTATTATTAGCGCATGAAAGCAGTTATATTAGCAGGCGGACTTGGAACTAGGATATCAGAAGAATCAATCTCCAAGCCAAAACCCTTAATAGAAATTGGAGATATGCCAATTATTTGGCATATTATGAAACTCTATTCATTTTATGGTATCAACGAGTTCATTATCTGTTGCGGATACAAAGGGTATTTAATTAAGGAATATTTTTCAAATTATTATCTTCACAGTTCTGACGTCACAATAAATTTAAAAGATAACTCAATAGATATCAAAAAAAAGAATTCTGATCCTTGGTCAATAACTTTGATTAATACTGGTGATTTTTCTCAAACAGGTGGAAGATTGTTAAGAATAAAAGATCAAATCGACGATACCTTTTGTATGACTTATGGTGATGGGGTTTCAAATGTTAATATAGCGCAACTCTTAGACTTTCATAAAAAACAATCAACCCTAGGTACCATAACAGCAGTGCAACCACCTGGCCGTTTTGGTGCGTTAAAAATTAAAAATGATTTAGTAGAAGGCTTTATTGAGAAACCGCAGGGAGATGGAGGGTGGATAAATGGTGGATTTTTTGTTTTAGAGCCTAAAATATTTGATTATATTGAAAATGATTCAACAATTTGGGAGCAACAACCACTCAGAAATCTTGCGAAAGAGGGGCAATTAAGCTCTTTTTTCCATAAAGGTTTTTGGCGACCAATGGATACAATGAGAGATAAAATTGACTTAGAGGAGTTATGGAAAAAAAATCCTCCTTGGAAAGTATGGTAGTTTAGAATGGATAAAGTTAATTTATTTCCAGATAAAAATTTTTGGAATGGAAAAAACGTTTTTATTACAGGACATTCTGGCTTTAAGGGTGGCTGGTTATCACTTTGGCTTAGTCAGCTTGGTGCAAACGTTACCGGATACTCCTTAGAACCAAATACCGACCCTTCTTTTTATAACGCATGTGATATTGGGTCAGTAACAAATTCTATTTTCGGAAATATTCTTGATTATAAAAAATTAGAATCATCAATCATTAATGCTAAACCAGAAATTATAATTCATATGGCAGCTCAGGCTCTTGTCCTTGAGTCGTATAAAAACCCTCTGGATACATACAAAACTAATATTATTGGAACATTAAATATTTTAGAGATTATTAGAAATAAAAGTTATGTAAAAGCTTTTATAAATGTAACAAGTGATAAATGTTATGAAAATATTGAAAAACAGTATTCCTACAAAGAGACTGATCGCATGGGTGGGCATGACCCATATAGTTCAAGTAAGGGTTGTTCAGAGCTAGTTACGTCAGCTTATAGGCTTTCTTTTTTTAATGAAAATAGTGATAAATCCTCTATAACATCTATTGCTTCAGCTAGATCGGGAAATGTAGTAGGTGGAGGTGATTGGTCTGCAGATAGGTTAATCCCAGATTTTTTTAAAGCGGTTTCTCAAAAAAAAGCCATGCACATAAGACATCCTAGTGCAACCAGACCTTGGCAGCATGTTTTGGAGCCTATTAGAGGTTATCTGATTTTAGCTGAGCTTATGTTTAAAAATGAAGGTTACAGTGAAGCTTGGAATTTTGGGCCAAATAATAAAGATACTTCAACTGTTAAAAATGTTCTTGAAGAATTGGCTTTGCAGTGGAATGAGGATGTAGATATAAGTTACAGTAAAGATAGATCCAAACAACATGAAGCTAATTTGTTAAATTTGGATATCTCAAAAACAACATCAAAGTTGAATTGGCATCCTCTGTTAACAATTAAGAATACAATTGCATTTACTTGTGAGTGGTATAGGAATTTTTATTTGGAGGATAATAATATGCAATTATATACTTTAGATCAGATAAAAAAATACGAATCTTTGTTAAAATGATTCATATTTAAACCAAACCTCTCTTTAAACTCTTTTAATTAACAATTACATAAAAAAACAAAATGGATCAAACTAATAAAATAAATAATATACTAAGCTCAGTAAAGAATTTTGCAAACGAGAAATATTCTTCTGAGAATAGCTTTGTACCTGGCGAGACATTCATACCAGCATCTGGCAAGGTAATTGATCACGAAGAAATTACTTCAATGGTTGAGGCGTCCTTAGATGGTTGGCTAACAACCGGTAGATTTAATGATGATTTTCAAAAAAAATTATCAAATTTCTTAGGCATTAAGTATTTATTAACCACAAACTCAGGATCTTCGGCAAATTTACTTGCTTTTACTGCACTAACATCACCAAAACTTAAAGATAGGGCAATAAAAAAGGGTGATGAGGTAATTACTGTTGCTGCTGGCTTCCCAACGACTGTAAATCCAATAATTCAATTTGGAGCTATTCCTGTATTTATTGATGTTGATTTGCTAACTCACAACATTGATGTTGATAAAATTGAACCAGCAATAAATGAAAAAACTAAGGCAATTGTTATTGCTCATTCATTAGGTAATCCTTTTAATTTAAAAAAGGTGGTTGATTTATGCAAGAAATATAAATTATGGTTGATTGAAGACAATTGTGATGCACTCGGTTCAAAATATAATGGACAATATACTGGAACGTTTGGTGATATTGGAACCCTCAGCTTTTATCCTGCTCACCATATAACGATGGGTGAAGGGGGAGCAGTATTTACTAATCAACATGAGTTAAAAAAAATAATTGAGTCATATCGAGACTGGGGTAGGGATTGTTATTGTGAGCCAGGTAAAGACAATACGTGTGGTAAAAGATTTGATTGGCAATTAGGAGATTTACCTCACGGTTACGATCATAAGTATACCTATAGCCATATAGGATTTAATTTAAAAATCACTGATATGCAGGCAGCTTGTGGCTTAGCTCAACTTAATAAGCTCGATTTTTTTATACAAAAAAGAATAGATAATTTTAATTATTTATTAAATAGACTTCAAAGTTGTAAAGATTTCATTGATCTTCCGGTAGCAACTGAAAATTCAGAACCTTCTTGGTTTGGTTTTCCTATTACGATGAAAGAAAACTCACCTGTAAGAAGGCTTGATCTTATCGAGTTTCTAACTCAGAAAAATATTGGAACTAGACTTCTGTTTGCAGGAAATTTAACAAAACAACCTTCAATGAAGGATATAAAATTTAAAATCTTCGATAATCTAAATAATACAGATAGAATAATGAATCATACTTTTTGGATAGGTGTTTATCCAGGGCTGACAGAAGAAATGCTATCTTATGTAGCTGATAATATTGAACAATTTTTAGGAGTTAAATTTGAATGAATTCTTTACTTCCAGAAAATTTAGTAGTTTTAGAAATTGCTAATAATCACATGGGTGATGTGCAACATGGTATTAATTTGATTAAAGAGTATTCAAAGGTGTGTAAAAAATATCCTCAGTTTAATTACGCATTTAAACTTCAGTATAGGCATCTTGATAGTTTTATTCATGAAGACTTTAAAGAAAGATTTGATTTAGGCTACATTAAAAGATTTCAGGAAACTAGATTAAATGAGGAGGATTTTGATTTATTGATAAATTGCATTAAAGACAATAAAAATTTTGCTATGGTTACTGCTTTTGATAACGAATCATATAATTTAATTAAAAAGCAGCCAATAGATATTGTGAAAATTGCAAGTTGTTCATTCGGTGACTGGCCACTTCTTGAATCGGCTGCTCAGTTAGATTTACCTATAATAGCTTCTACTGCAGGGGCTAATCTAGAAACAATAGACAATGTAATTTCTTTTTTTAGTAATAGGGATAAGGATTTTGCGATAATGCACTGTGTCGCACAGTACCCAACGCCAGATAAAAATATGAATTTATCACAGATAGATTTTCTTAAAAAAAGATATTGTGATGTAAGAGTAGGATTCTCAACTCATGAGAATCCTGGGTCAACTGACATGATAAAAATGGCAATATCAAAGGGAGCTGATATTTTTGAAAAACATATAGCTTTACCAACAGAGGAGTATCCTATTAATAAATATTCAGTTGACCTTAATCAGTTTGAGGATTGGCTGAAGGCTGCTAGCTTCGCACAAAATGTTTGTGGTGAGGGTAATAAAAGAGTTCTAGATAACAAAGATGAGCAAAAGAGCTTAAAATCTTTGCAAAGGGGCGTATTTTTTAAGGCTAGCCTAGATACAGGGCATGTTGTAACACCCGCTGATGTATATTTTGCATTTCCATCAGAAGAGGACCAATATACTGCGAATGACTTCTCAAAATACTCGATGTTTACATTAACTAAAAATGTAACAAAAAACCAATCTCTGAGTAGAAAAAATTCTAAAAATATTAATTCTAGAAAAAATCTTGAAAAAATTGTAAATCAGGTAAAGAAGATAGTATCTGATGCAGATATTAAACTTCCAAATAAAATTATTTTAGAAATTTCTCATCATTATGGTATTGATAAATTTGATAAATTTGGTATGTGCATATTTACTTTAATCAATAGAACTTACTGTAAAAAATTATTAATTTGTTTCGCCGGCCAGAATCACCCAGAGCAATATCATACAAAAAAAGAGGAAACCTTTAGGTTGCTTTATGGCGATGCATCTTTAATTCTTGATGGTAAAGAAAGTATATTGAATCCTGGCGATATAGTTACTGTAGAAAAAGAAGTTAGGCATGAATTTTCAAGTAAAAGTGGCTGTATTATTGAAGAAATATCTGATACACATTTCAAGGATGACTCTTTTTATTCGGATGATGCAATAAACAAAAATATGGATCGAAAGACTCATGTTACCTTCTTTTCAAATTCGTAGTTTATAAACATAAACTAAATGCATTTATCAATTAAAAAAGAAAAAAAAGTAAGAGTCGCTGACTTTATTATTGAATACCTGAGGAAAATTGGAATTAATTATATTTTCTTGGTGCCTGGTGGTGGTGCAATGTTTTTAAATGATGCAGTCGCTAAATGTAAAAATATGAAGTTTATTGCTAATCAAAATGAACAGGCATCTACAATCTGTGCAGAGGCATTTTCCAGAATTAATGAAGAATTAGGGGTTGCAATGGTCACAACTGGACCAGGATCAACAAATGCAATTACAGGAGTAGCTGGTGCTTGGATTGAATCTGTACCATTGTTGGTAATTTCAGGACAAGTAAAGAGAGAAGATTTAAAGTTAGATAGTGGAGTTAGGCAAAAAGGACCCCAAGAAGTTGATATAACATCAATTGTTCAAAGCATTACAAAGTATGCTAAAACAATACAAAAACCAACTGATATTAAGTATGAGCTGGAAAAAGCTATTTTTTTGGCTAAGGATGGTAGAAAAGGACCTGTATGGTTAGACGTCCCTTTAGATATTCAAGCGACTGTAGTTAATTCAAATATTATAAGAGGATTTAAAACTAAAGAAGTAAAGGATAGTAAAAATATTTTAAAGTATGAAAAGATTTTAAAATTAATATATGAAGCAAAAAGACCATTATTTTTAATTGGTCACGGTGTAAGACTGTCCGGTGCTGAGAAAGAATTTAAGAAGCTAATAAAGTTATTAAAAATTCCTACTGTTTTTACATGGAATGCTCTTGACTTAATGGAGCATAAAAATAAATTAAATATTGGAAGGCCGGGGACTGTTGCTCTAAGAGCTGGAAATTTTGCTGTTCAAAATTGTGATTTAATTATTTCAATAGGGGCTAGATTAGATAATGTAGTCACTGCATATAATCCAAAAAACTTCGCAAGATATGCTAAAAAAATTATAGTAGATATTGATGCTGCTGAATTAAAAAAATTCACTCATAAAGTAGATTTTAAAATTCAAAGTGATGCAAAAAGCTTTATATATCAACTTTTAAAAAAGGTGGATAAAAAAAAATTAACTAACTATAGTGAATGGATTAAAAAATGTAATAGTTGGAAAAGCAAGTATTGCTTAAACGATGGAGTACCATTTCCAAAAAAGGGAATAATAAGTCATTTTCAATTAGTTGATAAATTATCTGATGCAATACCTGAAAATTCTTTAGTTGTAACTGGAAGTTCCGGTCTGGCTGTAGAGTCTTTTTATACTGCTTTTAGAAATAAGAAAAATCAAAGAATTTTTCTAACATCAGGTCTTGGTTCTATGGGTTATGGTATTCCCGCCCTTATTGGCTCATCTGCTGCTACAAAAAAGAAAAATATCTTTGCTATTGAAAGTGATGGTAGTTTGATGATGAATATTCAGGAGTTAGCTACATTAAAATCACTCGATAGAATAGTTAAAATTATAATAATGAATAATAATGGATATGCATCGATAAGGAACACACAAAATAATTACTTTAAAGGAAGATCAATTGCAACAGATTCATCAAGTCAATTAAATATACCTCCAATAAAAGATTTAGCAAAAGCTTTCAATATTAAGTCAATCCAGATAAATAGAATTGAAGAACTTGAAAAAAAACTTAAACTTATAGTTGATTTTAAAGAATCAATTATTTGTGAAGTTATGCTTAAAAAAGATGATATTCTCTGGCCAAAATCTGCAGCAATCCCTCAAAAAAATGGCTCAATGATATCAATGCCACTTGAGGATATGAGTCCACTTCTATCAAGAGAAGAATTAAAACAACAAATGATTTATCCGTTAAGTAAAGAATCAATGAAAATAAAAAATTGATATGAATAATTGTAGATCATGTGGAGCTGAACTCTTTGAGACACCATTACTAACTTATAAAAATTCTCCTGAATCTGCACAAAATTTTATTAATAATTTAACATCTTCAAATGATGCGCCAGTTACACTTAAAATTTACCAGTGTTCAAAATGTGGATTAATTCAACATAATTCGCAACCTGTAAGTTATTATAAAAAAGTTATAAGAGCTGTTTCTTTTTCTAAGGAAATGACGGATTTTCGTTTGCAGCAATTAGATGACTGGCTACAAAAATATTCTCTAAAAAATAAATCTATACTCGAGGTGGGAAGTGGTAGGGGCGAATACTTAGATTTATTCAAAAAAATTGGTGTGAAAAAGGTTTTTGGGCTTGAGTTTGAGAAGAGCAATATTGAGTACATCTTATCTAAAGGAAATAATGCCACTCAAGGTTATCTAGAAGATGGTTTAGAGGACATAAAAGGTCAACCATTTGATGCTTTTGCAATTTTTAGTTTTATGGAGCATTGGCCAAATCTTAAATTAGGAGTCGAAATTTTAAATAAGTTTTTAAATCCAAATGCTTATGGACTAATTGAAGTTCCTAATTTTGATATGATTAAGGCTAAAGGTTTATATACCGAATTTACGGTTGATCATATATTTTATTTTGATCAGAAATCATTATCAAATTTTTTGACTTCCAATGGCTTTGAAATTCTATCAATTAAAAATATATGGAATGATTATATTATATCTGCAGAGGTTGTAAGAAGGGAGCCACTTAATGTAGAAATTTTCAATAAGAAATTTAAAATTATAAAAGTATCATTGAATGATTATTTAGATGAAATCAATGCTAATAAAACAGTGATCTGGGGGGCAGGGCATCAGGCATTAACAGTTATTTCATTATCAAATATTAAGAAAAAAATTAGTTATATAGTTGATTCTGCAACATTTAAGCAAAATAAATACACCCCAGAATCACACTTATTAATAAATAAACCTGACTTTATGCTTAAAGACAAACCAGAGTCTATTATTGTGATGGCAGCTGGTTTTTCTGATGAGATTGTAAAAATTATTAATACTAAATATCCTTTCATACAAAATATTGCCGTTTTACGTGAAGATAATCTAGAGATTATCAAATGAGTAAATCATTAAATAAGCTTTTATTAGAGATTGAACATTATATTGATGATCCCAGAGAAGGGTTAACAGAGGAAATATTTTATTTTATAAGTAAATTAACACCATTAGTAAACGTAGATTTATTAATAAAGAATGAATTAAATGAGACGTTGTTGACATGGCGTGATGATAAATTTTATGGGCCTGCTTGGCATATTCCTGGTGGAATAATTAGGTTTAGAGAAAAATTTGATTCAAGAATTTTGAAAGTTGCAAGAAAAGAACTCGGGGCTGAGGTGACACATGAAGAACACCCCATTGCTATAAGAGAACTTTTCGCAAAAGGGCGTGATATTAGAGGTCACTTCATTTCATTGCTTTGTCCTTGCAGATTAAAAACAAGTATCAAGGCAGATCAGTTCTTGGAAGGTAAACCTAAACATGGACAGTGGGCTTGGCATAAAAATGCTCCTGACAATCTTCTTGCAAATCAACTAACTTTTTCTAAGTATATTAATGAAGACTTCAAATATTAATATTGATATAAGTAATGATATAAAATTCATTACATCAAAGCTGCTTGGGGACGTTGCATATCTAAAAAATAAGAATGTACTCGTGACAGGTGCTACAGGTTTTTTTGGAATTTGGATGTTGTCTATATTTCATGACCTTAATGAAAATTATGGATGTAATATCAATGTTTATGCTTTAAGTAGAGACCCTGAGAATTTCTTAAAAAATAATCCAATTTTTGTCGGAAAAATAAATTTTATAAAGTCTGATATCAGAAATTTTTCAATTGGCAGTCAGAAAATTGACTATTGTTTTCATATGGCTACAACAAATGCCTTAGAAACATTTAATAATGAGAGTCAAATTAATAAAATTGATCTTTTGTACGAGGGAACTAAGAATTTAATGGAGCAGCTAATCAAGGCAAATGTTAAAAAAATAATTTTTACATCTTCTGGAGTAGCTTATGGCTCACTGTCATCTCAAAATGATTATATTGAGTCTTCAGTAAAAGCACCAATAACAACTGATATTTCCTCAGCTCTTGGCGAGGGAAAAAGATTGGCTGAGTATGTAATAGCTTATTACTGTGATAAACATAAAATATCATTTAATATTGCTAGATGTTTCTCTTTCGTAGGTCCTTACCTTCCTCTAAATATTCACTATGCAATTGGTAACTTTTTAAATGATGCGTTGTATGAAGAAACAATTACTGTCAAAGGGACTGGAAATGATATTAGGTCATATTTATATATAGCTGATGCAATGATATGGTTATTTAAAATGCTCATTTCTGGAACAGATAATAAAATATACAACGTTGGCTCAAGTGAAAAAATATCAATTAAAGAATTAGCTGTTAAAGTTAAAGACCTAGTTTCTCCAAGTAAAAAAATTATGTTTTTAAATCAGAATAATAAAAATGATAATTTTGATCGAAGTATTTATGTTCCAAACAATAAAAAAATCATAAATGATTTAAAAGTCGATGAGTGGCATAGCATTGAAGACTCAATAATAAAAACTGCTCAAATAATATCAAAATAAGAACATAATTCAATTATGCCAGAAACAATTCATATTTTAATACCTACATTTAATAGGTCTAATTTAATTAAGGAAACAATAGATTCTGTTATAAATCAGTCTTATAAATTTTGGGTCTTAACAATTGTTGATAATAATTCATCTGATAATACAATTAAGATGTTAAAAAAAAATTACCAAAGACTTATTAATCAAAAAAAAATTATAATTCAGACTCACGATAATTTTGTTATTCAAGCAGATAATTGGTCAAGATGTATAAGTTATATTGGTGATTATAAGTACTTTAAGTTATTAGGTTCTGACGATATGTTGGACAAGAATTTTCTTTTTATAGCAATTAATACACTCGAAAAAACAGATGATGCAATCGCTGGTTTTACTTCAGGAATTAGGTACATTGACGAAAAAAATAATCAAATTGGTAGAAGAACATATGGTTTTTTTGGCTTTGAGTTACTCATCTCAATTTTCTATAGAAACTATTTAGGTACTCCGTCATCGCAATTATTAAAAACAAAATTTTTTAAAAACTCAAAATTTTATGATATTCCCTATACTACAGACATAGATTTCATGATTACTTCTTGCTACGCTAAAGAAAAGAAACTAGTTTTTAATAAAGAATTGTTAGCAGATTTTAGAATATGGCCCGAAAGCCATACAAATAAATCTTATGGTTCATCTTTTATGATTGAGGGGAGATATAAGTGCAGAGATAAAATGATTAAAATAATTTTTAAGCAAACATTTTATCTTCATTTCTTGTTATTAGTATCAAAAATGATACGTGTTATTGAGTATGGTTATTTTTTATGTTTAGAGAAGCTTAAAGCCTATCTAAAAGTATAGCGATTAGGCTGAAGCTTTTTGCTTCTTCTCATAAGGAAGAGGCATTTTTATCTGAACAGCTGGAGTAATTTGCGGGTCATGCAGAGCCCTCCCTGGACAATAATCGCATGCTTTAAGTGCAACCTTACTTTCTAACAATGACTGTATTTCATTTCTCTTATCTGATATGTCGGATGCGACGGTTAGATCAACATAATCAACTTTTTCATCACAGACGTCTAATCTAGTAATTTGTGCAGAAAATGGACATCTATGAAGCTCATTTTTTGATAATGTTGTAAGGTTCTTACAGCAACAAGCGTCGAATACTTCTTGATTTTTTTCCTCAGTCCTATTGAATTTCTCGATACGCCCACAATCAGTCCAATTTTCAGGTGGATGTCTCCTGTAATCTATTTGATTGTCAATACAAATTTGTTCTAATTTATCCGTTGTACGTTGGAATCTTGATAGTTTCTTTGTATACGCATCTTCAACCTCTTCCCCACATCTTGAGTAATCGGTTATGTTAAATAATACTTTTTTATGTTTTAAACATTCAAGTTGGTGATCTCTTGGTATAACATTACCGTTTGTGTAGATAACAATTCTTTTAACTTTAGGTTCGGCTATGAGCTTTTCAACTACAAGGTGGACTTCTTTGTTCACAAAAGGCTCACCACCAATCACTCTAAACTCAAAAATTTCATCAGATACTGAACATAATGCTTCGATTGCTTCGTTCATTTCTTGGATCTCATAACTTTCAGGTTTTTCGAAGTATTGCATTAAATTAGAGCAATCTACACATTTCATTGTACATTTTTCAGTAACTACAATATCTACGCTACGCATGAAAACTTTACTTGAATCTAGATAGCCATCATGACACTGAATTGTGCTGGCAACAGCAAACTCAATAAAACCTTTGTCATTATCTTCTTCATTATAAGATTCATAATGTTTAGAGAAATTTTCTAGATTGTAATCTCTTAGAAGGGTGGCCCCAGGGTAAAGATTAGTTTCATCATAACCATAATCGATAAGATGATCCCTTATGTCAGTTATATCAGCAGACGCTATGAGCCAATTTGCATTAGGAAATCTACTTTTAATATCATCTGTATGAATAATTTCTATATCAAGAAGCGATTTTCCCTTTTTTTTAATATTGTTATCACAGAAACCTACAACCTTAATACCAGACTCTCTGCAAGCGAAAAGAAGGGCTTGGCCAGAAACACCAGCACCATAAATTATGGTAGGTATCGTCTGAGCACCTATTTTTGTAATTAAGTCTTGTTTTGTATAATTTTCAAGTAAGCTCATAAACAATTATTTACATGTATCAAATTACTATTATAACAAAAAGTCTCTAACTAGTATCTCAATTTTCCTTTAATTCTGCAAAATTGAATAAGAAGCCAAGTAAATTTCATTTTAATAAGTACTGGGATAATCACACTATCGCCTTTGTTAGGTGAGTAATGTGAAATTTTTTCCTGGAGTAAAGGGTCATTTACAAATTCAAAAAATATTTTTTTAATTATTACTTTATTTTTCTTATTATATTGGAGCCCTAACCGAATAAATTGAATAATGGTAAAGGCTGAATAAGCATGAGCAACGTTTGGAATAATATTTTTGGTTATTTTATTTTTCCGTAAATAATTTGACGCACTTTCTAGGGCAATTCCATAACCAAAGAATTTCTTATAATTTTTTGGAATATTCATTGTTGCAGAGGAGTAGGTTGAAGAAATGATATGATTAATAATAGATTTTTTTACGTAAAAAGCATTTTCAACATAGCAAAGATACCTAAAATTAAAATCAACATCCTCAAATGTTCGCATATCTTTATTAAATAATATTTTTTTTTCTTTAATAATTTCTGTTCTAAACAAGCGGCCCCATGAGAATGCAAAAAGCGGATATTTATTTGGCCTTTGAAGATATAAATTGATGTATGTATTTATTTTTTTTCTTGAAAGGATTGTTGATCTTGGGAAATGCAAAATATTTCTTGAAGGTATTATTTTTTTGCTATCTAAAAGTGTTGTGAAGTTACCAATAACCAAATCAATTTTTGATTTAGTTATCTGTGAATATAATAAATTTAATGCTTCTGTCTCAATATAATCATCAGAATCTAGAAAAAAAATAAATTCACCTTTAGCTTTTTTTATTCCAACATTCCTGGCGTTGCTAGGACCGCTGTTTGTAATATTAACTAAAGAAACTCGAGAATTTTTTTTAGCAAAATCTCTTGAAATTTTCCCTGATGAATCAGTTGATCCATCATTCACAATGATTAATTCAAAGTTATTAAAGTCTTGATTTAATACACTTTTAATGCAGTAGCCAATCCTATTTTCGTCATTATAAACTGCGACGATTATACTTATGTACCCTTTTTTAACTTTTACGATTGAAATTTCCTCTTTGAAATAATTATTAGATTTAAAATTGTTATTTATATTAAATTTGTTGTTTATTTTAATATGCTCTATATTACAAGACATTTATTACAATAATCTTAAAATATGTTTTTTAAATTCGTTAAAAAAGCTTTGAACGAAAATCAGACATTTATTAAATTTATATTTATTGGAATTATAAATACAATTTTTGGTTATGGGATTTATCTTTTATTTCTTCTGATAGGTTTCAACTTTGTAATTGCAGCGCTCCTATCAACAATTCTTGGGATAATTTTTAATTTTTTTACTACTGGAAGGTTTGTTTTTAAATCAACAAATAATTACTTAATTCTTAAGTTTGTTATGGTATATATCTTTATATATTTATTTACAATATCTGGATTGTCTATATTATATTTGTATGGTATCAGTTACGAAATAGGAGGTGCCTTAATGTTAGCTCCAAATGCGTTACTGTCTTTTTTTCTGAACAAGCGGTTAGTTTTCAATGAAAAAAATAATTAGTATTTTAACTCCAACATTTAATGAAGAAGATAATGTTCAGGAGCTCTACAATAGGGTTAAATCAGTAACTTCAAAAATTAGAAAATATAATTTTGAACATATTTTTATTGATAATCACTCTCAAGATTCAACTGTAAAGAAGATAAAAAGAATTATACTGAAGGATAAAAGTGTAAAGTTAATAGTTAATTCTAGAAATTTTGGCCACTTTAACTCACCTTTTTATGGATTGATGCAAACGAAAGCAAATGCTGCAATTCAAATTGCCTCTGACCTTCAAACGCCGCCGGAAGTTATTAAAGATTTAGTATTGGAATGGGAAAAGGGCTTTAAGACTGTCTTGTTGGTAAAATCAGAATCTAAGGAGTCTTCTATTCTATTCTATTTTAGAGCTTTGTATTACAAGCTTCTTTCAAAAATATCAAATGTACCGCCAATAATTAATGCAACTGGTGAGGGTTTATACGACAAGGTTGTATTAGATGCTCTAAAAAAAATTGATGACCCATATCCTTTCTTTAGAGGCCTTCTAGCAGAAATAGGATTTCCAATTGGTAGAGTTAAATTAAAACAAGAAAAAAGAAAAAAAGGAGTATCCAAGAATAATTTTTATTCTTTATACGATGCTGCGCTATTAGGAATTACAAATCATTCAACCGTTCCGTTGAGATTGATGGTTATGTTGGGATTTATATTATCTATAATTAGTTTTTCTCTAGCTCTTTTATTCTTATTTGCAAAATTATTAAATTGGGATACTTTTGACCTTGGAATTGCACCAATGTTGATCGGAATTTTCTTTTTTGGTGCAATGCAAATGTTTTTTTTAGGTGTGTTGGGAGAATATATTATTGCAATTCATACAAGAGTGAGAAAAATGCCTTTAGTTGTTGAGCTTGAAAGAATAAACTTCTAATATGTATGCTAAAATTCTAGTAAATCAATTTTAATATATCTAATAAATACAATTTAACGGGAGTTAGTTATGACTGATTCGCTTCAAATCCTAGCAGATCAAGAGGCTTTATCTTTAGTTGAAAAAAATAAAAGAAAAGACCAAAGCGTTCTGCGTCCAAGAGTTCATGAAAAAATTCAACAATATTTTAAAAATATGCTTGATGGTGAGATTAGTCCAATTTTACGTTTAAAGATTAACCGTTCACTATGTAATTTTCATTGCGCACATTGTTGTGAAGAGCCTTATATGACTCGTGATATCAAAAAAGAAACAGGAGTTAAGTTGGACCCTAGACACCAGATGGATCTTGATGATTATAGGGAGCTTTCAAGGCAAGCCGATGAATGTGGTATTTTTCGTTTTGTACTAACTGGAGGCGAAGCATTATTAGATAAAAATTTAGATTTGCTTATTGAGGCATTAGATCCAAAAAAACATCTTATTATTCTTGATACAAATGGTTGGACTTTTGATGAAGAAAAAGCAAAATGGTTTGCTGGTTTAGGAGGTTATAAGGTGCAAATTTCTTTAGACAGCATGATAGAGGAAGAGCATGATGAATTTAGAGGGAAAAAAGGATCTTATAAGAGAGTTATGACAGCTCTTAAAGCTTCTAAGGCAGCAAATTTAGAATTACTTATATCTACATGTATCATTAAAGATAGAGTATTTTCAAAAGAATTTGAAGACCTTTGCAGTTTTTGTAAGGATGAAGATATTCCTCTGTATGTAACTTTAGCTAAGCCAGTTGGAACAGCTAGAGAACAAGATACTTGGGTTTGTACAAAAGAGGATGTGGACCAACTCAAATATTTAGAAGGAAAATATGATATTTTCACTCATATGAGCCCTTCCTACGGCCAACCTGGAAGATGTATTACGGTAAAAGGAATAAATACAGTTAACCACGACGGAGAAATTGTTCCATGTCCTTATATGGATCTGTCTATCGGCAATGTTGTTAAAGAGCCTCTTAAGGATGTGCTTAATAGAGGGATGATGAATAGTTGGCTTGGACCTTATAGGGACGAGTGCATAATTGGTGAGCATATGGACTTTATTCGCTTCCATAATAAATCTGTTCAAGATTATCAGAAAAATGTAAGCCATTTACTCCCAGTAACATACGAACATGGCTTTGGTAAAACTCCAGAAATAGAAAATAATGACAATCCGCCTAGCCCGCCAGAAATTTTAGCAGATGATAGAAGAGCTATCTTTGCTATAAAATCTATTTAATTAGGAGATATTCTTGAAACTGTTTGATGATTTCGGTCGCCGTCTACCAGCTCATGGAGACAGGGTGTTTGGCGATAAACCTAGCTTTTATTATAAATTAAATCAACCGAAAATTGATTATGCATTAATTCTCCAAAGAGCAAAAAAGTATGGTCTCTGTTCGGATGACTTGTCATTGTCTCATTTTCAATCTAAAGCAACAGATTTACTAGACTCAATTAAAAAAAATGATGATTTTTCTAAAATGGCTAATGGAGTTCATATTCCCTTTATATACTCTAATCCTAATAAAATTAATGATATAGGAACAAATCTTGAGGAAAACATACTACCCGCCTTAAAAGATTCATTTACAGATAGGTTTCCAAACTCTCATTTTAAAGCTGTACTTCAAAGTGATTCAGAATTGAAAAATAATATTAGCATTCATCCTGATAGTAATTATACAAATTTCATAGATGACAGCTCAGAAGGTTTAATAGGATGGTATTTTCCGCAAGTGTTTCAAGAGTTTGATATTGATTCGCAAAGAGCTCAATTAAAAAATCTTCCAAAGACAAAAGGAATAAAATTATGTTTAAGTGGAGGTATGGATATAAGTGCTGCCTTAATAACCTCACCGGAATTGCTAATTGATAAAGACCACTACACTCCAATATTATGTATGTCTTCTTATGTCCATAAGGATGAAAGATTAATTTTGGTTCTTAAGGCGTATGGGCCTCATATGGAATTTTGGTGTATGACACAAATGCTCTCAAAGCATACAAAACAAGTTTCAGAACAGTGGGCGGGAGGCCTAACGCTATATACAAAAATTTAATACATTAATAATTTTTTTTAATGTCTTTAAGAGATGAAATTGTTCTAGTTATTTCTATTTTTGACCAATCCTGTTTTTTCCCATAGCCGAACTTTGCAAATATAAAAGGGATATTATTTTCATTTGCTGTAATTCCATCATTAACCGTATCTCCCACAAAATATATTGCTTCATACTCACGTTTATTTATAATCTCATTTTTTACTAAGTCAGATTTATTCTTATAGTTTTTAAAATCATCCATACATCCAATCCAGTTAAAAAAATGATCCCAACCAAAGAAATTAATTAATTTTCTAGTGGGGTTACCTCTTTTATTCGTTGCGATAACTATCTCATCATTTTTGTTTTTTAAGTAACTTAAAACTTCTGTAGCATATTTATATGGTTTGGTTTGAAGTAAGATTTTTTGATCATATTCTTGAGTAAATAACTCTATGAATTTAGTGACTAGCTCTTTGTTCTTATTGTCGAGTATAAGGCTTGCAGTTTCCAATAATGTTGGACCTATTAAAATATTTTCAGCAAAACTTACTCTTGAGGGTGCTAATTTTTCTGTTACGTTTAAATAGCATTTTTTTATTCCAGGTTCAGAATCTACCAAGGTACCATCGAAGTCAAATATCCATAATCTTGACATTAAATATCTTCCCAATTACCTGATGAAATGCTTTTAGAAATTGCCTCTAGTGTTTTAACATTCCATATAGCATCCGCTCTATCTAGTTTTTGTTTTAATTGGTTTTGCACTACCTTATTAAAATGGTCAATCTCGCTCACAAAGTGATTTGCTTTTGGAACAACTTCTTCATTTATCCCAGAGCTTTCTGTAGTAAAAACTATTTTGGCTGTTTTGTCCTCAGGTTGCCAGACAGTTGGACAAAATACACTTCCAAGTTGCCCAAAAGCTTGAAATTCAGACCTTCGTGTACATTCAAAACTGATATCAAAGGTTGCACGTTTATGGTTTTCAAAATGAATTATGCCTGTAGTTGAGATATCTGCTCCATGATCGTTAATCTTAGCTATTGCTTGAACTTTAATTGGATTTTCTTTGAAACATTGCCTAACCGTATGAATTGCATAAGGACCAATGTCCCAAAGTGCGCCTCCACCATTATCAATTGGACGATTTATTCGATAAAATCTTGCAGGTTGAATCGGAAATGAAAACATTGAATGTGCATAATTAACTTCACCTAAAATATTTGATTGAATAATATTATTTATTCGATCGAATTGTGGATGAAATGCATACATAAAACCCTCCATTATTTTTACATTATTTTTTATTGCTTCATCATGAATCATGATGACTTCTTCAGATTTTAATGCCATGGGTTTTTCGATAAGCACATTTTTTTTTGCCCTAATAGCTTTTAATGCAACTTCAGTATGTTCCTCATTTGCTAGAGGGATATATATTACATCTACCCTGTCATGATTGATTACCTGGTCGAGACCATCAAAGCATGAGACTTTGTCTTCATATTCTGGTAAGTACTTTAAAATGCACTCTTGGGCTGCGCCTTTACGTCTACTGCCGATAGCAATTAGCTCACCAAGTTTCGATTTTGCTATAGCAGGCATAATGCGTTCATTAATTCTAGCTGCACCCACAATACCCCATCTAATTTTTGTCATGAACTTTCCTTATTTTTTATTTTGATTATCACCAATATGTTTTTCTCCTCGAGCTTTTGCTAACACCATTTGTTTTTGTCTCTCAATTACTCCAGCCTGCTTTTTATCACTCAGCTTATTGAAGCAATATGGACACGAAATACCTTTATCATATTTTTTTGATATCAATTCGCTAGGGGACAATGGATGTCTACAAGCATAACATTGATCATACTGACCCTCATTTAAGCCATGAGTTACGGCGACACGCTGATCAAATACAAAACACTCACCCTCCCATAAACTTTGCTCTTGAGGAATATTTTCTAAATATTTTAAGATACCTCCTTTGAGGTGATATACATCTTTAAAACCTTTTTCTAGCATTAATGAGGTTGCTTTCTCACAACGAATACCTCCAGTGCAAAACATAGCAACTTTTTTGGATTTATTATTTTTAAGATTATTATCTACATATGCGGGAAATTCTCTAAATGATTCTGTCTTTGGATTAATTGAATTTTTAAATGTACCGATGTCTACTTCGTAATTATTTCTAGTGTCGATAACAATCGTATTAGGGTCCTTAATAAGGTTATTCCATTCTTCTGGGGTAACATATTTACCTACTTTTTTTGTAGGACTGATACCATCAACCCCAAGGGCAACAATTTCTTTTTTTAATCTGACCTTCATTCGGTAAAAAGGATTTTTTTCTGCCCATGATTCCTTATGCTCTAAATTTTTAAAATTATCATTAAAGAATGAATCATCTCTTATAAATCTGAGAAAATTATGGATACTTATATCTTGACCCGATATGGTGCCATTAATACCTTCAGATGCTAATAAAATAGTACCTTTAATGTTATTTTTTTGACAAAATTTTTGAATAAATGGTTGAAATTGTTTGATATTTTCAAGACTTACGAAATGATAGAAGGCAATTGTAAGGAACATAATTAATATTGATTAAATTTAATTTATTTTATAGCTTAAAAATGTTATTTTAACGCTCTTTTAGCAGATTTATTTAATAAATGTTCCGGAGAATTTTAAAATGACAATTGAACAAACACTATCAATCATTAAGCCTGATGCGGTTTCAAAGAATGTAATTGGAGAAATATACACAAGATTTGAAAAAGCTAATTTAAAAATTATTAAGGCAATGATGGTTCATCTTACACAAGAGGAAGCAGAAGGTTTTTATGCAGTTCATAAGGAAAGACCCTTTTTTAACGATTTAGTAACATTCATGACCTCGGGCCCAGTAATGATCCAAGCATTAGAGGGTGATAATGCAGTTTTGAAAAATAGGGAATTGATGGGTGCAACCAACCCTAAGGAAGCAGATGTTGGGACTATTAGAGCAGATTTTGCTGATAGTATAGATGCAAATGCTGTTCATGGTTCTGATTCATTAGAAAATGCTAAAATAGAGATTAACTATTTCTTTGGTTAAATTCTTTTGGATAATTTACTCGATTTAAACTGTAATGAATTAACCGAATACATTAAAAAATTTGGTCACAAACCTTATCGTGCAAAACAATTGTTGAAGTGGATATATCATTTTGGAGAAAAAGATTTTTCTAAAATGACGGATTTAGCTATTACATTTCGTGAATCTTTGAAAGAAATAGCAAAAATTGAAGTTCCTGCAATTGAATTAGATCATCTATCTTATGATGGAACACGTAAATGGTTATTAGATATGGGGACAAAAAATGGCATTGAAACCGTTTTTATTCCAGAAGAAAATCGTGGCACACTTTGTATTTCATCTCAGGTGGGTTGCGCTCTAGAGTGCACATTTTGTTCTACGGGCAGACAGGGCTTTAATAGAAATTTAACATCAGCTGAGATTATAGGGCAGTTATGGCTAGCTAACAACAAACTCCGTGAGCAAGAAAATTATAAGCTGTTAAAGAGTGATGAGCGCATTATCACGAATGTTGTGATGATGGGGATGGGAGAACCCTTAGCAAACTACAAGCATGTCGTTCATGCATTAGAAATGATGTTAGATGATGCTGTTTATGGCTTAAGCCGAAGAAAGGTTACTTTATCGACTAGTGGCCTAGTTCCTGCAATTGACAAATTAAGTCTTGATTGTCCAGTTTCTCTTGCCATTTCTCTTCATGCTTCAAATAACGAACTTAGAGATAAAATTGTTCCAATAAATAAGAAATATCCTCTCGATAAACTTATGTCTTCTTGCATTAGATATATAGAAAGAGCACCAAGAGACTTCGTAACATTTGAGTATGTAATGCTTGAGGGTATAAATGATTCAGCTGAACAAGCCAAAGAACTTATTAAGCTAATTAAAGATGTTCCATCAAAGCTTAATTTAATCCCATTTAATCCATTTCCAAAAAGTGGATACAAGTGCTCAAAAAGGATAGCCATTAAATCTTTCCAAGAAATTTTAATGGATGAAGGTATCGTGACAACAATTCGAAAAACTCGTGGGGATGATATTGATGCTGCGTGTGGACAGCTTGCAGGACAGGTTCAAGATAAAACAAAGAGAACGCAACGGCTTCAGTTAATATGATTAAAAAAAATACAATACAAGTAATGGTAGGTGATATTGCAGTGGGCGGTGGAGCTCCTATTGTGATTCAGTCGATGACTAATACTCATACGTTTGATAAAAAAGAAACGGTTGCTCAAATATTAGAACTCTGGCGCGCTGGCTCAGAGATTGTTCGAGTTACAGTTAATGATGAGGATTCAGCTAAAGCAGTCTCTGATATAAAAAAAGAATTACTCGATAATGGATGCAATGCCCCTATTGTGGGTGATTTTCATTTCAATGGGCATAAATTATTAGAAAAATATCCAGATTGCGCAAAAGCCCTTGATAAATATCGAATCAATCCAGGTAATGTTGGCAAGGGAAGTAAGCGCGACGAGCAATTTGCAGCAATGATTAATATTGCAATAGATTTTGATAAACCTATTCGTATAGGTGTTAATTGGGGTAGTTTGGATCAAGACCTTTTAAAAAAGTTAATGGATGAGAATGGAAAGTTAAAAAATCCATTAACATCTCAATCAGTTATGAAAGAAGCTTTAATAAGATCGGTTATAGATAGCGCTAATGCTGCAAAGGAATTAGGACTTGCGAATAATAAAATTATTGTCTCGTGCAAGGTAAGTGATGTTCAAGATTTAATTGAAGTTTATACAAACCTTTCAAAACGATGTAATTACCCCCTCCACTTAGGGCTTACAGAGGCAGGTATTGGGTCAAAAGGAATTGTTTCTTCTGCAGCTTCAATGGGGTATCTTTTGCAGCATAGGATAGGTGATACAATTCGAATTTCACTAACCCCTGAACCAAAAGAATCGAGAACAAAAGAAGTCATCGTTGCACAAGAGTTATTGCAAACTATGGGTATAAGATCTTTTACACCTCTTGTTATCTCCTGCCCGGGTTGTGGAAGAACAACTTCAACTTATTTTCAAGAATTGGCTGGTGAAATACAAAGCTATTTAAGAAAGACTATGCCAGCATGGAAAAAGAAATATAATAACGTTGAAAATATGAACGTAGCGGTAATGGGTTGCGTTGTTAATGGTCCTGGAGAGTCAAAAATGGCCAATATTGGTATCAGCTTGCCGGGTACGGGTGAAGTTCCGATAGCGCCTGTTTATGAAAATGGAATAAAAACAGTTACATTAAAAGGCTCTTCAATTAGTGATGATTTTAAAGGTATTATTGAAAACTACATCCAAAACAATTATGAGAAAAAATAACTCTTAAATGGCTAATAAAATTCAATCTATAAAAGGGTTTTACGATGTAACCCCAGATGCTCAAAAGATCTGGCGTTATTTTGAATCACAGTGCCTTTCCATTTTTGACCAATATGGGTATGAAGAGATTGGGCTTCCTATTATTGAGGCAACAAAATTATTTGAAGCGGGTGTCGGTACCCATACTGATATTGTTGAAAAGGAAATGTATAGCTGGACAGATAAGTTAAATAAGGACAAGCTGACCTTGCGGCCAGAGGGCACGGCTGGATGTGTAAGGGCTGTTATACAAGGTAGTTTGACTTATAACGGACCAATAAAGCTTTTTTATAGGGGCCCTATGTTCAGACATGAGAATGTTCAGAAGGGAAGGCAAAGGCAATTTCATCAGCTAGGCATTGAATCATTTGGCTTAACAGATCCCTCAAGTGATGCGGAACAGATAATTATGCTCAGCAGATTATGGAAAACGCTTGGTTTAGAGAAAATAATTCGCCTAGAGATAAACTCTATTGGAGATAAGGAGGACAGAGAGCAATATAGAAAAGAATTAATTGATTATTTTGAAAAAAATTTAGAGATCCTTGATGATGATGCAAAGCGAAGGCTGCATAAAAACCCAATGAGAATATTAGATAGTAAAAATCTACAGATGCAGGATATGCTTGAAAAAGCGCCGAAATTGATTGACTCCATAAATGAGGATGCAAAAAATCACTTTAATTTACTTTGTCAGATCTTAAAGGACAATCAGGTTGATTTTCAATTAAATAAAAGACTGGTTAGAGGTTTAGATTACTACAATAGAACAGTTTTTGAATGGATTACAACTGATTTGGGCAGTCAAGGTACCGTTGCAGGCGGCGGACGTTATGACTACTTAGTAGAAAGGCTTGGGGGGAAGTCAACTCCAGCATGTGGTTTTGCGATTGGTATTGAAAGAATTATTTTATTACTTGAAAATGCAAATTTGGTTAACAATATTCATCCAGATATCTATATCGTAAATTTAGGTAATGAATCGAGAGATAAGTCTTTTACGATTGCAGAATACTTAAGAGATCAAGATTATAAAGTTGCCGTAAACCTTGACTCAGCAAGTTTTAAATCACAAATGAAAAAAGCTGATAAAAGTAACGCAAAAATTGCACTTATTATTGGGGAAGATGAGTTAAAAAACAATCTCATTCAAGTGAAACTTATTCGCAAAGATGGCTCTCAAATAGAATTGAAAGAGAAAGACATATTAAGTTTTATAAAAAATAATATTTAAATATATGAAAAAAGATATCATAAAAATTAATAACTTATCAATTAAAACTAAAGTAAATACTAACTTATATTTGGTTGATGGTATCTCCTTTTCTGTAAAAGAGGGAAAAACAACATGTATTGTTGGTGAATCTGGAAGTGGCAAAAGCCTAACGGCACTTTCGATCATAAGACTGCTCTCACCTCAACTAAAAATGTCAGGAGAAATTTTATTTAATAATGAAGATATTTGCAAAATGAGTGAGCTTGAAATTAGACAAAAGAGAGGTCTTGATATCGCCATGATTTTTCAGGAACCCATGACTTCACTGAACCCAGTTTTAACGATAGGTTATCAAATCAAAGAGGCCATAGCTGTTCATTCTGATTTACCAAATAATAAAATTAATAAAAAAGTTGAAGAATTATTAATACTTGTTGGGATTCCAGTTGAAAGAGTTAATAGTTATCCTGACGAATTATCAGGAGGGCAGAGGCAGCGAGTTATGATTGCAATGGCAATGTCTTGTAATCCTAAGTTACTTATTGCAGATGAACCTACCACTGCTCTTGATGTAACAGTTCAGGCTCAAATTCTCAAACTGTTAGACGATCTTAAAAGAAAGTTAAATATGTCTATGTTATTTATTACTCATGATTTTGGCGTTGTTGAGGATATCGCTGATGATGTGATTGTTATGTTTAAGGGCAAAATTGTTGAAAGAGGAGAAGTAAATCATGTACTTAAAAAACCAAAACACCCATATACAAAAGCTTTACTAGGATGTGTTCCAGATGCATTAGGGAAAAAACAATTAACTCCAATAGATTATGAAAAATTAGATAGAGCAATACAACGTTTATGAATAAGTTACTTCAAACGACCAATCTATCAAAAACCTATGTGCAAACACAAGGATTTTTTTCTAGGGTAAGGACAAATATTCACGCTCTTGATAACGTAAGTTTTTCTATCAACCAAGGGACGACGATGGCTGTCGTAGGCGAATCGGGTAGTGGAAAATCAACACTTGCTAAAAGTTTAGTGCGTCTTGTAAATCTTGATAAAGGCAGTATTAAGTTCGACGGTATTGATTTGCTGAGCCTTGAAGGGGAGAAATTAAAGAGTGTTAGAAAAGATATTCAGATGATTTTTCAAGATCCTTATGCTTCCCTAAACCCTCGATTAAGCATCTTACAAATTATGGAGGAGCCACTTCTTATCCATAACTATCAAGATGGTGATGCTCGTAGAAAAAAAATTAAGAATTTTATTGAGCGTGTTGGGCTGAAGGTGTCTGATTTAAAAAAATACCCCCATCAGTTTTCAGGTGGCCAACGGCAAAGAATTGGTATCGCTAGAGCGCTTATTCTTGAACCGAAATTAGTGATATGTGACGAACCTGTTTCAGCGCTTGATGTCTCTGTCCAAGCTCAGATATTAAAGCTTTTAAAAGACTTACAAAGAGAGTTTGGACTCACTTATTTATTTATCACTCATGATTTAAGGATAGTAAGACATGTTGCAGATGATGTCATGGTAATGAGACATGGAAAGCTCGTCGAAGAAGGAAAAACTGATATAATTTTCAAAAATCCGAAAAACCAGTACACAAAAGACTTAATCCAATCTATTCCAGGATTAATCTCAAAAAGGAATTAAAATATATGGCATTTGATAACGATGAACAACAATCAGAGTATTTTAAGAATTTTTATAATTTACATAAAATTAAAATATTCTCAGCAATAATAGTATTTCTAGCAGCTTTTTTTGCATACCAATATCTTATAAGAGCCAATGAATCTAAAGCTGAAGAAGCATCTCAACTTTTCCAAGATGTACTCGTATCCAAAATCGATAATATTGATGAAATTAAATTAAAAGTAGCTAGACTTCAAAATGAGTTTAATAATTCACCCTATGCCGGCCGTGCAACCATTTATTATTCTAAGCTTTTAGTAGAAACTGGAGATTACTCTGCCGCAGCTAATGAGCTTGTTTGGGCTTCAGGTGAAAATATCGAGTCATCAATACAATCTATGGCAAATTATCTCTTAGGTAACTTATATCTGGTTCAGGATAAACTAGACGAAGCTCTTCAGGTAGCAAATAAAATCATAACTGATGGGTATATTGGCTTAGCAAATGATTTAAAAGGCGATATCTACCTCGCATTGGGTGACAAAGATAATGCAATCAAATCTTATGAACTTGCTCTTAGTTATTTTGGTGGTCAAGGAGAACTTCATAAAGTAATTGAGAATAAATTAAATTCAATTAGTCAATGAGGTTAATTCCTCTAATATTTCTTATATCTCTCTTATTTGGCTGCGTTTTTGGACCAGTTGAAGACTTTGTTGATCAAATGGATGATCAATATTTTGCAGATGAATTTAATAATATCCCGACTGAAATAAAACCCTATGACAAAAAGGCTTCTATAGAGCTAATCTGGGAGAATAAAATTGGCGATAATGATGCAAATAACCTTAATCTTATATTTTCTGAAGAGTTTGTGATAGCCGCTACTAGCGATGGTAGTTTGCGAAAAATGCAAATCGCAACTGGTGAAACTATTTGGGAAAAAGAGATTTCTGAAGAAATAGTGATGGGTGTAGGTGGAGATTTTGAAAATATTCTATTCATTACGGAGGATAGTTATCTTTGGTGCCTTGATAGTAAAGGTAATGCAATTTGGAAGATATTTGTTGATGGTGAGGCTTTAACTTCACCAGTCATTAATAATCAGAAAGCCTACATTAGGCTTGCCAACTATGAAATTTTACAAATTGATCTAAAGCAAGGCGATATTGACTGGAGATATAGACATTCATCACCTCCCTTAGCTTTCAATGGGACATCCTCTTTAACCTTTTCAGATGGAGTTATTTATGGTGGATTTGGTGCAGGAAAAATTGTAGCAGTACATCAAAAAAGTGGTGCATTTATATGGGAGGCAAATATATCTCAAATAAAAGGAGTAACAGATATTGATAGACTCAGTGATGTCTTAAGTAAACCAATAATTAATGATGCTGAAGTTTATGCAGTTTCAACATCGGGTGATTTATCAGCAATTGACAGAAGGAACGCAAGTATCGTATGGACTCGAAAAATTTCAAGCTTTAATGATATTGCCTTTGATGGCTTTGATATTTATTTAGCTCATAAGAGTGATTCACTCTACTCCTTAGATTCAAAAAAAAATGGAAAAACAAATTGGAGAAATGCCGATTTACAGTATCGAAGAATAACTAACCCAATTATTGTAGGCGATTATATTGCCGTGGGTGATTTTGATGGCTACCTACATCTTTTAAATTCAGAAACAGGTGTTGTTGAAGGGAGAGCTCAAATAACATCTGATGTGCCTATAGGGAAAAATATTTATTCTATTGGTGATAATAAAATCTTAGGAATTGATTTAGATGGCAATGTTTTCTATATACAATTAAAAAAAGTTTCACAAGAAGAAGCAGAAGATAACATTGATGAACAACAAGATATCGATGAAAATAGTATGGAAGCTACTGAAGCTACTGAAGCTACTGAAGCTACTGAAGCTACTGAAGCTACTGAAGCTACTGAAGCTACTGAAGCTACTGAAGCTACTGAAGCTCCAACAAACGAAATGTGTGATGTTGAAGAAGGTGACATTAGGAATAAGGGTAATAGAAAAAGAAAAAATTGTTATTAGATTTAGTTTAAAAAATTAATTAGTTGGTCAAATAAAATGAAGAGTATCGTCATAGTTGGTAGGCCTAATGTAGGTAAATCAAGTTTATTTAATCGTTTAACGAACACTCGAGATGCAATCGTGGCTGATATGCCAGGTCTCACAAGAGATAGGCACTATGGAAAATTAGAGATTCAAGATTGTCAATTTTTACTGGTTGATACGGGAGGGTTTGAGCCAAAAAATAAGGAGGGCATTGTTCAGGAAATGGCTCTCCAAACAAAACAAGCAATTGATGAAAGCGATATTATTATCTTTATGGTTGATTCCAGGAAGGGATTGCATCCAACCGATGAACATATTGCTGACATTATTAGAAAGAATGAGAAGCCAAAGATTATTGCAGTAAACAAAGCTGAAGGAATTCTTGATGAAAAAGCATTCGTAGATTTTTATTCACTGGGGTTTTCAAATTTAGTTAGACTGTCTTCTGCGCATGGAGAAGGTATTTCAGCGCTGAAAGATTTTTTATTGACGTTTGATGAAGTCGGCGATGAAGAGATTGAGGATGAAAACCATCCAAAAATATCGATAGTTGGTAAACCCAATGTTGGAAAATCTACCCTCATTAATGGATTGCTTGGAGAAGATAGATTTATTGCATTTGACCAACCTGGAACAACAAGAGATGCAATTTCAACAGAATTTTTTTGGGGAAAAGATTCTTATACCTTAACGGATACTGCAGGTATTAGGAAAAAAGGAAAGGTATTTGAAACGATAGAAAAATTTTCAATTATTAAAACGTTAAGTGCTGTAGAGCAGTCGAACATTGCGGTTTTACTCATAGATGGAAAAGATGGGCTTTCAGCCCAAGACTTGCATATTCTTGCGTTTGTAATCGAAACAGGAAGGTCTTTGGTTGTCGTTATTAATAAATGGGATTTATTAGATGTATATGAAAAAGATAAGATAAAAAACCAGATAGATAGAAAACTCTCTTTTGTTAATTTTGCTGAGGTGGTATTTATTTCAGCAATTAATAAAACAGGTTTTTCAGAAATGATGAGAGCTATCAAAAAAGCATATCAATCATCACAAAAAAAACTCTCAACTCCACAAATTAACTCTGTGCTTGAGAATGCTTTAATTGCGCATCCGCCAAAAATTATTAAGGGCATAAGGCCAAAATTGAAATATGCGCATCAAGGCGGTTTGAATCCCCCACAAATCATTATTCATGGTAATCATTTAAATGAAATAAAAAAAGATTATCTTGTTTTTCTGGAGTCTTTTTTTAGAAAATCATTTCAATTGGTTGGTACACCGATCAAAGTTTTACTAAAAAATTCTGAAAATCCTTTTGATAAAAAAGATTTGAAGCCAAAGAAAACTGGTCTTGTAACTAGAAGAAAAATTAAAAATGAATTTAGAGAAAAATTGAATAAAAAAAACGTTTCTAATTAATCATAAAGGCTATCCCAAATATTCCACCAATTTTTCTTCTGAGCTTGAAGATCTTTTGTATGAAATTTACTATTAGGATAATTTAATTTAAGTATTTCTTCAGTATCCTTCTGAAGATCTTGAATTCCAAGAAATTCATAAGCACTAATCATAATAATTAAAGCTTCTTCTTGGTGAATAGTTTGTGGAAACTCTTTCAGTACAGACTGTGCCCGATTAAGAGCAGCTATATAGGCCTTCCGTTTCATATAGTATCTTGCAACATGAATTTCATGTTCTGCCATTTTATTCATTAGGTATGTCATTCGAATCAAAGCATCGTCATAGTATTTACTATCAGGATATCGCTCTACAATAATGTTAAAGGTAAGAAAGCTGTCCTTTAGGGGGGCAACATCGCGATCGCTAATATCTTGTAAAGTGAATTTGTCTAGCAAGTTTCTATCCACAAAAAGAACGACCCCTTTAAGATAATATGCATAATCAACAGTTGGATGGTTTGGGTAAAGCCTAATAAATTTATCGAGCATAGCAATGGCTTCTGCATCTTCAGAGAATCTATAATACGAATAAGCCAGATCTAATTTAAATTGTGGAGCAAGCTTTGAGTTTGGGTAACGTTGCTCTCCTTTTTCTAAAACTCTTATTGCTGATGGCCAGTCACTGTTGCTTGCATAAGCCTCACCTCTAGAGAGTATCCATTGAGGTGTTTGCCCAGTAGTTTCGTCAAATTCAACGGGATCGCCAAAGAAAAAACAACCTGATAGAAGAAAAGTAAGTGCTAATGTTGAAATTAATTTCATAGGTTGATTAATCATTGTGATGATGTAAATTATACCTTATGAAGCAAGAAAAATTAGAGTTAATCATACCTAAGAAATCAACTGGTAAAAGGGTAGATATTGCACTTCAAGAGTTGATGTCAATCTATTCAAGAGCAAAGATTCAAGTGTGGATTAAATCTGGATTTATTTTACTCGAAAATAAAAAAATCTCTTCAAAGGACATTGTCTTAGGTGGAGAGAAAGTTAGTATTGAGGTGCAACAAGACGAAAAAATATTACAATTTGAAGCAGAAAATATTCCACTTAATATTGTCTATGAGGATGAAAATTTATTTGTAATTAATAAAGATAAGAATATGGTAGTTCATCCCGCTGCTGGCAACTGGGGTGGAACTATATTGAATGCCATTTTATTTCACTTTCCTAAAAATAAATCTTTACCAAGGTGTGGAATTGTCCATCGTCTCGATAAAGATACAACGGGTCTAATGGTTATCGCAAAAGATGAAATTACACAATTAAGCCTTATCAGACAATTACAATCAAAAAAAGTATTTAGAGAGTATCGGGCGATCGTCTGGGGCCAAGTACTTATAAATAAATCAATTGATCTTCCTATTGGGCGTCACCCATCTGTTAGAACAAAAATGGCTATAAACAAAAATAACGGAAAGAATGCAGTGACACATTATGAAGTTCTGGAGCGATTTATAATGCATAGCTACTTGAGATGCAAACTTGAGACAGGGAGAACACATCAGATAAGGGTACACATGAATCATAATACATCTCCTATAGTTGGAGATCAGACTTATGGGCTCAAGAAAATTATTCCAACAAAAGAGATTTCATTTACTCTGAAAGAAGCAACAATTAACTTTCCTAGGCAAGCCCTTCATTCTAGTTCATTAGGATTAATTCATCCAAATATGAAAAAGCATATGCGTTGGGATATTGATCTCCCAGAAGATATGAAAAGCCTTCTTGATTTAATTAGACAAGAAAGCTCAATTTCTCCTTAATACCTATTTGTATGGATAATATAAATATATTTGAACCCGAATGGATTGTCCCAAAAAATATTTTTGCCTTACAAACAACTAGAAATACTAATCCTAGAAAAGAATCTTCACATTTAAACAAAATAAAATTATCAACTAATTTTGGTCTTGAATTTATCAACAAAAAAGCAATAGGATTAAATCAATCACATAGTAATACATCAATTGAATTACCAAGTGATGATCGTGATGCTGATGCTGCATATACAAAGCATCCCAGAGTGATCTGCTCAATCAGAACAGCTGATTGTATGCCTTTATTGATTACAGATGAAGAGGGGAGTTTTGTTGCTGCTATTCATGCAGGTTGGAGAGGTCTATCGTCTGGCATTATTGAAAACACCTTAAAAAAAATTAACGCTAAAGGAAAAATTATAGTTTGGATTGGCCCTCATATTAGCCAAGAATGTTTTGAGGTAGGGCCTGAAGTAAGAAATATTTTTTTGGAGAATGACTCAACTACTGATGAGGCATTTAAACATGGCGCGAATGGTAAATTTTTTCTTTCTATGCTTAAAGTAGCACAGCTTAAGTTACTTAGCTTAGGTGTAGAAAAAATATACATTACGAAGAATCTCTGTACTTATAAAAATTCTAATAATTATTACTCATATCGAAGGGAGGCTTCTAAAGAAAGAATGACTTCATTAATATGGATGGAAGCATAATTTTATTTCATCTTATCTAACTTCAAACTATAATAGGTTACTTTTTTATGGATAAACAATGGCTCTATATTGGATCATAGCTGTTTCATTCGCTGGAGGATTAATGAGCCTCCTACTTGCCAGCATAATTTTCAAGAATGCTAATGCAGCTTTAACAAACAATTTAGTGAGTTTGGCTGTAGGAACGCTATTAACTACCTCATTTCTTGAAATTATTCCTCATGCAATGGAGGCTTCAAATAATAATTTCCATGATATTAGTTTTACGGTATTGATTGGAATACTGATACTTTTTATTCTAGAAAAGTTAATGATATGGCGTCATTGCCATGGTTCTCATTGTCACAAACATACTGAATGCGATACACAATCAAAGCAAAGTAAACCCATTGGAAATAGCGGTATTATTGTTATTGGTGATTTATTTCATAACTTCGTTGATGGCATATTAATTGCGAGTGCATTTTTGGTTGATATTAAACTTGGTTTAATTACTGCCCTCTCAATGTTACTTCATTGTTTACCTCAAGAAATGAGCATATTTTCAGTGCTTTTGCATCAAGGTCTATCTAAGTTTAAGGCGTATATGTGGAATATAGCCTCAAGTTTTGCAACATTATTAGGAGGTCTTTTATCATTTTATATCCTTAGTGTAATGGAGAATCTTGTTCCTTATGTTTTAGCAATTGCTGCGTCAAGTATGATATATGTTGCAATATCAGATCTTATTCCAGATCTTCATGAGAAAACAGATGCGAAAGATTCTATAAAGCAAATATCATTTATATTGCTTGGGGTAGCCATCATTTATTTTCTTCATGATTCTATTCATTAAAATAAGGATTATTTTATGAAGGTAGTCACTAGATTTGCTCCAAGCCCAACAGGATACCTACATGTTGGTGGTGTCAGGACGGCATTATTTTCATATGCTTATGCGAAAAAAAACAAGGGCGATTTTTTACTAAGAATTGAAGATACTGATATTGAAAGATCTTCAGAAAATGCTATCAATGCAATATTAGACGGCATGAAATGGTTAGGACTTGAACATGATAAAACAATACAATATCAAACGAAACGCTTAGATTTATATAAAAAATATATAAATACCATGATTGAAAGTGGGGATGCTTACTATTGTTACGCTTCCAAAGAAGAGCTTGATAATCTGAGAGATGAGCAGATAAAAAAAGGAGATAAGCCCCGTTATGATGGTCGTTGGAGGCCAGAGTATGGTAAGGCTTTACCACAGCCTCCTAAAGATGCCTCTCCCACAATAAGATTTAAAAATCCGAAAACAGGCATTGTTAAGTGGATTGATTTAGTAAAAGGTGAAATTAATATCAATAATGAAGAGTTAGACGACTTTATTATTGCAAGGTCAGACGGAACACCAACTTATAATTTTTGTGTGGTTATTGATGACTGGGATATGGATGTTTCTCATGTAATCAGGGGAGACGACCATATCAATAACACCCCAAGACAGATTAATCTGCTAAATTCTTTAAAAGCTCCAATTCCAAATTACGCACACCTATCAATGATCCATGGGCCAGATGGTCAAAAGCTTTCAAAGAGACATGGGTCGGTTAACGTTATGCAGTATAAGGAAGACGGTTATCTATCCGAATCCTTAAATAATTATCTTGCTAGACTGGGTTGGTCACATGGTGATGATGAAAAGTTTTCTATGGAAAGCTTTTGTGAATGGTTTGATTTTGAGCATGTCACGTCATCATCAGCTCAGTTTGATAAGGCAAAGCTGGATTGGCTGAATGGAGAGTATATAAAGGAATACGATATCAACAAGTTGACAGAAATGGCCGCTTTAAAGCTTAATCAAATTAATTGCCCAGCCAATAATAAAGAAATTATTCGCAATGCGCTTAATTTATATAAGGATAGAGAAACGAACCTAAATACACTTTTTGAAAATATTGTTTATTTTTTTAAAAAACCTGAGATTGATATAGAGTTAGAGTCAAAGTATATAAATGAAGTGAGTAGAAAAAATATTAAAGCATTAGTCGATAGTCTTCAACGCATAAAGTGGCAAGAGGATGACATTAATCAATGTATAAAAGATTTTGTAAAAAACAATGGGTTAAAGTTTCCTGAAATTGCAATGCCTCTCCGAGTGAGGGTTGCAGGAAATCTTAATACACCTAACATAGGGAGTATAATATACGTCTTAGGCCTTGACGAGTTAAAAGTAAGGGTCAGCGACTGCCTTTAAAATTTTATAAAGAAAATATTAATATGCATTTACAGGACAATTTTTTAAACAAAGTGATAGAAGAAAATATTTCTGTCTCAATATATTTGTTAAATGGAATAAAATTGCAAGGCAATATCCACTCGTTTGATCAATCTATCATTGTGTTAAACGGCCAAGCACCCCAGCTTATCTACAAACATTCTATTTCAACCATTGTTCCATCCAAGAAAGTGAGCATAACTCCATCATAGAAATGTTTGAAAGACCTAAGAATGGTGAAAGTGCGATATTAGTTAGTCTTAATATTGATGATATTGACCATAAAGAGAATACGAGTGAATTTAAACTTCTTGCCTTTAGTGCAGGCTTTAAAGTTGTTGAATTAGTTGAGAGTCAAAGAAAGTTTCCTGATGCTAAATTTTTCATCGGTTCAGGAAAATTAAAAGAATTACTTCAAATTAAGACCGCAGAAAACATAAAGACAATTATCTTCAACCATGAACTTACTCCCTCACAGGAGAGAAACATTGAAAAAGCAACTTCTATGCGAGTATATGATCGCACAGCCTTGATTTTATTTATCTTTGCAATGAGAGCAAAGAGTCATGAGGGAAAAATGCAAGTAGAATTAGCTCATCTAAACCATCTGTCATCAAGGTTAACAAAAGGGTGGAGCCATCTGGAAAGGCAAAAAGGAGGTATAGGTGTGAGGGGTGGTCCCGGTGAAAAGCAAATCGAACTTGATCGAAGAATGCTTGGGCAGAGAATAAAGCAGCTTAAAATTAAATTAACAAAGCTTGAAAAACAAAGAGCGAATCAACGAAGCGCACGAAGAAGGTCAAAAGTATTTACTATTGCGATTGTTGGATACACTAATGCCGGTAAGTCCACTTTATTCAATAAACTAACAAGTGAGAAAATATTAGCTGAAAACAAGTTATTTGCAACACTTGACACTACTTCACGTAAATTATTTATTGAGTATGGGCATGATCTTGTTATTTCGGATACGGTAGGATTTATCAAAAAATTACCGACGACACTCATTGAAGCATTCAAGTCAACATTGGAAGAGGCATCAGATGCTGACTTACTTTTGCATATTGTTGATATAAGTAACGCAAATAAGGCGGAACAAATTATTCAAGTAGATAAAATCTTGAACGAAATTGGTGCAAACAATATTCAACAGATACTAGTATTAAATCAAATAGATAAAATAAAGCTTAACGCTGGATATGATAGAGATGAGTATGGTAAAATCAATCGGGTTCAGTTATCAGCCATTAACGGTGATGGAATTGAATTTTTAAAGAAAGCAATTGTCGAAAGAAGTCTAGATTTTATCAATCAAAGAAATGGAAAATATGCTTAAATTATTCGGATTTGTTGGAAACAAAATTTCAAATGTAATTAAAAACGCTAATAATGATGGTCCGCCTGATTTAGATGAATTAGTGAAAGATCTAAAATCTAAGGTAAACAACGTTTTTAAATTAAAACCCAAAAACACAAACAATGGGAATGGCTCTCAACCGCCATCAGATAACTCTGGGGATTCAGGGATAATAAAGCCTTTACCAATAGTTATTGTCATATTTCTAGTTTGGTTGGCAACTGGGTTCTACATTGTGGATCAGGGTTCTAGAGGAGTTGTTTTAACCTTTGGTGAAAACACAGCAATTACTCTTCCTGGACCAAGATGGCACATTCCTTATCCAATTGAAACAGTTGAAATTGTGAATCAAGAGCAGGTTCGTACTATTGAGGTGGGTTATCGATCACTTGGTGAAGGCGCCACTCAACAACTTAAAGAGTCTTTAATGTTAACTGGCGATGAAAACATTATCGACCTTCAATTTGCAGTCCAATACAATTTAAAATCAGTCGAAGATTTTATTTTTAATAATCGCTCAGTAGAGAGCTACGTGAGAGGGGCGGCTGAAACAGCAATTAGAGAGGTTGTTGGAAAGAGTGACATGGATTTTGTTCTCTATGAGGGTAGGGAGGAGATTGCAATAAAAACAAAATCATTGATGCAGTCAATTCTTGATTTATATCAAACAGGTATCAATATTACTAGTGTGACAATGCAAAATGCACAACCACCACAACAAGTCCAAGCGGCATTTGATGATGCAGTTAAAGCAAAACAGGATCTTGAGAGACAAAAAAACGAGGGTCAAGCATATGCAAACGATATAGTCCCAAAGGCAAGGGGTACTGCTTCGAGACTTACGGCTGAAGCAAATGGATACAAAATATCAATTGAAAATGAAGCACTGGGTAATGCCAGTCGTTTCGATCAAATTTTAGCTGAATACATAAGAGCCCCTGAAGTAACTAAAAAAAGGTTATTTTTAGAAACGCAAGAGCAGATCATGTCAACAGTAAGTAAAATTATTATCGATCAAAAAGGGTCAAATAGCCTTCTTTACCTCCCGCTTGATAAGATTATTAATAATTCAAGCAAAAATAATTATGTAGATATCGACCCAAGTCAGGCATCAAGCCAAACAAACCCTGATGTATCTGCATCAGATGTCATTAATTCTTTAACAGATCGTTCTAGGGGAGCATTTAGAGCGCGTGAAAGGGATATAAGGTAAATATTATGGGAAAATTATCAAGAATACTCGTATCAATCATCGTACTACTAATTTTATTAAGTTTATCGACGTTCACCGTTGATCAAAGAGAATTTGCGTTAGTTTTTAGGTTGGGTGAGATTGTATCTGTTAAAAAAGATCCTGGCCTTTACTTTAAAACGCCGATTGTTGAGAACGTTAGATTTTTTGATAAAAGGATTCTAACTTATGAGTCAGATCAGCCAGAAAGATTCATCACGAGTGAGAAGAAAAATGTTCTGGTAGATTCGTATATTAAATGGCGAATCATGGACCCAGCTAAATATTACGTTTCAGTTAATGGTGATGAAAGACAAGCTGAGCGAAGAATCACACAAACGGTCAATGATGGACTTCGTGCTGAATTCGGTAAAAGGACAATTCAAGAGGTTGTTTCTGGTCAAAGGTCAGAGATTATGGGTATTTTACAGGAGAGAGCTGATAGTGAGTCAAGACTTATAGGCGTTGAAATTTTAGATGTAAGGTTGAGACGAGTAGACCTCCCTGAAGAAGTTAGTGAGTCTGTGTATCAGAGAATGAATGCTGAAAGAAAATCTGTTGCGAATGAGTTAAGGTCTCAAGGTTTTGCTGATTCAGAGAAAATTAGAGCTGTTGCCGAGAAAGAAAGAGATATCATTATTACAGAAGCTTATAAGGATGCTCAAAAAATTAAAGGTGAAGGTGACGCGAGTGCATCTAGAATTTATGCTGAAGCTTTCTCAAAAAACCAAGATTTTTATGATTTCTTTAGAAGCCTTGAAGCATACAGAAAAAGCTTTAAAGGAAAAGATGATATTTTAGTTCTCGATCCTGATTCTGACTTTTTCAAATTTTTAAAAAGCCCTGATAGTAAGTAATTGAGAGACTCTATTGTTCTGGCAATTGGTCTAGTTTTAGTTATTGAAGGCTTATTTCCACTTTTTTTTACACAAAGCTGGAAAGATGCGTTTATAAGAATAACAAATCAAAAAAATGGTCAAATAAAGTTCTATGGACTTTTATCAGTGATTATTGGCATAATGATTATATTTATTGGAACCTACTAAAATGAATCAATGGCTTCTTCCTGAAAATGCTGAAGATATATTCCCAAAAAAAGCAGCTGTTATTGAATCAAAAAAGAGACTTCTTATAGATCTCTATTTAAAAAATGGATATCAACTCATTTTTCCTTCAATGCTTGAATTTTCTGATTCTCTAAATGCATATGGAAGAGATCTTGATCTTGAAACCTATAAAGTTGTTGATCAAATGACAGGAAAGATGATGGGAGTCAGTTCGGACCTTACGACTCAGGCTTTTAGGATTGACTCTCAAATGGCAGAGAAGGGCATTAACAAATTATGTTATGCGGGTTCGGTATTAAGGGCAAACTCCACTAATAAAAAACCTCGTGAGCTATTACAAGTTGGCGCAGAATATTTTGGTGACCCAAGTATTGATGCCGACTTGGAGATACAAAAGCTAATGATTCAGTCTTTAAAAGTACTTGATATTAAAGATATTGTCCTTGATATTAATCATCTTGATATTTATAACTCATTAAAGAGTGAACTCGATTTATCACCTAGTGAGGCTTTAAGTCTTGGGAATGCGATGATGTTAAAAGATAAAATTGAAATAGAAAAAATTCTTTCCAAAAAACATAATAGCGATATAACAAAAAAACTTATATCTCTAACAGATCTTTATGGAGATGAGTCCATTCTAAAAAATCTAAATAAATTATTACCAGATCAGGCTGTTGCAAATGATGTGATTAAATCACTCACTAGCATTTGTGAAAATTTAAAGAAAATGAATGTTGAAATTAGCTTTGATTTTTCTGATATCAGAGGGTATCAATACCATACTGGTATTGTGTATTCAGCTTATGCACAAAAATTTAATACAGCAGTTGCACAAGGTGGTCGTTACGATAATATGAATAAATTTTCTGATGATATGAGACCAGCGACGGGGTTTTCTATCGACTTAAGATTTATCATTAACAACCTATTAACTTAAGAAAGTATTATTATGGCTAAAAATGTAGTTGTCATTGGAACCCAATGGGGTGATGAAGGTAAGGGAAAAATCGTTGATTGGTTAACAGACCATGCAGCAGCGGTTGCTCGATTTCAAGGAGGTCATAACGCAGGGCACACTCTTGTTATTGGTCAAGGTTCAAAACAAAAAGAATACAAACTTAATCTAGTTCCTTCTGGAATCATTCGAGAAGGAATTCAATGCTTCATAGGTAATGGGGTAGTTTTAGATATCAATCATTTAATCAAAGAGGTTGATGGACTTGAGAAAAATGGTATTACTGTCAGGGGTAGGTTGAATATTAGTGCCGGTTGCCCTTTAATTCTTGATTATCATGTTGAGCTTGACAGGGCTAGAGAAGCTATTCGATCAAAGAATAAAAAAATTGGGACTACTGGCAAGGGTATCGGTCCTGCCTATGAGGATAAAGTCGCTAGAAGAGCATTTAAGGTTTACGATTTATTTTTAAATCCAAAAGATATTTTAAGTAGACTTAAAGAAACGCTTGATTATCATAACTTTGTTTTAACAAAATATCTCAATTCATCACCGATTGACTTAAACAAACAGTTTGATTCTATGATGAGTCAATCTGAATTTGTTAAGCCTTTTGTCTGCGATGTCTCTCAAAAACTTTATGAAGTTAACAAGTCGGGTAAAAGTATTTTATTTGAGGGCGCACAAGGTGCTTTATTAGATGTCGATCATGGGACATACCCTTTTGTAACCTCTTCAAATTGTATATCAGGCCAAGCATCAGCTGGAACAGGTGTTGGACCATCCATGCTTAGCTATGTACTCGGTATAACAAAAGCCTATACCACCAGAGTAGGTGGTGGACCATTTCCAAGCGAACTAGATATTGTTGATGAATCTACACCTGGTTTTCAAATGTCTACAAAAGGCAAGGAATTTGGGACAGTAACCCAACGAACGAGAAGATGTGGTTGGTTTGATGCGGCTGCATTGAGGCGATCCGCGATGGTTAATGGTCTGACTGGGCTTTGCATTACAAAACTAGATATACTGGATGGTATTGAGACCCTAAAGGTCTGTGTGGGTTATAAAAATGGTAATAATAAAATTGATCTTTTACCCTTAGGTGCTGATCAAACAGAAAATTGCGAGCCTATCTTCATTGATATGCCTGGATGGTCTGAAAATACCTTTGGAATTAAAAGTTGGGAGGATCTTCCAAAAAATGCGCAAAATTATATTTCAAAGCTTGAAGAGTTATGTGGTGTCCCAGTACATATAATATCTACAGGACCAGAAAGAGACGAAACTATACTCATTAAGCATCCGTTTGATTAGGTCAGTTTTTAATCTATGATTAAAAAAGTAAACTCAATTGTCTCAGCTTCATGGATTTACAAGGCAGATAAAGATAATACACTTCTTGATGATCATTCAATTGTGATATTGGAAGATGAGATTTTTGATATCCTTCCTACAAAAAATGTTTTTGATAAATATGAAGCAGATGATGTGTTTGCATTATCTGACCACATAATTATCCCAGGCCTTATTAATAACCATACGCATGCGGCAATGTCCTTGTTAAAAGGATATGCAAATGACCTCCCGTTAAAATCTTGGTTAGAGGACTATATTTGGCCAGCAGAAAAGAAACATGTCAGTGAGTCTTTTGTTAAAGATGGCTCATTGGTTGCAATAGCCGAAATGATCAAGTCGGGCACAACAACCTTCAATGATATGTATTTCCATCCTAATGAGACAGCAGAGGCTGCCGTTGAAATGGGAATAAGAGCAAATATAGGGTTAGTAGTAATGGAGTTTCCAACAAACTACGCTTCAGATCCAGAAGATTACTTAAAAAAAGGTTTTGATTTTAGAGATAAATGGAGGGATGAAGAGTTAATTTCCACTTCTTTAGCACCTCATGCACCATACACAACATCAAATAAAACATTGAGTCTGGTAGGGACTTATGCGGAACAGCTAAATTTACCTATCCATACCCACCTTCATGAGACTAGAGAGGAAATTGAAAATAGCATAAGCCAATTTAAAGTCAGCCCAATTCAGAGATTTAGTTCTTTAGGTTTATTAGGTCCAAATTTAGTTGCAGCTCACTGCACGCATGTTGATGAGCAAGACTTGAGTTTATTGAATCAGAATAATGTTAATGTCGTTCATAACCCCTCATCAAATCTTATCTTGGGAAGTGGTATCGCCGATATATCAAAAATGCTTGATTTAGGTATAAATGTTTCAATTGGAACTGACAGCTCAGCAAGTAATAATAGACTAGATATATTGGAAGAGTTAAGGATGGCAGCTCTTTTAGGAAAAGGCATAAATCACAAACCAGAAATTTTAGATTCCAACGTTGCTTTTAAAATGGCAACTTATAACGCTGCCAAATCGATGAATAAAGGTAGGTTTATTGGGTCTATTGAGTTAAAGAAAAAAGCAGATATTGTCGCTATTAATTTAGATTCAATCTTTACTCAACCAGTGTATAAACCACTTTCAAGCCTTCTTTATAATGGAAATCAAGGTGGAGTAGACTATGTTTGGATCAATGGAACATTAAAGCTTAATGCAGGTCAATTAGAAAATATTGATTTGGATAAATTAACAAATATAGCAAAGTCATGGAAAACAAAAATAAAAACAACGTAGATATCCACGAAATTGAAAAATTTAACTTATTAGCTCATAAATGGTGGGATTCAACTAGTGAGTTCAAGCCACTTCATGAAATAAATCCCTTAAGATTAAATTTTATAAAGTCATCAGTAAACCTTAAAGGCAAAAAAGTATTGGATGTTGGTTGTGGGGGTGGAATTCTATCAGAATCTCTTGCAAATGAAGGTGCTGATGTGACTGGAATAGATCAGGGTGACAAGGTTATTCAAATAGCTAAACTTCATGCAAATGAAAGTGGCGTAAAAGTTAAATATAAACATATAAACATTGAGAGATTTTATAAAAATACGGACGAAAGATTTGATGTTATAACTTGTTTAGAGATGCTAGAGCATGTCCCTGATCCCAATTCAATAATAAATACATGTTCAAAGCTCTTGAAACCTGGTGGAAAGATTTACTTTTCAACAATAAACAAGAACGTAAAAGCATTTTTATTTGCAATTGTTGGGGCAGAATATATTCTTAACTTATTACCAAAAGGCACGCACGAATATAAGAAATTTATAAAACCGAGCCAATTGCAGGCTTGGGTAAGCGGTAATGATCTATCATTTGATTCAATTATAGGTATGACATATAACCCTATTACACAGAAATATAAGCTTTCTCAAGATACTTCCGTGAATTATATCGTCGAAGCATCGTCAGTAAATGATTAAAAAAGTTTTATTTGACTTAGATGGTACATTAATAGATTCTGCCCACGACTTGGTGCAAAGTGCGAATGATCTATATGTACTGCATAATTATCCTCTTATTACATTTGAGGAGGGGCGTGAAGTTGCATCTGATGGAATAAAGGCCTATTTAAACTTGCGATTCGATGAAGAGGTTGATAATTATTCAGCGCTTACAAATGAGTTTATTAGCATTTATAAAAGCAATATTTTAAATAATCCAATCCTTTTTGATGGCATTTATGACCTCATTAACCTGCTGGATAAAAATAAAATAGGGTGGGGCGTTATCACAAACAAACATCGGTGTTTTGTTGAGATGATCTTGCCATTTATCAACCTCGATCAAAGATGTGAAATTTTAATATGCGGAGATGATGGCATTGCTCCGAAACCCTCTCCTGCAATGTTGATTGCGGCATGTGAATCTTTAAAAGTAAAATCTAATGAAGTGGTTTATGTTGGCGATGCACACAAGGATATAAGCTCTTCAAATACTGCAAATATCTTTGCAATCCTTGCTTGTTATGGCTATTTAAAAAAAGAAGACAAAATAGAAAGCTGGGGTGCAGATGCTATCATCAATCATCCTTCTGAAATTCCCGCTTTAATAAAAATTTAGATTAATTTTTTACGTTCAACAATAGATTGGGCTAGGGTGCCAGAATCAATATATTCTATTTCACCCCCCATCGGAAGACCACGAGCAATTCGGGTGATATTTATTTTGCTTTCTTTAAGAAGTTCAGCGATATATTGTGCTGTTGTATTACCTTCGGTTGTAAAGTTTGTTGCAAGAATTATTTCATTGATTTCACTTTTTTTAATCCTTTCAAGCAACTTGTTAATGTGAATTTCTTTGGGCCCGATTCCATCAAGAGGTGAAAGTCTTCCCATTAAAACAAAATACATGCCTTTGTAAGAGCGTGTTTGCTCAAACATTAGTAAATCAGTTGGCATCTCAACAACGCAGAGTGTATCTGTAATTCTATTTGGTGATTCACATATTGAACAAATTTCTTTTTCAGAGAAATTGTTACAAAGTTTGCAATGACCAAGCTTGCTGAGGGATTCTTCAATTGAGTTTGCTAGTTTATGGGCTCCCTTCCTATCTCTTTGAAGTAAATAGTAGGCTAATCTAAGTGCAGACTTTGGTCCAACTCCGGGGAGGCATTTTAATGACTCTATAAGATTTTCTAGTGTGTTATTAGTCTGCATACGACTAAAAAGGCAAATTCATTCCTGGAGGAACTAACCCTCCCATCTTTTGTGAAGAGGTACTCTCGACCTTACTTAAGGCATCTTTGAAAGCAACCATAATCAAATCTTCTAGCATCTCCTTATCTTCAAGCAGAGAAGGATCGATATCAACCTTTTTAATTTCATGTTTACAGGAGATAGTAATTTTTATCATGCCATTACCGGCTTCACCTTCAACATCAATATCTGCAAGTTCTGCCTGGGCTTTTTGGAGATTTGCTTGCATCATCTGAGCTTGTTTCATTATATTACCCATACCACCTTTAGCCATATTATTGTCCTTTGTTATTTAATGGTTCAATACTTGTTGGAACTACTTGCGCGTCAAAATTTTCAATTAAATCTTTAACAAAACCATCTTTCATCATAGCAGATTCAGTTTCCTTTAATAACTTAGATTTTTCTTCTGAAGTCTTTATAGCGGGAGTTGTTTTAACTTCATCAACAAAAATTTTTACTTTAATTTTTTTATTAAAATGATTTATTAGAGATTCTTCAAGTTTTTCGACATAGTTATCTTGCATTAAATGACCTTTATTTGAGTCTAAGGTAAGTTCAAAGATATAATTTTGATAGGCTTTAAATTCACATTCTTGTGCTAATGCATTAGCAATTCCGAGTTTCAAATTGTTAACTAGATTGTGCCAATTACCATCAAATTCCAATGTCTCTTTAACTTCATTCTTTACTTCAATTTGAGAACTTTTTTTTTCTTCAAGAGATTGATTAGGAGGTGCTACTTTTTTTCCCACTAATTTAGATTCTAACTTTTCAGTTTGTAAGGTAGGGAAAAAGGCTAACATTCTCAGCAAAGTCGTATTAAATCCGGTTAACAAGTCAGGCGCTAAATAAATATCTTTTTTTCCATTAATTACAATTTGATAAAGAAGCTGAAGTGTTTCCGGGGAATATAATTTACTTAGTTGTTTTATTTCTTTATCGCCTTGTAAATTTAGGTTTCTTCCTGAAGTAACTTGATAGACTGAAATCTCATGAATAAGCTTAGCCAGATCAATCAATGTGCTATCCAGCGCAATATTTTTATCATTCATTCCATGAGCAATCTCAATAAGTTCTTCACCCTTATCCTCAGATATCTTAAACAAGATATCTATTAGAAAATTATTATCAACGATACCCAGCATTTCGCTAACTTTATTTTCTGATATTTCATTTCCAGAATACGCAATCGCTTGATCCGTTAATGAAAGTGCATCCCTCATACTCCCTCTTGCGCATTTTGCAATTAAACCTAGTGCTTTTTTTTCAAATTTTATTTCCTCATCTGTCAAAATCATATCAAGATGATTTGATATTTTTTCAATGGTCATCTGTTTTAAATTAAATTGTAAGCATCTTGATAATACGGTTACAGGTACTTTTTTTGGATCAGTTGTTGCCAGGATAAACTTGATGTGCTCAGGAGGCTCTTCAAGAGTCTTTAACATTGCATTAAAGGCGCTGTTTGAGAGCATGTGTACTTCATCAATAATATAAACTTTAAATCTTCCGGAAGTAGGCGCATATTGAGAATTTTCTAAAAGCTCTCGCATTTCATCAACTTTTGTATTTGATGCTGCATCAACTTCGATTAGATCTATAAAATTTCCTTTATCGACAGAGACACAAGCAGAACAGACTCCACATGGCTTTGATGAGATGCCTTTTTCACAGTTAAATGATTTTGCTAAGATTCTTGCTAAAGTTGTTTTGCCTACACCTCGAGTACCAGTAAACAAATAGGCATGATGAAGTCTTTCTTGATCAAGTGCATTAACTAAAGCTTGCACTGTATTTTCTTGACCCACGAGGGTATCAAAATTTTTTGGACGCCATTTCCTAGCTAGTACTTGATGTGACATTTATACACTTAATTTTAAATGAAAAAAATGGCGAGCCAGACCCCCGGCACTTGTATCCTTAGTTGTGGCTGCTTGCTTCCGCATCTGACCAGGTTGGCTAAATCGCAATGCGAGGAGGCCCGCCACTTTTAATTTTACCTTACTTTATAATATTTTTTTATTAATTTAGCCACAATGCTTTACTGGTTGATCTTTTAGATAATCCCACTCTTCATCAGTATAAATTCTGGAGCGAATAATGAAACGCAAACCTGTAGGTCTTTCCAGGGAAAATTGCCCCCCAGTTCCTTTGATAGCATCAAGGGTAATATGTGTGTGTTCCCAATAAGCAAACTGTTCAGCACTCATATAAAAGGGTGTATGTCTTACTGTACCAATTTCAACATCAGCATTACCTAAGTAGAATTCTCCTTTGGTATAACACATAGGGGCACTCCCATCACAACAACCACCTGACTGATGAAACATTAGTTCACCATGCTGTGCTGTAAGCTCATCAATAAGTTTATTTGCTGATTCTGTTGTTGATATTCTGGTTATCATTATAAATAACGGCCAAGAATAAACTTGGCCTTAAAAATTTTACCTAATCATTCAGTTTAAAAGAATCCAAGTTTAGTTTCTGTATAACTAACTAGTAAATTTTTTGTTTGTTGGTAATGGTCAAGCATCATCTTATGAGTTTCACGACCGATACCGGATGATTTGTAGCCACCAAATGCTGCATGAGCCGGATATGCATGGTAACAGTTAGTCCATACTCGACCAGCTTGGATACCTTTACCCATTCTAAATGCGGTATTACCATTTCTTGTCCATACACCCGCACCTAAACCATAAAGCGTATCATTCGCAATCTCTAAAGCTTCCGCCTCATCTTTAAAGGTTGTAACAGAGACGACCGGACCAAAGATTTCTTCTTGGAAAATGCGCATTTTATTACTACCTTTAAATACGGTTGGTTCAATATAGTAACCATCCGCATGCTCACCTTCAAGCATAGTTCTATTGCCGCCTATGAGTAGCTCAGCACCTTCTTCTTGACCAAGCTTAATGTATGAAAGTATTTTCTCCATTTGCTCGCTAGATGCTTGTGCACCAATCATAGTTGATGCCTCTAATGGGCTACCTTGGGTAACAGCTTTCACTCGCTCAAGTGCTCTTTCCATAAATTGATCGTATATGGATTCCTGGATGATTGCACGTGATGGACAGGTACATACTTCACCTTGGTTTAAGGCAAACATCGTAAATCCTTCTAATGCTTTATCAAAGAAGCTATCATCTTTATCCATAATATCTTCAAAGAAAATGTTTGGTGACTTACCGCCTAATTCAAGTGTGACGGGGATAATATTTTGTGAAGCATACTGCATGATTAAGCGACCAGTTGTTGTTTCACCTGTGAACGCAATTTTTGCTATACGTGAAGAGCTTGCTAAAGGCTTTCCTGCTTCTAATCCAAAGCCATTAACTACATTCAATACTCCAGCAGGAAGTAGGTCTCCAATAATCTCCATTAACACCATAATAGAAACAGGCGTTTGTTCTGCAGGCTTAAGCACAATACAGTTACCTGCTGCTAAAGCTGGTGCTAATTTCCATACTGCCATAAGGATAGGGAAGTTCCATGGAATGATTTGCCCAACTACCCCTAGAGGCTCATGAAAATGATAAGCCATAGTCTCATGATCAATTTCACCAATTGAACCTTCCTGTGCTCTTACTGCACTAGCAAAATAACGAAAGTGATCAATTGCAAGTGGGATATCAGCAGCCATACATTCTCTAATAGGCTTTCCGTTATCGATGGTTTCTGCTAATGAAATCGTTTCAAGATTCTGCTCCATCCTATCGGCTATTTTGAGAAGAATATTTGCACGTTCAGTTGCACTTGTTTTACCCCAACCATCTTTTGCAGCATGCGCAGCATCTAAGGCTAAATTTATATCTTTTTCATTTGATCTTGCTACCTCACAAAAAGGCTTCCCTGAAATAGGGGTAACATTCTCAAAGTATTTACCATCAGCTGGTTTGACCCATTTATTGTTTATGTAGTTATCATACTTTTCTTTGCTATAAGGGCTTTTTACGCCTAAGTTTTTCAATGTATCGAAAGCCATGATTTCTCCTGTTTAGATTTTGATTATATGAATTAAATTTTCTTTGTTATTTACAGTACATTAATACTATTATTCTCATAAATCAAGCGCTTTAAAATCTAATACTCTTATAGGTCATATATAAGAATTTTTAGCAATATTTTTAGTTATATATTGTTTTTTTATTTAATATGAGCTGGTTAGATATATAATTCATACGTTATGGAAGGGTGGATGAGTGGTTTAAGTCGCACGCTTGGAAAGCGTGTTTAGGGTAACCCCCTAACGCGGGTTCGAATCCCGCTCCTTCCGCCAAATTTAAATATAAATGAAAATTATGACAATTATTAAATGGATCTCAATTGTATGTTTTTGGGCTTTTCTTGGCTTAATAGTTCATAACCAATTTGATCCAAATACAGTTTTTGGGAGTGTAATGGGGAGCGCTTTTATTTTTGCTTGGTTTGGGGTTCTTATTATCGGAATTTTTATAAGACAAAAATTAAAAAAGAAATAATGAAAAAATTAACTATTATTTTTCTTATGTTACAAATTATGGTTCTTGGTTGTAGCCATGATGAGAAAACCTTCGAGTCTGGATATGATGATGGATATGCTGAGGGGTTTAATACTCAGTGTGAAGTTAGCAAAATTTCAATCTATGGGCATTGGGATTCAGCTGAATACAGTAAAGGCTATAAAGTAGGCAGAAAGGATGGAGTCAGAGCTTGTGAGCTTTATCAAGAAAAATAATTTCTTAATTTTTCTTATTTTTTTTACGCCAGTTTTAGTATTGGCTGAAACAAGTATTGAAGATTACAGAAAGTACGATGTTACCAAAACTAAATTTACTCTTGAAAAATCTGCGAAAGACCTAAGTTATCCGTGGGCACTGTCATTTATTGATAAAACAAACATTGTGATAACAGAAAAAGATGGAGGTATTTATAAGGTAGATGTCCTATCAGGTAAAAAGCAAAAAATTAAACATAATATACCGCATATAGGTTATGACGGTGGTGGGCAAGGAGGCCTGCTTGATGTTTATTTTAACCCTTCAGATGGTTATACTTATTTCACATATAGCCATAAATCATCTAAATTAACTCGGTCAAAACAATTAAGCAAAAAATCAAGTACCGCAATTGCTCGAGGAAGATTAATTGAAAATGAAATTAAAGATTTTGAGATATTGCTGATCGCAAAACCTGAATTTTTAGAAAATCGGCATTATGGTTCTAGAATAGCTATTAAAGGAGATGACTTATTTGTAAGCTTTGGAGAAAGAGGACAAGGCATGATATCTCAAGACCCTTCAAAGCACCCTGGAAGTATTATTCGTATTAAGACAGATGGTGCAATACCGCAAGACAATCCTCATTTTATTGAAAAAAAAGATTGGTTACCCGAAATCTATGTGATTGGTGTGAGAAATCCGCAAGGGATTGCAATTTCTCCTCATGATGATGAGTTATATTTTTCTAATCATGGCCCACGCGGTGGTGATCATATTGGACAAGTTGAGTTTGGGTCAAATTATGGTTGGAAGGATATAGCCTGGGGTGGAAGAGAATATTATGGCTTAGGTATTGGTGATACACCATTTAAAGATAAGTATAAAAAGCCCCTAATAAGCTGGGTTCCCTCGATGGCGATTAGTAGTATTCAATTTTATGAGGGTAAGGCATTTCCCGAATGGCAAGGTGACTTATTAGTTTCATCATTAAATGGTGAAAGTTTAATCAGGTTAGATGTTGAGAATAATGAAATTGTTGCAAAGGAAATTATCTTCAGTGATAAGATTGGAAGAATAAGAGATTTTAAAATTGATTATGATGGGAATATTTACCTAATTAGTGATAGTCCAAAATCATATTTATGGAAATTATCTAAAATTTTATAAGGATATGAAATGAATAAAATATTACTAAACCTTTTTTTAATTATTCTAGTGAGCTTAACTCTCAGCGGTTGTGGAAGTGATTCAAATCAAAAATATGAGGGCTTTATGATGCCAGAGTCTGTTGCAGAAGGACCTGATGGCTCTATTTATGTTTCAGAGATTGGTGAGCGCGATATTGATAAAGATGGCAAGATTAGCAAGATTAAAGCAGACGGAACCATAGAGACTGTTGCATCTGGCCTTTTTGATCCAAAGGGCATCGTGTTTCATAATGACAAACTATATGTCACTGATCGTGACGTAGTGATTGAGGTAGATTTAGATGGCACTTGGCAAGTATATGCCGGAACAATGTTGTTCCCTAAGGTACCCGTTTTTTTTAATGATATAGATGCTTCAAGTAATGGAACCTTATATGTTAGTGACACTGGAGACTTCAAGGAGAGTGGATTTATTTTTGCAGTAAATCCATCTGGTGTGATTAATCTTTTATTTGAAGGAAATGATCTTATTAAGGCGCCTAATGGTGTTTTAGTCTTAGATGATTCAAAGTTACTAATTGTTGATTGGGCAGGTGATCTGTTAGAAGGTGATTTAAAAAGCCAAGATATTAAAAAATTAGGTGAAGGTTTTGAAGGTGGAGATGGTCTAGCAATTAACAACGATACAATCTTTATAAGTAGTTGGACAAAAGGAACCATCTATTCCTTTAAAAATGGAAAAACAAAGGTTATCGCAGATGGCTTTGAGGCAGCTGCGGATATTGCGCTAGTTCATGATAATAAGGTTTTAGTTGTGCCTGACATGAAAGCTGGCACAGTAACGTTTATAGGCATTTAAAAGGCGTTTTAAGAATGAAAAAAAGATACTACATTGACTACCCACAAGAGAAAATAGAGCCAGGTCTTAATCTATATAGATGTTCAATATGTAAAAAAGAAGCACTATTTATCAATGGTTTACTAAATAAACATGATGTTAATTGTAGTTATAGAGTTGAGCAAGAGAAGCAATTAATTGATTGAGTTTAAGTATGAATGTATTGAGGCTGTTGACCTTGCACTTTCGGGTAAGTGGGATGATGCTCATTCAATTGTTCAAGAAATAAATACAGATTTTGCACAATGGATTCACGCCGTTTTGCATAAAATTGAAGGAGATGTTCATAATAGTCGGTATTGGTATAGTCGCTCAGGTTTAAAAACATTTGAGGATTATATTAATTCCGATCAAGAACTATCGGCAATCAAAGAAGAATTAATAATAGATTAATTTTTCCAGTATAGATCCATATACTCATTAACTGGAATCTGCTCAAGAATTTCATAATTTAGGCTTTTTTCAAGTATTTTTTTTGATTGCATTTCATCAAATTGGCGAGAAAGATTTACCTTGAATTTTTCAATCAGCTTGGGAATGCCTTTATCACGTCTTCGTTGGTGCCCAATTGGGTATTCAACTTCAATCAGTTCTGATTTGTTACCGTCTTTGTAAAATATTTGAATGGCATTCGCAATGGACCTTTTATTAGGATCAAGATAATCTTCCGTATATTCTTTTTTTTCGACACATTTCATTTTTTTTCTGAGAAGATCAATCCTTGGATCAATTGCGACTTCGTCCTCATAGTCCTGCGCTGTTAAATTCCCCTTTAGCAAGCCAATGGCAACCATATATTGAATACAATGATCCCGATCGGCAGGGTTATTTAATGGTCCAGTTTTGTCTATAATTCTAATCGCAGACTCATGTGTTGTAATATTAATATGGTCAATTGCATCTATTTTTTCAACTTTATTGATTTTATGGAATTCATTTTTATGAAGTTTTAATGCACACTCGACGGCTGTTTGCGCATGAAATTCAGCAGGAAAACTAATTTTAAACAAAATATTTTCCATTACATAACTACCGAACTCTTGGTTAAATTTAAAAGGTTTGCCATCAAATAAAACATCATAAAATCCCCATATTTTTGCGCTAAGTGCTGTTGGATAACCCATTTCACCCTTCATTGTCATTAATGCTAGCCTTACCCCTCGACTTGTAGCATCACCTGCAGCCCATGATTTTCTAGATCCCGTATTGGGAGCATGTCGATAAGTTCTTAAGCTCTGGCCATCCACCCATGCGTTTGATAGTGCATCTATAATTTGCTCTTTTGATGCGCCAAGCATCTGTGATACAACGGCGGTTGTTGCAATTTTTACTAAAACAACATGATCAAGCCCAACACGATTGAAGCTATTTTCTAATGCAATAACGCCCTGTATTTCATGAGCTTTGATCATCGCTTCAAGAACGACTTTCATTTGAAGTGGTTTTTCCTTGTTTGAAACTTTTGTTCTCGAAACCCAGTCTGCTACAGCAAGAATCCCACCCAGATTATCAGATGGATGACCCCATTCGGCTGCCAACCAAGTATCGTTAAAATCAAGCCAACGAATCATTGCCCCAATATTAAATGCCCCATTTATTGGATCAAGTTGAAAGTTAGTTCCAGGAATTTTTGTTCCATTTGGAATAATGGAACCAGGTACAGTCGGTCCCAAATGCTTAACACAGGCAGGGTAGTCCAACGCCTCCAAGCCACAACCTAAGGTATCAATAAGGCAATATTTTGCTGTTTCTAAAGCCTCTTTACTTTTAATTTTGTAATCAAATACATAATTAGCGATTTCAACTAGTATCTCGTCGGGTTTTTGATTATTTTTTTTAACATGTGAGTGCAATCTAAATTTTCCTTTCTATCTTTCTTGTATTGGAATTATTTTTCTATCAGCTGGGCCATTATATTCAGCATTTGGCCTAATTATCTTGTTATCAATTCTTTGTTCTATTGTATGTGCAGCCCAACCAGATGTTCTTGATATGACGAATATAGGAGTAAACATTGATGTTGGAATTCCCATTAAGTGGTAACAGGAGGCACTATACCAATCTAAATTAGGAAACATTTTTTTCTCTTCCCACATCACTTTTTCAATACGATCTGATATCTCAAAGAGTTTCATATCCCCAGAATCTTCAGATAAATTTCTCGATACTTCTTTGATACACTCATTTCTGGGATCAGAAATTGTATACACTGGATGACCAAATCCTGTAATAATTTCTTTTTTAGCCATACGCACCCTTATATCGGCCTCAGCTTCATCGGGCGTGCTATAGCGACTGATGATTTCCATTGCTACCTCGTTGGCGCCACCATGTTTTGGGCCTCTAAGTGCACCAATTGCTCCTGTGATAGAAGAATATAGATCTGACAATGTCCCCGTAATAACCCTTGCAGCAAATGTTGAAGCATTAAATTCATGTTCAGCATAAAGTATCAATGAAATATTCATAGACCTCTCATGTAATGAGGAAGGGGTCTTCCCATGGAGTAGGTGAAGGAAATGTCCAGCAATAGAGCCCTCATCTGTTTTACAATCGATACGTATGCCTTCATGAGAAAATTTATACCAATAAATTAAAATTGAACTGAAGCATGATATAAGTCGATCTGCTATATCTTTTGTTTTATCAATATTGTGATCCTTAGCCTCAGGCTCTAAAATCCCAAGCATTGAACATCCCGTGCGCATTACATCCATAGGATGTGCGTCTTTCGGAATTTGTTCTAAAACTGTTTTGAGATGAGCAGGTATATCTCTTAATTTTTTTAATTGCTTTGTATATTTATCTAATTGCGAGATATTTGGTAGCTCACCGTGAATGAGTAAAAAAGCCACTTCTTCAAATGAACATTTTTTAGCTAACTCTAGAATATCGTATCCACGATAATGTAAATCGTTTCCTGAATGTCCCACTGTGCAAACAGCAGTCACCCCAGCATTAACCCCTGCTAAAGCCACACCCTTTTTTACTTTTTTTGGTTCAGTTGGCATATTTAGCCTCCTCAGTCTTTTTCTTTTTTAAAAAGTCGATCGAGTTTTTTTTCGTATTTATGATAATCAAGAAATTCGTATAACTCCTCTCTTGTCTGCATTTGTTCGACTAGATTTTTTTGTGTTCCTTCTTCTCTGAGGCCTTTGTATATATTGAGGGCTGCCTTATTCATCGCTCTAAATGCACTCAGAGGGTAAAGAGCGATAGCTATACCTACAGAATCTAATTCATCTAGAGAAAACAATGGGGTGGCACCAAATTCAGTAATATTAGCCAGCACAGGTACATCAACAGATTTTGTAAACTTTTTGTAGGTATCCAAATCATTTATTGCTTCAGGGAAAATCATATCTGCGCCAGCCTCAACACATGCGCAAGCCCTATCGATCGAAGATTGTAAACCCTCGACTGCCAGTGCATCTGTCCTTGCCATGATGACAAAATTTTCATCACTTTTTGCATCCACCGCACTTTTTATTCGATCTACCATTTCATTCTGGCTAACGATTGACTTATTTGGACGATGCCCGCATCTTTTTGCCTGAATTTGATCTTCTATATGAACTGCAGCAGCACCTGATTTTTCTACACTTCGAATAGTTCGTGCAATATTGAAAGCACCACCAAATCCTGTATCAACGTCAACAAGAAGGGGGAGTGATGTGGAGTCTGTAATTCTTCTTATATCAACTAATACATCCTCTAAGGTTGAGATGCCTAAATCAGGAACACCTAGAGAACCAGCAGCAACCCCACCACCAGATAAATAAATCGCCTTGTAACCTGTTTTTTCTGCAAGTTTTGCATGGTAAGCGTTTATAGTCCCAATAACTTGTAAAGGCCTTTCCTCTTCAATAGCTTTTTTAAATAATAGCCCCGGAGTCATTTTATTTTCCATAATCATTTAACAAAAAAAGCATTAACTGCATCATCTGGTAGCGCCATCCCTGAAAGTTTTGCAGTTTGAAGCATTTCCCAAAAATATCGGTAAGTTGCCCTATCATGCAATTCTCCAGCGTATTGTATTGGTCCCCAGTTTGATTTTTGAGCCTCTAGTAAAATTTTTGCCCCATCAATTACCTCACTATAATCTGGCTTCATTCCATCAACAATTGCCTTAATTTGAGTTGGATAGATACTCCACATCCTTAAAAACCCAAACTCTTCTCGAGCACGTTTAGCATCATTATGAGTTACCACTGTATTTTTTAGGTCGAGCGTTACATTATGGGCAGGAATTACACCGTTGCCAATTGCAGCCGCGACAACTTCAGATTTTGCTCTTGAGAGAAGCTTGTGATCAAATTGCCCAGGACTACGCATAGCACTAGCTGGAATTGCCCCATGATGACCACTTACAAAGTCCATTAGACCAAAGTCAAGGACTTGAACCCAATCGATCGTTGCGATTTGTTGAACATCCTTAAGAGCTCCATGTGTTTCAATAAGAATATGAATAGGTATTTTTTTTGTTATCTTAAGCTCGTTAGATTTATTTTTAATATACCCAACCATTTCATCGACTTGAGAAAAGGTAGTTGATTTTGGTATAGTGATATAAGAAACAATTTCTCCAATACCACTCAAAATAATATCAACATCTTTCTTCCAAGAGGGATGGGTATAATCATGAATCCTTACTCCGGCCATTTTATGTTTATTCAGTTCAGAGCTTAAAACTTTTACAATCATCTCTGCATGTTCTTTTTCTTGGCCAGCAGCAGCCCCATCTTCACAATCACAAGTAATATCAAAAATAGGGCCAAGCTCCTCTTGAAATGATAGTGCTTTTGTAATTAACTTTTCACTACCTGCAAAATGTTCACAACATGGGATAGCTGGGAATGGTTTTTCTCCTTGAAAAAGGGCTTCGTTTGGGTGTACTAATTTCATATTATTTTCCTTTAGGCACAACAATGCTGTAATCAAGATCTAAAACAACATTTTCATTATAAATTTTACTTTCTGCACTCTCTTGATAAGTAGATTTTAGCGAGCTCGGTATTTGGTTTTTAATACCTATTAACTTTAGTTTTAAAACTCCAATATCTTGGTGATCTGGCAATTCATCCTTGCCAGTGATAACTGTTTTCGCATATAACGTGTCATCTGCCAAGACAGGATTTGAGTGAGTTCCTGCATGAATAGCTGTCATAATAAGGTTGTTTTCAAAGCCCTCGTGAGCAATAGAGCGGCACAACGATATAACATGACCACCATAAACAAGTCTTCTTTTAAATGGAGAGGCTTTCATTTGATGCGCATTAAAATGCAACTTTGCATCATTTTGATATAAATGAGTTGCTAAGGTATGAGAGGCTTCATCAATGGTAAGCCCTCGACTATGATTAATTTCATCGTTTTTATGATAGTCCTCCCACCTCAATGATGAGCCCGTATCTTTGTCATTAAAGTTATTTGTTTTAAGAAAGCCAGGAATATTCATTCGTTTAACTGCAACTTCAGGTTTTATATTTTTAGGGAGAACTTCTTTTATAGTTTTATTTTTATCTCTTTTTGGAATCATCACCCAACGCTTCCAGCTCAATACCATTTTATCGTGTTGATTAAAGCTTGATGAATGGACATAAACAATCCCATTAGTTTTATTTGAGTTTTCTTTGATGCCTATAATCTCAGATTGACTAGAAATGGTATCACCAAAAAAAACAGGCGAATGGAATATAACCTCTGCATAGCCAAGGTTTGCCACTGCATTTAGAGAAATATCCTGAACAGTTCTTCCAAAAGCGATATTAAATAAAAGAATGTCATCAATTGGTGTTGACTCAAAACCTAGGGAATTTGCAAAGTTTTTGGCACAAAATAGGGGATATCTCGTTCCAGTTAGGCCAAGAAACATGGATGCATCACCAGAAGTGATAGATCTTGGTATTGCATGATGAATTATGTCACCGTAATGAAAGTCTTCAAGAAAATTTCCACCTATCTTACTCATTATTTAACTCCTCAATCATCTCGTGAAGCTCGAGGAGTCTTTTGGCTGCATTTACATGGTGATGCTCAACTAACCTATCGTTTACTACTACTGTGCCTCTACCTATAGCGTTTGCTTCAGCGAGAGATGTGATAATCTCACGAGCATTTTTAACCTCACTTAATTTTGGTGAGTAGGCGTCATTGGCGTAGGGTAATTGGTCAGGGTGTACTAAAGATTTTCCATCAAAACCCATATCACGACCAATTCTACATGCATACTCAAAAGCATCTGTAGCCTTAAGATTGCTATGAATGCCGTCAATGACAGCAAGATCATAAGCTCTTGCGGCAAGAATCACTCGAGATAGGCTGTGGAGGACAGCCACTCGAGTTTGCGTTGTCCTTGCATGTAACTGGGAAATCAAGTCTGATGTAGCAAGTATTAGGCATGCTGTCCTTGATGATGTGGCTGCAATTTCCTCGGCATGTAAAACGCCCTTTGGACTTTCAATCATAAGCATGACAGGTATTTTCTTGCCACCTGCCTTATCAAGTTCATTGATTGCATTTAAAACATCTTGGCTTGACTCAATATTAGGAAAAAGAACAGCGTCAGGCTCTGCATTTGCTACAGCCTTGATATCATTTATCCCCCAAGGTGAGTCAAAGTCATTAACTCTAACAACAACCTCACGCTTTCCGTATTTTTTTTGGTTTAAAAAATCAACAACATTTGATCTTGATTCCTCTTTAGCTTCAATCAGAATTGGATCACCTAGGTCAAGAATAATGGAGTCAACTTTTAAAGTCTTTGCTTTTTCCAAGTAACGCCTATTGCAACCAGGAACATAAAGCATTGACCTTCTTGGGCGAAAATATTTTGTCATATAAATATACAATTACATTAATTGCAACGATTTTAGGCATATGTAAAATATATGTCAATAAATTTTTAAAGTCTTATATAAGAGTATATGAATTTAATTAAAAATTATTATCATAAATTTGTTTAAAAACAATAATTTAATATAATTTTTTGCATAAAAAATTTTTTATAAATATATGTTGATTAATTAATAACTCTTATATAAGATATATAAGAATTTTTTAAATTTAATTGGAATTTATTTATGCAGCCACTGTACGAAAAGGTTAAAAAGAAAATTACAGCAAGTTTGGTTCAGGGCGAATGGAGTCCTGGTGAGGCGATACCTAGTGAGACAGAGCTTGCAAATGTTTATGAGGTTAGTCAGGGCACAGTTAGAAAGGCAATTGATGAGCTGAGTGCAGAAAGTATTTTAATACGAAGGCAGGGCAAGGGTACCTATGTTGCTACCCATAATGAGGAAAACATTCAGCTTCGTTTTTTAAGGCTAACATCTAACTTTGGATTAAAAGAAAAGCTAGATAATCAATTAGTGTCATTCTCAAAAGAAAAGGCGACTAATAAACTTTCAAAGGTTTTAAATATTAATCCTGCTTCAACGATCATCTCTTTAAAAAGAGTTTTAACTTTTAATGAAAAACCACTAATCCTCGATGTCATTAAAATACCTGCTCAATCATTTAGAGGGTTAACGGCGGAAATGATTGTTGAAAAAAAAGGATCAATGTACCGCATGTATGAAACAGATTTTGGGGTAAGGATGTTACGTGCGGATGAAAAAATTAGGGCTATCAACGCTAATTTTGAATCTGCATCGCTTTTAAATGTTAAAGAAAATACTCCGCTGTTAAGTGTCGAACGTATTTCTTATACTTATGAAAACAAACCTCTTGAATGGAGGTTGGGACTTTGCATTACAGACAACCACTATTACCGATCAGAACTTGACTAGGAATATTAATGAAATCAAATGAAAAAAAAGCCCTGGACTACCATGAATTTCCAATTCCAGGTAAGTTAAGTGTTGAAGCATCAAAACCCTGTACAACAGCTGAAGAGTTATCTCTTGCCTATACACCAGGTGTGGCGGTGCCGGTTAAGGAGATAGCAAAAGACGAAAAAAATGCTTATAGATATACAAACAAAGGAAATTTAGTCGCCGTCATTACGGATGGGTCAGCAGTTCTTGGTTTGGGTGATGTTGGTGCTTTAGCAGGTAAACCAGTTATGGAAGGCAAAGGTGTACTGTTTAAAAGGTTTGCAAATATCGATGTATTTGATATCGAGGTTAACTGCAAGGACCCTGATGAATTTATAAGGACCGTTGAGAATATAGCCCCAACTTTTGGAGGTATTAACTTAGAAGATATTGCAGCTCCAAATTGCTTTTACATTGAAGATGAACTCAAAAAAAGGTTAGATATACCTGTTTTTCACGATGACCAACATGGCACGGCAGTCATTGTGGCAGCCGGTTTGGTGAATGCCTTAGAAATCCAAGAAAAAATGATTGGTGAGGTAAAGATCGTTTTTTTAGGTGCTGGTGCAGCTGGTTGCTCATGTGCAAGACTCTTAAAAAAAATGGGCGCAAAAAATATTATCTTAGTTGATAGAAAAGGAGTCTTAAATAAAAATAGAAAAGATTTAAATAAATATAATCAAGATCTTGCTACTGATACAGAAAGTAATACATTAGATGAATGTATTATTGATGCGGATGTATTTATTGGTGTTTCTGGGGCTAATCTTTTAAAAGAATCGCATTTATTGAGTATGGCAGCTAACCCTATTATTTTTGCATTAGCTAACCCAGACCCTGAAATACTTCCTTCTGATGCACACAAAATCAGGGATGATATTGTGATGGCTACAGGCAGGTCTGACTTTCCCAATCAAGTAAACAATGTTCTTGGATTCCCATTTTTATTTAGAGGGGCTTTAGACGCTAAAGCTACCGAAATAAACGATAAAATGCTGATAGCCGCTTCAAAAGCATTAGCAAGTCTTGCTAAGGAGCCAGTCCCACAAGATGTTCTTGAGGCCTACGGCTTAAAATCATTAACCTTTGGTCCTGAATATATAATCCCAAAACCCTTTGATTCAAGATTGATTGATTGGGTTGCAAAAGCTGTTCAGGATGCATCTTGATTCAGATTATGAATAAACAACCCAAAAACTTAAATCTATTCACCATTCGATTCCCAATTCCCGCCATTGTATCAATAATGCATCGTATGAGTGGAGTAATTATTTTTTTACTAATGCCATTTATTACGATTGGCTTCTCAATAACGCTAATGTCCTCAAATGGTTTTGCTAATGTCATATCAATCTTTGATTTATGGTTTGTAAGGATTTTAAGCGCATTGTTGGTATGGGGTATCTTTCATCATTTTATTGCAGGATGTCGGCATTTATTATTAGATATGCAGATTGGAAATGATTTAATTATTGCGAGGCTAACCAGCAAAACAGTATTAATCTTGAGTTTTATTTTCACTGCACTGGTATTTTTGATTTGAGTAGAGTTAGCCTAAAATCTCCATTTGGTGGAATGACGCAATGGCTTTATCAAAGGTTCACAGCATTTTTTATGATTGCCTACTCAGCAATCATTGTATTTTATCTTTTATTTAATGCATTTACCTTCGAATCTTGGGTGGCATTTATGTCACCTTTATGGATGAGATGGACAACCTCTATTTTTTTTATATTTATGATTATTCATGCTTGGATAGGGGTTCAACACGTGATTGATGATTATATTAAATTAAGTTTTTTGAAGGCTTTAATAAATATAATTTTTTTACTTTTAACGCTCGCGCAACTTATATATTTACCTTATTTCTTAATAGTGATTTATTAATGGTTAAAAATTTTGAATTTGATTCTATTGTTGTTGGTGGCGGTGGTGCTGGATTAAGAACATCAATGCAACTTGCCGGGTCGGGCCAAAGTGTCGCTGTTATTTCAAAAGTTTTTCCTACCAGGTCTCATACTGTTGCTGCCCAAGGAGGTATTGCTGCAGCGCTAGCTAATGTTTCTGATGATAAATGGTTATGGCACATGTATGACACAATCAAGGGCTCAGATTATTTAGGTGATCAGGATGCTATCGAATATATGTGCAAAAATGCAGCTGAGGCGATATATGAACTTGAGCATATGGGAATGCCTTTCGATAGAAATGCTGATGGCCGTATTTATCAGAGACCATTTGGTGGAATGACAAAAAACTTTGGTGAGTCATCAATCTCAAGAACTTGTGCGGTGGCTGACAGAACGGGACACGCTATGCTGCATACTCTTTATCAAAAAAATATCGAGCTTAAGACTCAATTTTTTATAGAATGGATTGGTTTAGATCTCATTAGAGATGAGGACGGAGATGTACTTGGATTAATTGCTTTGGAATTGCAGACAGGGGATTTGGGCATCTTTCATGCAAAGAATACTATTTTCGCAACTGGTGGGGCGGGAAGGATTTTTCAAGCAAGCACTAATGCATTTATTAACACAGGCGATGGCCTTGGCATGGCTGCAAGAGCAAATATTAGCTTAGAAGATATGGAGTTTTGGCAATTTCATCCCACTGGAATTCTTGGTGCGGGTGTCCTAGTTACAGAGGGTGTTCGCGGTGAAGGAGGTTATTTAATAAATTCAAATAATGAACGCTTTATGGAACGTTACGCGCCGAGCGCAAAAGATTTAGCAAGTAGAGATGTAGTTTCAAGAGCAATCGCTCAAGAGGTTTTAGAGGGAAGAGGAATTGGTGCTAATAAAAATGGTGTTTATCTCACTTTATCTCATCTGGGTGAGGAGTTAATTGACGAAAAGTTACCCGGGATTAGAGAGATCTCAATTAAATTTGCAAATGTTGATCCAGTTAAGGAGCCAGTTCCTGTTGTCCCAACAGTCCACTATATGATGGGAGGGATCCCAACAACATTGAATGGGCAAGTCAGAGATGGCGTCAAACAAAAAGAAGTAAATGGTTTTTATGCCGTGGGTGAATGCGCTTGTGTTTCTGTTCATGGTGCAAATCGTTTAGGATCCAATTCCCTCTTAGATTTAATTGTATTCGGAAAGGCGGCTGGCCAACATATCCTAGATTCATCAAAAGGAAAGAAATTAAAAAAACTACCCAATGATGTAACAAAAAAAACCATAGAAAGATTGAAAAAAATAGATTCAAAAAGCTCTTTGGAGGACCCTAGAGAATTAGGTGAAGAGTTAAGAGCGGTAATGCAAAAACATTGTGGTGTGTTTCGTTTTCCACAACTACTTAATGAGGGATTGGTTAAGGTAAATGAGCTGAAGCAGAGAATTGAGAATATATCTATTAAAGATAATTCTAAAGTTTTTAACACAGCAAGAACGGAAGCACTTGAGCTTCAAAACTTAATTGAAGTCGCTTTAGCAACAATGGCTTCAGCTAAAAATAGAGAGGAAAGTAGAGGGGCACATTCAAGGTCTGATTATCCAAAAAGAGATGATAATTCTTGGTTACAACATTCCTTATATAACCCAAAAGACGGTTCTTTAGCGTACCGACCCGTAAAAATGAAACCTTTAAGTGTCAAATCATTTCCGTTAAAAGAGAGGGTCTATTGAGCTTAAGATGAAAATTTCAATTTATAGATTTAACCCAGATAAAGATAAAAAACCATACAACAAGGTTTACGATGTAAAGAGAGTCGATTCCGATACGATGCTATTAGATTTATTAATAAAAATCAAAGCTATGGATGATTCACTTTCGATGAGGATGTCATGTCGTGAAGGTGTTTGTGGCTCTGATGCAATGAATATAAATGGTAAAAATGGCCTGGCATGCGTTACAAAAATTGATGATCTAAAAAAACCTATTGTAATAAGACCTATTCCTGGACTTCCTGTGATAAGAGATCTTGTAGTGGATATGAAGCAATTTTTTAAACATTACGATTCAATAGATCCATATCTTAAAAGTAAAAAACCCCCACCTAAGAAAGAACGTTTACAGTCTCCAGAGGATAGGAAAAAGCTTGATGGCTTATATGAATGTATACAGTGTGGCGCTTGTACAACTGCGTGCCCTTCATTTTGGTGGAAACCTGATAAATTTGTTGGACCAGCAGGCTTATTACAAGCTTATAGATTTTTAGTAGATAGTAGGGATGACGCAAAAGATGAGCGTCTTGAGAATCTTGATGATCCTGATCGATTGTACCGTTGTCACAATATTATGAATTGTGCAGATGTTTGCCCAAAAGGCTTAAGTCCCTCGAAAGCAATTGCAGGCATCAAAAAAATGCAAATGGCAACTAAAAAACCAAAATTTAAAACCTTAAAAAAAATATTTCATGTTCAAGAGTCAAAAAAATGACACTAAACAATCTTATTAAATATCGCTGCAGAAGAGGGTTATTAGAACTTGATTTGATTCTAAATAACTTTTACGAAAATAAATTCTTTCATTTATCAAATGAGAAGAAAAAACTTTTTTTAGAGTTTTTAGAAATGGATGACAATGATATTTGGCATGTCTTAGATTCTAAACATTATTCAAAAAAATATAATTCATTAGTTAACTTAATTTACCCTAAAAATCAAAAGGAAATTGAAAGTGAAAAATAAAATTTCAAAGCAACATCAAAAAATTGAAATTGACCATCTTAGCCATGACCTTCTTGGTGGTGTCTGGCCAGGCATTCAACTTTATTATCCTCCGGTAAAATATTCACCATCTTCAGGCGTTTATGAGGATCTTATTGATGCTGCAAAAAGAATGAAAAAGCATGCTCATACGACTGAAGCTCACACCATAATATTTGATTTAGAGGATGGATGTCGACAAAAAGAAATGAGTCGAACTTTGTTAGAAAAGGAACTGCCTGAGTTAAGAGAAAACCGACCAGATATCAACATAGCAATTCGAATTAATCCGTTTCGAACGGAGGAATATATAAACGATTTAGAGTTCTTAAAAAAACTGCCTGAATGTATTGACGTAGTAATGTTGTCAAAAGCCGGAGAGGTTTATGGTGCAGCAGAGATAAGAGATCTTTCAAGTAACCTTGTTGACCTTAATGAAAAAATTTCAATACAGCCTATTATCGAGCATCCAAAATCTTTGAAAATTGCAACTGATCTCATGTCATTCCCTTCAGTAAAGCACGTGGTTTTTGGGATTCATGACTTCTCAAAGGCAATGGGGATAAACATCACCCCAATAGGATGGATTGATGAACTTAATTTCTTTTTGAATGAGCTTATGTTTGAAGCAAGAATTTCTGGTAAGGGTGTAATTGGTGGAGTTGAAACCTTGATTGGTCAAACAGTCATGCCAAGTAATTTTTTAGAACCGCACGATGTTAGGCGTTGGTTGGATTTACACGGTGACGATGAGTCAAGAATAGTATACAAGCATGCCGTAAGAGAGAGAGAATTGGGCCTCACAGGTAAGCAAGTTATTCATCCAGGACATATCCATCTTTGTAAGGTTGCTTACACTCCATCACCTACAGATATAAAACTTAAAATAAGGATTTTAAAAGCAGCAATAGAGGCCGACGCACTTGAGGGCGGCGCAATTAAATTTGAGGGTGAAATGTTAGATCCACCAATGTTTGGCAAAGCGTTGCAAACACTTCTTAGAGCATATGCACTGAATGCATTAAAAGATGATGATATAGATTTTACGTTAAAAGTCTTAAATAAACTTCCGCAACAGGTAATAAGACAAAACTGGCCTTATGGAGAAATTGAGTAATGTCAGTTTGTCAAAATATCAGTCAAACTGAATGGAAATGGAGCATTCCGAAATTCTTTAATATTGGAGAGGCTTGCTCTGACAGAGTTTGCAAAGAGGGTAAAAAAGATAAAATTGCTATGATTGTTGAAGATGATATAAAGGGAACATCCACAATTACCTATGAAATCTTAGCTACAAAATCTAATCAATTTGCTGAATTTTTAAAGAATCTTAAAATTAAAAAGCAGTCTAGGGTTCTTATAAGATTATCTAATTGTTTACATTACCCAATTTCTTTTTTAGGCACCATGAAAGCAGCGTGTATATCAGTACCCACTTCAACCCTGCTAACACCAAAAGAAATTTTATATCTAGCAAATGACTCTTCTGCAGAGGTATTGGTAACAGATCTGAAGACATGGAAATCACTCTTGCCTATGTTAAGTGATTTCAAATATTTAAAAAAGGTTTTCATTTCTGGTGAGTTTGAAGATTGTAGGAGTGGGATGGAGGTTTTATCTCTAAATAAAGAATTGAATAATATTACTTATTTTACTGAGAACCCAAAAACTTTTTCCGAAGATCCGGCCTATCTTGTCTATACCTCAGGCACGACAGGATACCCAAAAGGAGTTCTTCATGCGCATAGAGCTCTATTGGGAAGAGGCCCAGCTTCAAAATATTGGTTTAATTTTATAAATCCAGATGACCGAATAGTGCATACAGGAAAGTTTAATTGGACTTATGTTCTTGGTTCAGGGCTTATGGATCCTCTTTATCTGGGGAAAACTGTCATCGTTCATGAGGGTAAAAATGATGCAGATGGATGGATTAATTTAATTGAAAAACACAAGGCAACAATTTTTATCGGGGTACCAACCATATATCGACAAATTTTAAAAAAAACAGAAGCAAACAAGACTAATGTCCCAACACTACATCATTGTATGAGCGCTGGTGAGCATTTATCTGATGAAATTTTTAATTCCTGGTTTGAGAGATTTAATTTAAACATATATGAGGCAGTGGGGATGTCAGAATTCTCATATTACATATCTCAATCAGTAAAATATCCAATAAAACCAGGATCTGCTGGGTTTCCACAGCCAGGACATAATGTAAAACTTTTAAATCCCGATACGCTTGAGGAAGTAAAAGCGGATGAGGAGGGGATGATTTGTATCCCTGAAAATGATCCTGGTCTTTTTATTAAATATTGGAATATGGATCAAGAAACTTCAAAGTATAAAAATAATAATTGGTTTTTTACGGGTGATTTTGCAAGATACGATAAAGAAGGTTATTTATGGTTCTTGGGCAGGAAAGATGACATCATTAAAAGCTTTGGATATCGTGTTTCCCCTTATGAAATTGAAAGAGTATTTAAATCTCATAAATTAATTGAAAATTGCGTTGCATTAGGTGAAAAGCAAGAAGACGGAAAAGTTCTTGTCGTTATATATATTATACTTAATAAATCGAGCTACCTCCATCCAAATCAATTTGTTCAGTATGGAAGGGAAAATTTAGCGGCCTATAAAGCTCCAAAAATTGTTTATATAGCAACTGAATTTCCTAAAACAAAAAATGGAAAAATATTGAGAAAACAAATAACAAAAGAAATTATTATTGAAAACTCGGATGTAAGATAATGAGTGTAATAAAAAAAAATGATTTTATCGAATCGATAGCTAACGCTCTTCAATACATTTCTTATTATCATTCTGAGGATTTTATCCTTGCAATGAAGCGCGCATTAGAGATTGAAAGGTCAGATGCTGCAAAAGACGCCATTCTGCAAATTTTAACAAATTCAAAACTTGCAGCATATGGAAACCGTCCAATATGCCAAGATACCGGTATTGTTACAGTCTTTATAAAGCAGGGTATGGACCTTAGATGGAGTTCAGATAAAACAATTGAGGAGATGGTGAATCAAGGAGTAAGAAACGCTTATCTTGATAAGGGTAATCCATTGAGGGCATCGATTGTAAAAAACCCAATATCTGAACGTTTAAACACTAAAGATAATTCACCTGCGGTTGTTCATGTCAGCCTCGTGCCAGGAAGTGATTTAGATATAAGTATTGCTGCAAAAGGTGCTGGCTCAGAAAATAAGGCAGTACTGGGAATGCTAAATCCCTCAGATAATATTGTTGATTTTATTTTAGGTGAAATACCTAAAATGGGTGCCGGCTGGTGTCCTCCAGGTGTTTTAGGCATAGGCATCGGTGGTACAGCAGATAAAGCGATGGTAATGGCAAAAGAAGCACTATTTGAAACTATCGATATTCAAGAATTAAAGAAAAGAGGACCGTCAAACAAAATTGAAAGCTTGAGAGTTGAATTATATGAAAAAATCAATCGTCTAGGTATAGGGGCACAAGGGTTAGGTGGGCTCACTACCGTCCTAGACGTTAAGATCAAAGATTATCCAACTCACGCAGCCTCACTTCCAGTGGCGATCATTCCTAATTGTGCAGCTAATAGACATATTCACTTTAAAATGAGTGGTGATGGCCCAGTTAAATTAAAACCACCCAATCTTGAAGTATGGCCTAGGGCAGAGTGGTCACCAAAAGAAACGAGCACAAGGGTTAACATAGACACCCTCCAAAAAAAAGATTTAGGAAAATTTAAGCTTGGTCAAAGTTTATTGCTCAGCGGGAAAATCTTAACTGCCAGAGATGCTGCACATAAAAAATTAAAAGAATTGGCAGAAAATAGTCAACCATTACCTGATGGCTTAGACCTAAAAAATCGCTTTATTTATTATGTGGGTCCTGTCGATCCAGTGGGCAATGAAGTCGTGGGCCCAGCTGGACCTACAACCTCATCCAGGATGGATAAGTATTCATCCCTTATGCTTGAGGATTTCGGAGTTATTGGCATGATTGGCAAAGCCGAGAGAGGTAAAGAAGCATTAGAGAGTATAAAAAAAAATAAAGCAGTTTATTTGATTGCTGTTGGTGGTTCAGCCTATCTTATTTCACAGGCTATAAAGTCTTCAAAGCTTATTGCATTTCCTGAGTTGGGAATGGAGGCGATATATGAGTTTGAAGTTAAAGACATGCCCGTCACTCTAGCAGCCAATACTGATGGAGAATCATTGCATGAAGAAGGAGTAAAAAAATGGAATGCAGTTCTAATGAATGACTAAGGCCTTAAATTAAGCGTTCTAGGATATTCTTTTTAAGTTGTTTTATAGTAGTTTCCTCAACTTTTTTTGAGGTAATAAGAAAAAAATCTTCCGCTCTATTACCTAAGGTATTTATTCTTGCCTTATCAATTTCAAGGCTAAGTTGATTAATCTCTCCGCTGATCATGTTCAATAGTCCAGGTCTCGAATCTGTAATAATTTCTAATTCAAATTGTTTGTCATTAATAATTTTATTATTAATGACAGTCTGGATATCATGGTGTTCGGCCTGCCTTGTCTTTCTTAAAGCTATTTCTTTACTTTCAAATTTACGAGGGATTATTTCAGTTAAACCTTGCTGAAGATGTTGGAAGAGTTGGTTATAGCTTTCATTTAAATTGTTATCGTCCATCACATGGAAAATATCCAGCGCATAGTCATGTGAGGTTGTATAAATTTTTGCATCCAGAATATTCAATTGGTTTTCATAGAAGAAGTTTGTTATTTTTTCAAATAATGAAGGTCGATTCTTAGAGTAAATAAGAACCTCAATAAAGCTACCTTTGTGATGATGAATTCTTACTATTGGCTTATCTGAATACGTGTGCGGCATAAGCAATCGTGTTTGCCAGGCTATTTCGTTGGCATCAAACCGCATGAAGTAATTAAGATCAAGCTTTTGCCAAAATTCATCGTAGTGATTTTTTTTGATTGAATATTGAGAGAGAATTTTAGCAACCTCTTTTTTTCGATCATTCACCATATCAATTGGTGACTTATGTTGCTCACTTAATAATTTTGTTGTTGATGCGTACAAGTCATAAAGTAGGCTTGCTTTCCATTGGTTCCATACATGCGGACTTGTACCCCTTATATCAGCCACTGTGAGGAGATATAGCGCATCAAGATAAGTTTGTGTCCCGACTAAATCCTTAAACTCATGAATTACCTTTGGGTCAGAGATATCACTTTTTTGTGCAATTTGAGACATTTTTAAGTGAGATTTAACAAGCCATGCGATTAAATGAGCCTCCTTATCTGGCAGACATATTTTTTTACAAAATTTTATCGCCACATCAAAGCCAAGCTCAGAATGATCACCACCTCGACCTTTTGCGATATCGTGAAAAATAGCACCCAAGTACAATAGGTATGGTTTTTTAAACTTAAGAAATATTTCATGACATTCAGGGAATTCATACTTCAAGCTTGCTTTACTAAAGCGTCTGATATTTTCAATAACATTTAAGGTGTGCTCATCCACTGTATATATATGGAAGAGGTCGTGCTGCATTTGAGCAACCACTCTCCCAAATGCGGGTATGAAGTTACCTAAAATATTACACTTATTCATCAAGCGGAGTGACCGGTTGACTTTATCATCGCCTGAAATAACTTCGATAAATTTAGATTGATTTATTTTATTGTTTCTAAATTTTTCATTTATAGTCGGTCCGATGTTATTCAAAGCATCTAAAAGATTCGCCCCGAACCCTTGCGCTTTTTTTGTTTTTTGGAGGAGGATGAATGGCTCAAAAACATACTTACCAATTATTGGGATATGTTCTCTATCTATATCAATTAAATGACTTGAAAGGATAAAGGGAAATTGGTTATTAATTTGAATAGATTTTGAATTATTTGGGTCAAGTTTTTTAAGTAGAATTTCATTTAATAATATTATATAATTTACTGATTTATAATAACTTTTCATTAAAACTTCACTAGATTTCTTATTAGTCTTTGCCTGGTATCCTAGTGCTTTGGATAGCCTAGCTTGAACATCAAATGTGAGCCTATCGTCAGTAGATTTAGATAAAATATGGATGAGAATTCGATACTTATTTACCTTGTTAGTGGTTAATCTAATTTTTTTATATTGATCGTCAGATAGAATTTCCCTCTGTTTTAATTCTTCAAAGGATTTACCTTTATTTTGACTTGCGGCAATCCACAGTATCATTTGAAGATCTCTAAGACCTCCGGGACTTTCTTTAATATTTGGCTCTAGTTGGTATGCTGAATCTCTGTATTTACGATGACGAAGGGTTTGTTCGATTATTTTTTCTTTAAAAAACTTTTTGATATTGATTATTTTATTAATTGTTGAATTGAATTTTAGATATAGATCACTACTTCCATATATAAGCCGAGCTTCAAGAAGGTTTGTAGCTGTTGAGATATCGGCATTAAATTCCTCTTTAACTTCTGCTAGATTTCTAACGCTATGGCCAATTTTTAAACCAATATCCCAACATTTCGTGATGAATTGACTAATATTTTCATCATTGTCTATACTTTTTTCAATATTAAGCACCAGTATGTCAACATCTGAATAGGGAAATAACTCATTTCTGCCATACCCTCCTACAGCAATGAGCGTATTTTTTTTAGATACATCACTATCTATCCATAACTTAATGAGCAGATTATCAACAATTTTAGTGTGTTTTTTAAGGAATTGTGAGCCGTTTGTTTTTTTTATGAATTGATCGCAAAGGGCCTGAAATTTCCTTTGATAACTTTTTTTCTCAGTAGCTACAGTGTAGGAAGGCATGACGTAAATTTTAATCTAAAAAGGGTGTTGGCGTATCTTTTGATACTGTAAGCACCTCATAACCTTTGTCTGTGACTAATATGGTATGTTCCCATTGAGCTGATAGACTTCTATCTTTAGTTACAACCGTCCAGTTATCTGGTAGAACTTTGATATCTTTTTTCCCTGCGTTTATCATGGGTTCGATTGTAAAAATCATGCCAGCCTCTAGCTTAAGGCCATCACCTGGAGTGCCGTAATGCAGGACTTGAGGTTCATCATGAAAGACTTTTCCAATGCCATGACCACAGAATTCCCTAACCACACTGTAAGACTTTGATTCTGCATAACTTTGAATTGCATGACCAATATCACCAAGATAAGCACCCGCTTTAACCTCTCTTATACCGAGCCACATAGACTGATAAGTTACTTCACAAAGTCTTTTTGCTTGAATTGAAGGTTCTCCAACAAAAAACATACGACTTGTATCTCCGTGATAACCGTCTTTTATAACAGTGATATCAATATTTACTACATCACCTTTTTTTAATATTTTTTCTCCAGGAATTCCATGGCATATTTGATTATTTACCGATGTACAAATTGATTTTGGAAACGGCGTATGTCCGGGAGGTGCATAATTAAGGGGGGCAGGAACAGTCCCTTGCTCATTTGTCATAAAATCATGACAGAGACTGTCGATTTTTTCTGTTGTGATGTTCGGTTTTATGAGGGGCGTTATAAAGTCAAGAACTTCAGATGCTAGCTTTCCAGCTATCCGCATCTTTTTTATATCTTCTTGATTATTAATTGTAATTGGCATATTTAATTTCTTTGAGTTTTATATATAAATGGTTGAAATATGTTATCATGTTGCCGATTTATTTTTAAAATTTCCACTAAGTTTTTTTAAGGGTGCCTAGCATTTTTAAACTTAGTGAAGTAATAACCCTTAAAGGAGAAAACGATGTCTGTTACGATGAGACAAATGCTTGAAGCTGGCGTTCACTTTGGACACCAGACCAGATACTGGGATCCAAAAATGGCACCGTACATTTTCGGTGACAGAAACAAAATCCATATAATCAACCTTGAAAAAACTCTTCCTATGTTTGAGGAGACGATGAAATATGTAAAAACATTGTCAGCAAACAAAGGGCGAATTCTTTTTGTTGCAACAAAAAGGCAAGCAAGAGAAATTATTAAAGAAGAAGCTATTAGAGCTGACTGTGCTTATGTCAACCATCGCTGGCTTGGAGGCATGTTAACTAACTTCAAAACAGTTAAGCAATCAATTAAGCGCCTTAATGAATTACAACTCAGTTTAGAAGATGGTAGTGTTGATAAAATTACCAAGAAAGAGGCTTTAGGAATTAAAAAAGAATACGATAAATTAGAAAGATCAATCGGTGGTATTAAAAACATGAATTCACTACCGGATGCAATATTTGTGATTGATGTTGGTTACGAGAGTGGTGCAGTTGTTGAGGCAACTAAGCTTGGCATACCTATCATGGGTGTAGTTGATACAAACAATTCAATTGATGATATTGCTTATGTAATTCCAGGTAATGATGACTCAAGTAGAGCAATAAGACTTTATGCAAGAGGCATTGCAGATGCGGTTCTTGAAGGAAAGAAGAACGCTATTGATGATTTAGCAAAAATGGTTAAAGAAGAAGACGCTGAAAAAGTTGAACCTAAAACTGAAAAAGATAGTTAATAACAAAATAATTAGGAGTTTATAAAGTATGGCTGAAATCACAGCAAAAATGGTAATGAGCTTAAGAGCTAAAACTGATGCGCCGATGATGGATTGTAAAAAGGCACTGAGCGAGGCCAATGGCGATGCCACTCGTGCAGAAGAAATACTTAGAGTTCGTTTCGGAAACAAAGCCTCAAAAGCATCAACGAGAGTTGCAGCAGAAGGAATTGTTGCCTGCTTCATTAAGGATGATAAGAAAGCGGGAGCGCTTGTTGAAGTAAATTCTGAAACAGATTTCTGCTCAAAAAATGATGAATTTGTTGCATTCGTAAAAGAAATCACAAAGGCAGCAGTTGAAAATGATTTAAGTGATGCTGAGCAATTATCTAATTTATCGATTGACGGTAAAACAGTTGAGGAGATAAGAACTCAGCTGATTGGTAAAATTGGAGAAAATATCACAATCAGAAGGGTTGAGAAGATAATCGCCAAAGACAATCTCTTCTCATATAACCACGGAGGAAGAGTGGGGGTTATTGTTGATATCAAATCATCTGATGAGGTTTTAGGTAAGGATATCGCTATGCATATTGCCGCTACCAAACCTAAGGCTCTTGATCAAAATGGTGTGTCTCAGGATTTAATCGATGCTGAAAGAAGGGTGGCAATTGAGAAAGCTAAGGAAGCTGGTAAGCCTAAAGAGATGCTTGAGAAAATAGCAACTGGAACAGTAAATAAATTTTTAAAAGAAATTACATTAGTAAATCAAGTATTTGTTAAAGATGAAAAGCAGACAATTGAACAACTTCTTAAAAATAATAATTCAGCAATAAATGGATTTAAGTTTTATATTGTTGGTGAAGGTATTGAGAAAAAAGAGGTTGATTTCGCATCTGAAGTTGCAGCCGCACAACAATAAAAAAAGTTGCAGTTATTTAAAAAAAAGGATTGTTAAGCAATCCTTTTTTTTTATTCAAAACAGTCTAGAATAACGGATAGCTATGAATAAATTAAAATACAAAAGAGTTCTCTTAAAGCTATCAGGTGAGGCATTGATGGGAAATGATGCATTTGGTGTTAACCCCGAAACTATTAGCAAAATTGTCAGTGAAATCAAGCTTATGGTAGATTCTGGAGTTGAATTAGCAATTGTAATTGGTGGGGGGAATATTTTTCGAGGCGTAGCGCTTGGATCTAAGGGAATGGATCGTGCAACTGCAGACTACATGGGTATGCTTGCTACCGTCATGAATGCAATTGCCCTCCAAGATGCGATGAAACATATTGGTATTATCAGTAGAGTTCAGTCAGCAATTAAAATTGAGCAAATAGTAGAACCCTATATAAGAGGTAAGGCAATAAGATATATAGAAGATAATAAGGTTGTAATTTTTGCTGCTGGAACTGGTAATCCCTTTTTTACAACTGATACGGCGGCAGCTTTAAGAGCTATTGAATTAAATGCTGAAGTTGTTATAAAGGCAACCAAGGTTGAGGGAATTTTTTCAGATGATCCAGAAAAGGTGAAGGATGCTAAGTTATTTAAAAAAATTACATTTGATGAAGTAATCAGTAAAAAATTAAAGGTGATGGATTCAACAGCATTTACTTTATGCAGAGATCAAGGGATGCCTATTGCAGTATTAAGTTTATTTAAAAAAAATGCGCTATTAAACTTTATCCATGGGGAAGCAGAGGGGACGTTAGTTACCTTAAATTAAAAAAAGATAAGGAAATACAATGGAAGAACTATTAACTGATTCAAAGGTTAAGATGCAAAAGACGATTGAGTCTTTTCAAAATAATTTATCAAAAATAAGAACAGGTAGAGCCAACATAAGCTTACTTGACCATATCTCCATTGATTACTATGGAACATTAACCCCGTTAAGCCAGGTTGCAGCAGTGAATGTAGCAGATTCATCAACATTAACTATTCAACCTTATGAAAAAAACTTCTCAGCAGTAATTGAGAAAGTAATAAGAGAGAGCGATTTGGGGCTTAATCCTGTTGGTGTCGGCGATTTAATTCGAGTACCCATGCCACCCTTAACAGAAGAAAGAAGAAAAGATTTGATCAAGGTAGTTAAGTCGGAGGGTGAGAGTAGTAAGATTTCCGTTAGGAATATTCGAAGAGATTCAAATGATGAATTAAAAAAATTAACTAAAAACAAAGAAATTAGCGAAGATGAGGAAAGAAGACTTCAAGATATTATTCAAAAAAATACAGATACTTTTATTGCCGAAATAGACTCAATGATAGATATAAAAGAAAAAGATTTATTAACGATATAGAGTAAAAAAACTGTATTTCTTAAAAAAAAAATTACTTAAAAAAAATAAACTACCGAATCATATTGCTGTAATTATGGATGGGAATGGAAGGTGGGCAAAAAAAAAGCTTTTGCCAAGGTTGGTGGGCCACAACAAAGGACTGCAATCTGTTAGAAAAATTATTGAATGTTGTATTAAATATAATATTAATACACTTACACTTTATGCATTTAGTACAGAAAATTGGAAAAGACCTACAAAAGAAGTTGATGGACTTTTAAAGCTTTTTTCTGAATCAATATCAAAAGAATCAAAAAAAATTCATTCGAATAATATAAAATTAAAGTTTATTGGTGATACCTCGATATTTACAGAAGCTCTTCAAGCAAAAATAAAAGATATTGAGAAAGAAACATCAAGAAATAAAAGGTTAACCCTCAATGTGGCATTAAATTATGGAGGCAGACTAGATATAGTAAATTCAGTAAATAGTTTTTTTGAGAATAAAAAAAATATAAAAAAAATTACGGAAAAAAATATTAATAGTGGTTTATACACAAAGGGCCAGTCTGATGTAGATTTGTTAATTAGGACAGGTGGGCAACAAAGAATGAGTAATTTTTTATTGTGGCAATCAGCATATGCTGAGCTTTATTTCTCAAAAAATCTATGGCCAGATTTTGATGAAAAGGTATTCGTAGATGCTTTATATTTCTTCCAAAATACTGAAAGAAAATTTGGGTCTATATAGTCATATATGTTAAAAAAAAGAATCTTATCATCTGCTATCTTGTTATCAATTTTTATAATTTCATTTTTTGAAATTTATATACATAATAGTAGCTATTTCTTCAGTTTAATTCTTATAGTAGGTTTTGTTTTAATTTACGAATTAGGTAAAATACTTAAATTAAGCGACTTCAGCTTGTTAATTTATTGGATTCTCTCGTCTGCACCCATCATTTTCTTTTTTTGCATTGTTCTTATATCAAAGAATGATTATTTGTTAAATATTGATATAAGAATGATAAATATGAATTTTGATTATCATTCATTCGCGCGAATGCAATTTTTGTTAGATAAATTTGCAACTCAATTTGCTGTGTTTATGGGTATTGTAAGTACAATTTTTTGGATAATAATTGTTCCATTAGATTTATATTTTAAGAATATCTCTTCTAATCATAAATTTAAAATTTTTTATGGTTATTTTTTAATTTCACCAATGATTATTATTACAGCAGCTATTTTTGTTGAGGATAGATCGCCTTTATTTGCTTTATTTTTACTTATTTGGATAGCGGATATTGGTGCATATTTTTTCGGGAAGCTTTTTGGTAAAACAAAGTTGGCAAAAACTATCAGTCCAGGTAAAACGGTAGAGGGTGCTCTCGGTGGTTTATTTACTAATTTATTATTTGTATTCGTTTTATTTCTGTTGTTTGGCTATGAATATAGAGACCAAGAAGGCTTTGCTCTCAGAGTTATTTTGATATTTTCTGCAGTTATAGTTATAACTGTTTTAAGTATATTCGGTGACATATATGAATCATTTCTCAAAAGGCAGGCTGGGGTAAAAGATAGTGGGAGAATTATACCCGGGCATGGCGGTTTATTAGATAGACTTGATGGATTTTGTCCGACCATACCTTTATATTTCATGATGGCCTTTGCTCTTACAAATCTATAAATGATTATGAAGTTAATTTCAATTTTAGGCTCTACCGGAAGTATTGGAAAAAGTGCTTTATCAGTTATTAATTTACACCCAGGTAGATTTAAAGTTTTTGCATTAGGTGGTTTTAATAATGTTGATCTATTGCTAGAGCAAACGATTAAATTTAAACCAAGTTATATTGTTACTAAAGACTTACCATCAAAAAAATTATTGATTGATAAGCTCAAAGACGCAAAATTAGAGACTAAAGTTTTATTTGGTGAAGAAGGATACAGTTTTATAGCGTCTCATGAAGAGGTAACAACAGTGATAGCTGCAATTACTGGAAGTGCTGGTTTAATTTCTACGATTGAAGCTGCAAAATCTGGAAAACAAATTTTATTAGCAAACAAAGAGTCAATGGTGATGGCAGGAGACTTATTAAATAAGATTTGTTTAGAAAATAATGCAACATTAATACCTGTAGACAGCGAGCATAACGCTATATTTCAAGTGTTACCTTCTCAAAAAGATTCTCAAGATATAAAAAAAATTATCTTAACTGCATCAGGAGGACCCTTTAGAGAATTTGACATTGAAAGTCTAAAGAATGTAACAGTTGATCAGGCTTTAAATCATCCAAACTGGAAAATGGGAAAAAAGATATCAATTGATTCAGCTACGATGATGAATAAAGGACTTGAGGTTATTGAGGCTTCACATCTTTTTAAACTTAATATAGATAAAATAGAGGTTGTAATGCATCCACAAAGTATCATTCATTCATTTGTTGAGTTTATTGACGGAAGCTCATTAAGTCAGCTTGGTAATCCTGATATGAGGGTTCCTATAGCATATGCATTAGGCTATCCGGACAGAATTACTTCTGGTGTAGGTGGTGTTTCGCTTGATAAATTACCAAGCCTTGAGTTTTTTAAACCAGATTTAAAGAAATTTCGCTGTCTTGATCTTTCCTATCAATGTTTGGCTTTGGGGTCTGCTCACTGTATTACCCTAAATGCATCTAACGAAATAGCCGTGGAAGCTTTTTTATTGGGTAAGATTAATTTTATACAAATTCCAGAATTAATAGAAAAATCGCTTTTAAAGGCTGAGGCTGTAGATGTAAATTCAGTCGAACATATACTTGAGATTGATAATATAGCTAGAATAGAAGCTAATAAAATATTAAATAAATTGTTTTAAAACAGTATTATATATAAATTATATAATGTATATTAATAAGTAGTCTCAACCTAAAAGTACTTCAGACCCACTTAAATTAATGTTTTTTAAGTGTTTTATTAACTATGCTTGATTGATGATTGAGAATTCTATTTTTTAAAAAATACTTTCTTTTATATTTTAGTATTTATAATCTCATTAATTCTCAATGACTTAAGGGAAAATATTAGTATTGATATCGTAAATTGCAGTATATAATGGCGTTTTAAAAATAAATATTTTTTAATGAAAAAGTTAATTTTAATATTTCTACTAGTTGTGTCAATTATTTTGCCAGTTTACGCAGAAGATACGTCTATCTCCGATATTAAAGTTCAAGGGTTAAAGCGAGTTGATCCTGGGTTGGTTTTTGATAATATCCCTTTTGAGGTAGATACTCCAATTAGCGAAGCTAACTTCAGTGAAGCTATTCAACTTCTTTATAAAACTGGTCAGTTTAAAAATATAAGCATAGATTTAGAAGGAAATGTGGTAGTCATTATTGTTAATGAAAAACCTATCATCTCAACCATTACTTTTCATGGTGCTGATGCTATGCAACCTGACAAACTCAAAGAAGGTATGCTCCAAATGGATTTTGGTGAAGGATTGCTCTTTAATGAGCCCACTCTAAAAAGGGTTAAGAATGAAATTAGTAAGCAATACCTAAACTTAGGACTCTATGCAGCGACTATTGAAACAAAGATCACCCCACAAGAAAGAAATCGTGTTGCAATAGATTTTTATATAAATGAGGGCTCTATAGCTAGGATTAAAGAAGTCAAAATTATAGGTACAACCAAATTTGATGAAGATGATTTATTGAGCCGTCTCGACCTTAAGCCAACAAATTTTATGTCATGGTGGAATAAAGATGATAGATATTCTCGTCAAATTCTAACTGGTGACTTGGAAAAAATTCGTTCATTTTATATGGACAGGGGATATCTGGATTTTGGTATAGAAAATACAACGGTAAGTATTTCAGAAACCAAAAAAAATGTTTATATATCTATCATTATAGATGAAGGTGATAAGTATAATTTTGGAGATATAAAAATAAGTGGTCAATATTATCCATTAAAAGAGGAGTCAATCTTTCAAAACGATATTAAAACAATTAAGGGCGAAGTTTTTAGTAGAAAATTACTGAATCAATCAACAGACGCAATCAATCAAGAACTTGGTAATTATGGCTACGCATTCTCTAATGTAAATCCAATTCCAGATGTTGATAAAAATAATCTAACGGTTGGGTTCAATTATTTTATTGAGCCAGGCCAAAAAGTTTACGTTAGACGGATAAGCTTTATTGGAAATGAAACAACTCAGGATAAAGTTTTAAGAAGAGAGATGAGGCAGTTTGAATCTTCATATTATGACAAAGAAAAAATTGATCATTCGACAAGACGATTAAAAAGAACCCAGTATTTTGAGGGTGTAGATATCAAAACAGTCTCTGTTCCAGGTATTTCTGACCAGGTTGATTTAACAGTAGCTGTGAAAGAAAAAAATACAGGTTCAGTGAAACTTGGTGCAGGTGCAAGCTCAGATGAGGGTTTGGTAGGGAGCTTTTCTATTACACAAGCAAATTTTCTTGGGACAGGTAATACAGTTTCAGCAACCATTAATACTAGTAGTGTAAACACAGTCTATAGCGTAAGCCATATTGATCCTTATTTCACTCTTGACGGAATCTCAAGAAGACTTACTGCATACATGCGAGAAACAAACACAAAGGATTTAGATACGGGTCAATATGATAAACAATCATATGGATTAGGAGTGGGCTTCGGTGTTCCTATGAACGAGTTCGATACAGTTAGAATTGGTTTTGATGTTGACATGTCAGACGTTACACTTGTTGATTCTTCACCGCAAAGGTACAAAGATTACTGTAATGAAGTTTCAGGAGGAGACAGCAGTGGTTGTGACCAAAATGAAGCCGTTATCTCGTTAGGATATTCTTCAGATAAAAGGGATAGTGCAATATACCCAACTTCTGGTTATAAATTTGATATTAGTTCTGAAATTGCATTACCATTACTTGATATGCAGTACTATCAATTTAATGCAAAAATTACAGATTTCCAACCTTTAACTAAGGAGTTCGTTTGGGGCAATAAACTTGATCTAGGTTACGCACATTCATATGGGGATGATCCTTATCCATTCTTCAAAAATTACTATGTAGGTGGAACAAACTCAGTAAGGGGCTATAAGGCTGCTTCTATTGGTAAACAATTTTATGATGAGACTGTAAATGATTGGGTATCGACTGGAGGCACAACGAAAATTGTAGCGAGTACTTCAATGCTCTTCCCACTTCCTGGTGGCCTATTTAAAGACCAAGTGAGAATTGAAACATTTATTGATGGTGGGGGTGTATGGGAAGAGGATGTAAATATTGCATTGGATGAAATGAGATTTTCAGCAGGAATTTCAGTTCAATGGGTTTCTCCATTTGGTCCAATCAATGTATCATTTGCTCAGGCACTAAATAGTGATGACCGAGATGATGAAACAGAAGCATTCCAATTCGGAATGGGAACAAATTTTTAATATAACTTTAGACGAGGAAATAAATAAGATGATCAAAAATTTTTTAGTAATATTTTTTAGTTCTTTTCTTTTGCTACCAATGTCAGTTTCAGCTGAAACGGATACATATAAAATTGGATATGTAGTCGTGGAGAAAATTCTAAAGGAAGCACCTCAAACAGCTGCTAGCAATAAAAAGCTTGAAAAGGAGTTTAAATCTAGGACGGATGGACTTAAAAAGAAAGTTGAATCTATTCAGAAACAGGAAAAAGATTTCAAAAAAAATAATGTAACAATGACTGCTACTCAACGTCAAAAAGCTCAGAAGGACATCCAAAATGCAAAAATTGAAATCCAAAGAATTGAAAGAGAGCTAAGGGAGGATATTGATATCAGAAGGCGTGAAGAAATTGGAAAATTACAACAAAAAATAAACGAAGCAATTGAGGATCTAGCTGCCAAAGAGAAATATGACCTTATCCTTTACCAAGGCGTTGCTTTTGCCTCAAAAGAAATCGATATTACTAATGAACTTATCAAAGTTTTAGGTAAAAATAAATAAAAAAAGTATGTGAATGTTAAAAGAATTTAAGTGTTCTGAATTAGCCGAGTTAGTTGAGGGCAAAGCTTCCTCAGGTAATATTGTAGTTAATAATATTTCTTCGTTAGATTCTGCTAATGCTAGTTCAATTACTTTTTTGTCTGATTCATCTTATATTCCAAAACTGAAGGAAACAAAATCTAAGGTTATTTTAATTAAAAAAGATGATTTAAAGTATTGGGAAAAAGACTATATTCTTGTTAAAAACCCTTACTTAGCTTTTTCTAAGATAGCTTCGTTATTCAGTGATCTTGGAGTGAAAGATAATCATGTTATTCATGAATCTGTTGTTATTGGTAAAAACTCAGAACTTGAAGAAAATAACGATATACGAGCACACTCTATCATCGGAGATAATTGTTTATTAGGGAATAATATTCAAATTGGTTCAAATGTTTCAATTGGAGATAATGTTGTTATTGGAAGCAATACAATAATTCATGCAAATGTAACTATTGAAAATAATGTAAAAATAGGTATCAACTGCGTAATATTTTCGGGCTCAAGAATCGGTACTGATGGATTTGGATATGCACCAGATGATGATGGTAGTTGGTCAAAGATCCCACAAACCGGAGGTGTGGTTATTGAAGATAATGTACACATTGGCGCTAATACAACGATTGACTGTGGTGCAATAGATAATACTGTTATTAAATCAGGAGTAAAAATTGATAATTTAGTTCATATCGCTCATAATTGTGAGATAGGTGAAAATACAATCATCGCAGGGATGGCAGGATTCGCTGGAAGTTCAAAAATAGGTAAGAATTGTATGATTGGCGGGGGTGCCAGAATAGGTCCAAATATTTCAATTGCTGATAAAACTATAATTTCACCTACAACAGCAATAGCAAGGTCGATAAAAAAAGAGGGACAAAGGTTTACAGGGGCCGTTCCTCCATTGAATCACAGAGATTGGTTGAAGTTTGCTGTTAAATTTATGATTAGAAAAGGCATGAAATGACTCAAGACACATCAATGAACATTAATGAAATATTAGATCATCTCCCCCACAGATATCCATTTATTTTGGTTGACAAGGTATTATCCTTTGAGATTGGTAAGAAAATTGAGGCTGTTAAAAATGTAACAATAAATGAACCATTCTTTCCTGGACATTTTCCACATTATCCAGTTATGCCTGGCATTCTAATAGTTGAAGCTATGGCACAAGCAGCAGCAATATTATCTTTTAAAACAATTAATGAGAAACCGAATGATCATTCAGTTTATTATTTCGCAGGGGTAGACAATGCAAGATTTAAAAAACCTGTTACTCCTGGAGATCAATTACATTTAAATGTTTCAATTGAGAGAAGAATTAAAGGGTTTTGGAAGTACAGGGGGGTTGCATTAGTAGAAAATAAAATTGTAGCTGAAGCAGAAATTACATGCATCTTAAAAGAAATTTAAGAGAAAGATAGCTTAATGGAATTTGATCAAGAAATACATCCAACTGCAATTATTCATCCTCAGGCAAAAGTTGCAAAAAATGTCAAAATTGGTGCCTATTCTGTTATTGGAAAGTCTGTTGAACTTGGTGAGGGCAATGAAATTGGCAACCATGTAAATATTACCGGTTTTACTAAAATTGGTAAGTTAAACAAGATTTACCACTATTCTTCTATAGGCGAACAGCCTCAAGATATGAAATATAAAGACCAAGAAACTTTTTTAGAAATCGGTCATAGAAATACAATTAGAGAGTTTTGTACACTAAATACTGGAACTGCTGAAGGAAATAAAAAAACAATCATTGGTGATGACAATTGGATTATGGCCTATGTGCACATTGCGCATGATTGCATTGTAAAAAATAATACTATTTTAGCAAACGGGGTCAGCTTAGCAGGGCATGTTGAGATTGATGATTTTGTTGTGTTAGGAGGATTAACAGGTATCCATCAATTTTGTAAGCTTGGGGCACATTCAATTACGATGGGAGGCACTTTACTTTCTCAAGATGTTCCCCCATATGTGAGGGCTGTAAGTAGGGGAGGAAATGCCTTTCCAAATGGCATAAATTCTGAAGGTTTAAAAAGAAGAGGATTTAGTGCGCAGGCAATTCTTGATATTAAAAAGGGTTATAAGATTATTTATATGAAAGATAACTCTATCGATGATGCAAAAAAAGACCTCATAAAACTAAAAGAAAATTCTAAAGAGGTAGAGCTTTATTTAGATTTTATTGAAAGATCAAAAAGAGGGCTTATAAGATCAAGTGGCTAAAATAGCTATATTGGCAGGTGAACCTTCGGGAGACCTGATAGCTTCCCAGTTGATGGCTTATATCAGGTCCAAGATAAAAGATATTGAATTTATTGGGGTTGGTGGCCCCTTAATGAAGCAAGAAGGATTAAGTTCTTTTTTCGATTATTCGAATCTTTCTTTGTATGGTATTTTTCAAGTAATTCCAAATATTCCTAAATTAATTTTCTTAAGATATAAGTTAATAAAATATCTACAAAATGAAAAACCAGATATTTTCATTGGGGTTGATGCTCCAGATTTTAATTTTTATGTTGAAAAGAAACTTAAACAAAAAGGCATACCAACTTTTCATTACGTTGCTCCATCAGTTTGGGCATGGAGGCCCAAAAGAGTCCATAAGATAAAAAAATCTACAGACTATATGTTTTCCATTTTTCCTCATGAAAAATCATTGTTTGAGAAAGTTGGTATAAAAACAAGTTTTGTCGGACACCCGCTGGCAAATAAAATCCCATTAAAATCAAATATGTATAAATATCGTAAGATGTTGAAACTTAATCGTAAGGAGCTTGTGATAGCAATTTTGCCAGGAAGTAGGCTGGGCGAGTTGAAAGCTCATACTGATGTCTTGCTTAAAACAGCACAAGAGCTACTAAAAGCGCATCCAAACGCTAGATTTTTAATACCAGTAAATAATGACAAAAATATGAATTTTATAAATGGTCGAATAAGAAACAATCCCACTAAAAACCTTAAGCTTATTAAAGGAAAAGTAGATGAAATACTAAGCTCCTCAAATATCGCTATAGCTGCTTCTGGAACCGCATCTCTACAGATTGCATTGCATAAAAAGCCAATGATTATAATTTATAAGGGTTCATGGATTTCATATTTTATTTGGAAAATGGTAAGTTTAATCCCTAATGTAAGCTTACCGAATATTTTACTTAATGAAAATATTGTTCCTGAAATGTTACAACATAGAGCCACGCCAGCTTTGTTAAGCAAAAAAACTTGTGAAATTATAAAGGATAAAAGATACTTAAAAAAAATAGAGTCTAAGTTTTATAAACTTCATAAAAATTTAAAAAGCAATACATCATCATTAATCTTTAAAATAATAAAGCCTTACCTTAAATGACCCTTATTTGTGGCGTAGATGAAGCAGGAAGAGGCCCTTTATGTGGACCAGTTTTTGCTTCAGCAGTTATTTTAGATGACAATTTGAAAATAAAAAATTTAGGTGACTCTAAGAAAATCTCCCCAAAAAAAAGAAAAGAGATATATGAGGAGATAAAAATAAATGCTTTTGAATATACTTTTGCAGCCGCAAGTGTTGAAGAAATAGACAAACTTAATATTCTAAATGCCTCATTGCTTGCAATGAAAAGAGCAGTATTAATGTTAAGTAAGAGGCCTGATAAATGTTTTGTTGATGGTATTTATACCCCAAAAATAGTAGGGTGTAATTTAACAGCAATCATAAAAGGTGACACATTATTTCCATCAATCTCTGCTGCATCAATTGTTGCTAAGGTTGAGAGAGACAAGTTTATGGAATCTTTACATTTATTATTTCCTCAATATGAACTCAATACTCATAAGGGATACCCCACAAAAAAACATATTTCTCTGATTAAAAAATTCGGCGTAAACAAGATTTATAGAAAAACTTTTAAGCCTGTTAAAGACTTAATTTAGAAGGAAGATACATAGTTTTTTTGATAGATCGGGTATTTTATTCTGATGCCATTGCTTTATTGTTTTACTTTCTATTCCCTGATTAATATCAGTCAAATTGGTTGCTACACAGAGCTTTAAATGTTCATTATTGATTTTTAATATATCTGTAAGTAATTTGTTGTTTCGATAGGGCGTTTCAATAAAAATTTGAGTTTCCTTCTTTTTCTTTATATTTATTTGAATTTCTTTAAAAAAATTTGTTTTTTTATTTTCTTCAATAGGAACGTAACCATGAAAACAAAAGTTTTGACCATTAAATCCCGATGCCATTAAGCTTAAAATAATTGATGATGGGCCTACTAAAGGGATTACATTAATATTAAATTCATGTGCTTTAGAAACAATCATAGCTCCTGGATCTGCAATGCAAGGCGTTCCTGAATCAGATAATAACCCTAGGTTATGTCCATTAAAGATAGGCTTTAAATAATCCTCTATTGATTTCAATGAAGATTTTTTATTATGCTCCATGATGTTTAAATCTTGAAGGCTCACATCTAGATTAAGTTTTTTAAGTGCTTTTCTTGCAGTTTTGGGATTCTCGACAATAAAATCTTTAATTTTCTTTACTTTTCTCCTATCTGATTCTAAAAGAAATTCGTTATTAAATTCTTGCTCAATTGACGTAGGTATAAGAAATAGTTTTCCATAATTTTTAGTATTAACTTCCAATCAAATAACCCCAAATCTCTCAAACATCTTTGATAGTTTGATTAATGGAAGTCCTATAACAGCCGAAGGATCATTACATTGGATTTCTTCTAAAAGTGTAATTCCAAGGCCTTCAGACTTTATACTTCCTACGCATTGTGATGGATCTTCCATTGAAAGATATCTTTTGATTTGTTTTTCTGAAAGTTTTTTGTAAGTAACTGAAAACTTTACTACTTCATCGACTGAAATATTTTTCTGTGCATTTTTTAAGCATACCCCTGAAAAAAAATTTAAAGTTTGACCACTGAGTTCATTTAATTGAATAAAGGCCCTTTCAATACTAAGCGGTTTTCTTACCTCTTTATTGCTGAATTCAGCTGTTTGGTCTGATCCAATTACAAAAGCAGATGGATTTTTTATTGAAACAGCTTCTGCTTTTTCATTTGAGAGCCTTCTTGCTAGATCTTCAAAATTTTCACCACTTATTCTAGCTTCATCAATATTTGGTGAAATAGAAGAAAAATTTATTGGGAGCCTTTTAAGGAGTTGTTGACGATATATGGATGATGACGCAAGTATTATCTTATTCATCTAGAAATAACTTCATTTTACTTATTGAGGCTGTATTTCGATAAGTGTTTCATTTGGCGTCACACTATCACCATTTGAAACATGAATCGCAACAACAATTCCAGATTTTGAAGCCTGTATCTCATTCTCCATTTTCATTGCCTCTATGACAATTACGCTATCACCAGCATTTACGCTATCCCCCACCTTTACTTTAATGTCAATAATTGTTCCAGGCATTGCCGTCGTTACGCATCCGTCATGAGTAGGTCGTGCATGTTTTGGATTTTTCCCTTGTTTTTCATCATCATCATCAGGTTTTGTTGAACCGCCACTCACAATAACTTGATCAAGAGTTTCAACAAGTACTTCTTCAGATATGCCATCAACAGAGACATAAAATGGTCTTTCTGCGTCCCCTGAATTACCTGAACCCGTTAAATTAATATGATAAGTTTCGCCATGAAGGGTAATATTAAATTCAGATGGGGCATATCGATTACTTGCATCATTAGCCTCACTTTTTATTAGTAATTCTTCAGGTACAAGTGATCCTGCATTTCGTTCTTTAAGGAATGAAGTAGCTAAATCAGGAAACATTGCATACGTTAGAAGGTCTTCTTCATTTTTTATAATGTCATCAGCCTTGACTTTAAGGTTCTCAATCTCAGGCTTGAGTTTATCAGCAGGTCGGCAGGTTATTGGTTTTTGATCACCTATGGCATTAGACTTTATTTCTTCATTAACTTTTCCTGGTGCGGCTCCATATTGTCCGAGAAAGTAATTTTTCACCTCATTAGTAACTGTTTTGTATCTTGCACCAGTAATTACATTTAAAGCTGCTTGGGTACCAACAATCTGCGATGTTGGGGTTACTAGTGGAGGATAACCTAAGTCTTTTCTTACCTCGGGTATCTCTTTTAAAACATCGTCCATTTTATTAAGCGCATCTTGATCTTTAAGCTGATTAGATAAGTTAGAAATCATTCCACCAGGAACTTGATTTGTTAAAACTCTCGGATCAACGCCTGTAAATTCTGATTCAAATTGCCAATATTTTTTACGCACCTCTCGAAGATATTCGCTTATTGAATCAATTTTAGCAATATCAATATTGATTTCATAACCTATACTTTGAAGGGCCGCAATTATTGATTCTGTAGTAGGGTGGCTGGCACCCTCAGAAAAGCTTGAATTGCAAGTGTCAATAATTGTAGCACCTGCTTCTACAGCAGCAATAAGGTTTAAACTTGCAAGCCCAGCAGTTGCATGACTATGAACATGAATCGGAATACGTATATTCTTTGCTAATAATGAAACGAGCTCCTTTGTAGATTGGGGTGTAAGTAAGCCCGCCATATCTTTTATTGCTAAAGTATCACTACCCATTGATTCTAATTTTTTTGCCATATCTAAAAAGTATTCATTATTATGAACTGGCGATGTTGTATAACTTAATGTTCCCTCAGCATGTTTTTTATATTTTTTAACCGCTTTGATAGATGTCTCAATGTTTCTAATATCATTCATAGCATCAAAAATTCTAAAAACATCTACGCCATTTTCAACAGATTTTTTTATAAAAAGATCAACAACATCATCTGAATAGTGGCGATAACCAAGGAGATTTTGACCTCTTAGCAACATTTGGATACGACTGTTAGGAAGTGCTTTTCTTAGTTTTTGTAATCGTTCCCATGGGTCTTCTTTTAAATATCGAACGCACGCATCAAAAGTAGCACCCCCCCATGCCTCAATTGACCAAAAATCCAAAGCGTCCAGTTGAGAACATATAGGTAGCATGTCATCAGTTCTTAATCTTGTTGCTATATGGCACTGATGTCCATCTCTTAAAACAAGCTCTGTAATATCTATTTTTTTCATTTTTTTTTAAATCCCTTCATGAGCAGCGATTGCCGCCCCAATTGCTGCAGCAATTACAGTAGGGGGCAACTCCTCATTATAGTCGGTTAGCTCAGGATTTGATTCAACAAAACTAGTGTTGAAGTCAGCTCCAATAAATTTATCGTTTTTTAAAATTTCAACATAATAAGGAATAGTAGTTTTTACACCAAATACCCCAATATCGCCAAGAGCTCTAATACCTCTTGTAACTGCATCATCCCAATTTAAAGCCCAAATAATAAGTTTAGCGCACATGGAATCGTAGTAAGGGGGGATTATATACCCTGTATAAATTGATGCATCAGTTCTTACTCCGGGCCCACCAGCAGCATAATATCTTGTAATCTTACCAAAAGATGGTACGAACTCTTGTTTTGGGTCCTCTGCATTAATTCTAAATTCAATAGAATAACCTCTGTGCTGTATTTCTTCTTGTTTGTATCTCAGATTTAATCCACTTGCAATCCTTATTTGCTCTTGAACAATATCAACTCCAGTTATATTTTCTGTAATAGTATGCTCTACTTGTAAACGTGTATTCATCTCCATGAAATAAAAATTATTTTCACTATCAAGAAGAAATTCAACGGTACCCGCATTTTGATAATTTACAGCCTTAGATGCTTTAACAGCAAGATTACCAATATATGTTCTTTGCTCTTCAGTTAGCTGAGGTGAGGGAGCTATCTCAATTAATTTTTGATTTCTTCGTTGTATGGAGCAGTCTCGCTCAAATAAGTGAATAGCGTTATTATCTTGATCTGCTAAAATTTGCACTTCAATATGTTTAGGATTTAATACACATTTTTCGATAAATACTTCAGGGCTTCCAAATGCTTTCGTTGCTTCCGATATAACTCTTTCGTAATTCGACTCTACTTCTTTCTCATTATTACATCTGCGAATACCTCTCCCACCTCCGCCATTAGTTGCTTTAATCATTACAGGAAATCCAATATTTTTTGAAATCTTTACAGCTTCAGAAAGATCTTTTACATTCCCTTCGCTACCTGGAATAACAGGAACTCCAGCCTTAATCATTGCTTTTCTTGCTTCAATTTTATCACCCATTTTTTGAATAACTTCTGAGGTTGGACCAATAAAATGTAAACCTCTTTTTTTACAAATAGCAGCAAAATTTGAATTTTCCGATAAAAAACCATACCCAGGATGAACTCCATCACAACCAGCGGTAACAGCAACATTGGCAATCCAATGAGCATTTAAATAACCAGATAAAGGGTCAGATCCAATGAAATAAGATTCATCAGCTTTCTTAACATGCAATGCATGTCGATCCGCATTGGAGTAGATTGCAACACTTGTAATACCCATTTCTTTACAAGCTCTAATAATACGAACAGCAATTTCACCACGGTTGGCAATGAGGATTTTTGATATCAAAATATATTCCTTTGGTGGTAGATTCTTAATAAATTTTTATAAAATTCCAATCGAGAATTTCATTTTCTCAGTCAGTAATTATATCATGTTGAAAATAATCTTATGCCAACTGAGCATAATCACTTTCAAATTGATATAAATTTTAAGAGTACAGAATCTCTTTTGAAAAGCTACTTTTCTAAAAAAAATGGAAATAGTTATAATTTAAAAAAAATAGGATTTATGATAAAATCTCGGCTTAATTATGAGTAGAAGCTTTGTTTTGTTGATATTAAAACTTTTTTAGCTTTGAAAATTAGCTTATTTAAATTAGGAGTACCTTATGGCTGTTCAAAAAAGTAAAAAATCACCATCAAGAAGAAATATGAGAAGATCTCATGATGGTTTATCAAATGCTGCAATAGCAATTGAAAAAACAACAGGTGAAACACACCTAAGACATCATGTTAGCGCATCAGGTTTTTATAAAGGTAAAAAAGTAATCGAGACAAAAGGCGAGTAGACATCAGTCTACAATTAGCTGATGCAACATAAAATTTCAGTTGATGCAATGGGCGGTGACTTTGGACCATCTGTCACAATTCCTGCGTCATTAAAGATTTTAAAAAAATATGAAAATATATCTATAGTCTTAGTAGGTAATTCCGATGAAATTACCCAAATTCTAAAGAAGAAAAAATCACTCAACCATCCTAGAATCACAATTCATAATTCTACTCAAGTTGTTGGTATGGATGAGCTTCCTCAAAGTGCTTTAAAAAATAAAAAAGATTCATCAATGCGAGTAAGTATTAATTTAGTCAAAGAGGGTGTTGTTGATGCATGTGTGAGTGCAGGCAATACAGGTGCTCTTATGGCAACAGCTCGTTTTGTTCTAAGAATGCTGCCTGGTATCGATAGACCTGCCATATCAAGTGAATTACCAAATGCTAATGGCACAACATGTATGCTAGATTTAGGTGCTAACGCAGACTGCACTCCTGAACAGCTTCTTCAATTTGGCATTATGGGGTCAATTTTAACTAACGTTTTACATAAAAAAAATAATCCATCTATCGGATTATTAAGTAACGGAAGTGAGTCAATGAAAGGTAGTGATGTAGTAAAGAGATCTGCAGAATTATTTAGAGATAGCCATCTAAATTTTCATGGAAACGTTGAGGGCGATGATATATTTAAAGGCACTACTGACGTAGTTGTTTGTGACGGCTTTACCGGAAATATATCATTAAAGACAACAGAAGGCCTAGCGCAAATGATGGCCAATTTTTTAACGCTTGAATTTAAACGTAATTTATTTACGAAAATTTCAGCTTTTATTGCGCTTCCTGTTTTGAAGCGATTTAAAAAAAGACTAGATCCGCGTCGGTATAATGGGGCATCATTTCTTGGGCTTAATGGAATTGTGGTGAAAAGCCATGGAGGGGCAGATGAGTTTGCCTTTATACATGCTTTAGAAACAACGATTTCAGAATCAGAAAATGATGTAATATCTAAAATTAAAGATCAACTTAAAGTTGAGTCAATTATATAAAGCAATCTAATGATTTATTCAAAAATAAAAGGATGCGGAAGCTACCTTCCTGAGAAAGTTTTAACTAATGCTGACCTTGAGTCAAGATTAGATACAACAGATGAATGGATTACCACTAGAACCGGAATCAAAAAAAGACACATTGTAAATGAAGATCAATTTACAAGTGATCTAGCATATGAAGCATCTAAAATTGCAATTAGTGATGCAAATTTACTATCTAGTGATATTGATTTAATTATTGTTGCGACAACCACACCTGATAAAGTTTTTCCAAGTACAGCCTGTATCTTACAAAAAAAATTAGGCATTGATGAATGTGCTGCATTTGATATTCAAGCTGTTTGTAGTGGATTTATTTATGCGCTTTCAGTGGCTGATAAATTTATCAAGACGAAGTCATCAAAAAATGTATTAGTTGTAGGTGCGGATGCTATGTCAAGAATTACTGATTATTCAGATAGAAGTAATGCCATTTTATGGGGTGATGGTTCAGGTGCGATTATTCTTTCAAGCTCAAATGAAGAAGGAATTCTTTCTACACATATTCATGCCAAAGGAGAGTATGAAGAGCTTCTTCATGTCCCAAGAAAATTACAGAAGGGGGAAAAAGATACTATTGATATGAAAGGTAATCAAGTTTTTAAAATGGCGGTAAATACACTTGATATGATTGTTGATGAGACATTAAATGCAAATAATCTTGCTAAAGAAGATATTGATTGGGTTGTTCCTCACCAGGCGAATATTCGCATTCTTGAAGCTACGGCTAAAAAATTAAATATGAGTATGGATAAATTAATTGTTACTATTGATGAACAAGGTAATACTTCAGCTGCCTCAATTCCTTTAGCGCTCGATTTTGGGATTAAGCAAAAAAAAATAAAACCAGGTCATCTAATCTTAATGGAAGCATTTGGGGGAGGTTTTACCTGGGGCTCAGCACTGATAAGGATTTAGCATGACTGATTTTATAGCTTTATTTCCAGGCCAAGGTTCACAATCTATAGGCATGATGCAAAATTTAGCTACAAGTAGCGTAGTTAAAAAAACTTTTGATGAAGCATCAGACATTCTAAATACCAATTTTTGGGATATGGTGAATGCTGAAAATACAGATATTAATCAAACAATAAATACGCAACCTTTAATGCTTGCTGCCGGTATTGCAACATGGCGAGTACTTGAGGAGAATAATATTAATCATCCATCTTTTGCAGCAGGACATAGTCTAGGAGAGTTCTCTGCCTTGGTCGCAGCAAAAGTATTTACATTTGAGAGTGGACTTCATATCGTTAAAAAAAGAGCTGAGTTAATGCAAAATGCTGTCCCAAGCGATAAAGGTGCAATGGCTGCAATTTTAGGGTTAAAAGACAATGAAGTTATTAATGTTTGCAATAACTTAAAAGAAAAAGGGGTTATAGAGGCAGTAAATTTCAACTCTCCTGGTCAAGTTGTGGTGGCAGGAGAGAAAAAATTAGTAGACTCCTCGCTTGAGTTATTTAAAGCAGCAGGCGCAAAAAGAGCTATTATTCTTCCTGTTAGCGTTCCATCACATTGCAGCTTGATGAAGGAAGCAGCGATTGAATTTAAAGAGTTTTTAACTACCATTAATTTTGCAAAACCAATATTTCCTGTAGTCCAAAATTTTGAGGCAATTGCTTACAATAATGAAGAAAAAATCAAAGAAGGGCTTTTTCATCAGTTATTCAATCCTGTAAGATGGACGCAATCTATAGAGTTTATGAGCGAGAAAAAAATTAATATATTTTTAGAAATTGGTCCCGGTAAAGTTCTTACGAGCCTTGGTAAGAGAATTAATAGAGATTCAAAGAATATTTCAATTGATTCAATAGACTCAATTATAGATTTTAAAAGGATTAGTTAATTTCACATAAGTAGATTAGGAAAAAAATGGATATTCATAATAAAGTCGTTTTAGTTACTGGGGCTAGCAGAGGGATCGGTATGGCAATAGCTACTGAGCTATCTGATAAAGGTGCTATTGTAATAGGTACCGCTACATCTAATGATGGAGCCTCTAATATTTCAAAAACTTTATCTTCACAAGAAAGAAAGGGGGAGGGGATGGTTTTAGATGTTAATAGTAACGATTCTATTGCAAACTTAATTAAAAAAATTAATGACAAATATGGTGAGATTCAAATCTTGGTCAATAACGCTGGAATAACTCAAGATAATTTACTAGTAAGAATGAAAGATGAAGAGTGGGATAGTGTTTTAAGTACTAATTTAACCTCAATTTACAAGCTGAGTAAATCTGTTCTAAGAAGCATGATGAAAAGCAGGTATGGAAAAATTATCAATATTTCATCTGTAGTGGGTCATATGGGTAATGCAGGCCAGACAAACTATGTCGCTTCTAAAGCAGGTATCACTGGATTTACAAAGTCTTTAGCACAAGAGGTGGGAAATAGAGGAATTACGGTAAATTGTGTAGCTCCAGGTTTTATCGATACGGATATGACAAAATCTCTTTCAGATGAGCAAAAAGAAAAGCTTTTGTCTCACATTCCTTTATCTAGACTCGGAAATTCATTAGATATTGCCAAGGCTGTTTTATTTTTAGCATCAGATGATGCTGATTATATAACTGGAGAGACGCTTCATATCAATGGCGGTATGTTAATGGCGTAACGTTTTAAACAGTAAAGTTTAGATATATTTTTTTTATATTAAAAAAAGTTTAGAAAATTGGGATTCATTTGATAAAATGTCGCAACACTAATTTGTTATTTAAAAAAAAGGGGTAATTTTAATGTCAGATATCGAACAAAGAGTGAAGAAAATAGTTTCAGAGCAATTGGGAACAGAGGAAGGAAAATTAAAAAACGAGTCATCCTTCATCAATGATTTAGGTGCAGATTCTCTTGATACAGTTGAGTTGGTTATGGCTTTAGAGGAAGAATTCAACACTGAAATTCCTGATGAAAAGGCAGAGAAAATTACAACAGTTCAGCAAGCTATAGATTATATTAGCGCTAACCTTAAGTAAAATAACCTTGGAACCCAATACAATATTTGTTGGGTTCATTCATGAATAAAAAAAGAGTAGTAGTTACGGGAGTCGGTCTAGTTACACCAGTTGGTATTGGTGTAAAAGAATCATGGAAGAATATAGTTGAAGGCCAGTCGGGTATTTCAAATATAACTAACTTTGATACAAATAGTTTCTCCACACCTTTTTCGTCCACCATTGCAGGCGAAGTCAAAAACTTCGATCCTAAAGAATATTTAAATCCAAAAGATGCAAGAAGAATGGATACCTTCATTCAGTTTGGATTAGTGGCAGCACTCGAAGCTTTTAATGATTCAGGCCTTGAAGTAAATGATGCAAATGACGATAGAATAGGAACTTCTATAGGCTCTGGTATTGGTGGTGTTAATCTAATTGAGAAACAAGTTGAGTTATTAAGAAATGGTGGCCCAAGAAAAATTTCTCCTTTTTTTGTTCCAGGGGCAATCATCAATATGGTAGCCGGAAACCTTTCAATTATATTGGGTCTTAAGGGACCAAATATATCAATTGTTACTGCATGCACCTCAGGAACACACTCAATAGGAGATGCTAGTCGTATAATTGAATATGGTGATGCTGATGTTATGGTAGCTGGCGGATCCGAAGCAACAATTACTCCACTTACAGTTGCTGGTTTTAGTTCAGCTAAGGCTTTAAGTACAAGAAATGACGATCCTAAAACTGCGTCAAGACCATGGGATGTTGATAGGGATGGGTTTGTAATAGGTGAGGGAGCGGGTGTAATGGTACTAGAGGAAATGGAACATGCAAAAAAAAGAGGAGCAAAAATTTATTGTGAATTATCTGGTTTTGGAATGAGTGCTGATGCACATCATATCACTGCACCTACGGTGGATGGACCAAAAAGATCAATGCTCACAGCATTAAAACACGCAGAGATTAATATAAACGAGATAGGTTATATTAATGCTCATGGAACATCTACACCACTAGGAGATCTTAACGAAACTAATGCAATTAAAGAAACTTTTCATGACCATGCAAAAAACTTGGTCGTAAATTCAACCAAATCAATGACCGGGCATTTACTTGGTGGAGCTGGTGGAATTGAATCTGTTTTTACTGCATTAGCAATTCATCATCAAATTTCTCCACCAACAATCAATATTTTCAATCAAGATCCTGAGTGTGACCTGGATTATTGTGCAAATGAAGCCAGAGAAATTGAAATTAAGGCAGCCCTTAAAAATAACTTTGGATTTGGTGGCACCAACGGAAGCCTTTTATTTAAAAAGAGTTAAATAGAAAATAAATTGGCTAAAAATTCTTTAATCAATGGTGATTCTAAAAACTCTTTAAGTCCATTTGATCGCGGTCTAGCTTTTGGTGATGGAGTTTTTAGAACTTTTCTTGTTGAAGGCAGTAAACCTAAACTTTGGAAAATACAATATCAAAAACTGTCACAAGATTTAAAAGCTATTGAAATAAAACCACCAAGTCAAAAAATACTACTATCAGATATCAAAAAACTATTTCCATCAAAAGGAATTTTTATTGCAAAAATAATAGTAACACGTGGAGAATCACATACGGGTTATGATTTTAATGACGGAATAAAGCCTACAAGAATTTTATTAAAAATTGATTTTAATATAAATATATACGAAATGAATAAAAAAGGTGTTCGGCTAACAACATCTAATATTGAGACTTCAAAATCTTCTCAGCCCGGTATTAAAAATCTGAATAGACTGGAAAATGTATTAGCCAGAAAGGGGTTAGGTAACAATTTTTTTGATGCAATAATGATAGATAACAATGGAAATATTTGTGATTGTGCGAGATCAAGTTTATTTGTTAGGTATGGTAGTACTTTATACACCGCAAGTAATAGAAGTTTTGGTATTCACGGAGTTACAAAAAAAATTATTAGCGAAAATGTTAAAAAACTTAATCTAAGGATTGACTATTCAGCCCTAACACCTATTCAATTAGAAAAGGCAGATGAAGTTATTGTTTCTAATTCTATTGTTGGCGCACTGCAAGTTATAAGCTTTAAAAATTCAAAATGGGAAAAGGGCACCCTAGCAAATAAAATTACAAATTTACTAAATGAAGCTAATTAATCTAAAACTTAGGCTAATAAAAATTTTTAATGCTTCATCAGTTTTTATTAAAGATAATACCCAAATTTTTGTTGATCAAATAAAAAAAGTAAACATTGTTATCCCAATAAATAAAAATCTTCCTTCAGAAAAAAAACTTTTGGCCATGATAGTTTCGATTACTATAATTTTTTTATGGGTACTTAGCTATCCTTTTATATCTCTAAATGTAGATAAAAAAAATGCATTTCTTGAAGTAAAAAAAGGTGACAATATTAGTCAAATTGCAAATAAGCTTGTAAAGAGAAATGTTTTATCGGATATTTTTAGGTTTAAATTATTAGCTAAACTAAGTAATAGATCAGAAAATATAAAAAGTGGACATTATTTTTTAAAATATAATATCAGTCCCTATGAATTGTTATTACTCCTTGAGAGTGGGGATGGTGTCCTTTATCCAATCACATTTATCGAAGGGACAACGCTGAATGAAAACCTTAAAAAATTAAAAACCAATAAGTTACTTACAGATGATGATTCTTATAATTCAATTAATAAATTAAAAATTAGCTTAGGTATACAGGAAAAGATACTAGAGGGATTATTTTTTCCTGATACGTATTATTTTTATGATGGTACACCTGGTATCGATATTCTTAAAAAGTCTCACAAGTTGATGATGAAGAAGCTTAATGAGGCATGGAAGAATAAAACGCCCAATCTTCCATATAAAAATAAGTACGAAGCTTTAATTGTGGCATCAATTATTGAAAAAGAGCTAGGTAATAGAGATGAAGCAAGTCTTATAGCCGGAGTTTTCGTTAACCGCTTGAGAATCAATATGCCACTTCAGAGTGACCCAACAGTCATATATGGTTTGCAAGATCAGTTTGAGGGTAACCTAACAAAACAAGACCTCATGCGCGACACAATTTATAATACTTATACACGAAATGGATTACCGCCATCACCAATTTGTTTGCCAGGCTTTGACACTATCGAAGCAGCACTTAATCCAGCAGAAACTAATGCTTTTTATTTTGTCGCAAAAGGTGATAATAAAACACATCATTTTTCAATAACTTTGAAAGAACATAATAAGGCTGTGACAAAATATCAAAGATGAACAATTTAGGTAAATTTATTACACTTGAGGGAGTTGATGGTGCAGGTAAAACTACTCATATTGAATTTATAAAAAAATATCTTTCTGATTTAGATATAAATTACGTTCTGACAAGAGAACCAGGTGGGACAATATTAGGAGAAAGATTAAGAGAAATTTTACTTCATGATGAGATGAATCATGAAACGGAAACCATATTGATGTTTGCTGCAAGAAATGAACATATTGATAAAGTAATCCGTCCAAATCTCATCAAGGGCAATGTTGTGATTAGTGATCGTTTTACTGATGCTACTTATGCTTATCAAGCAGGTGGTAAAGGTGTAAAAGATGAAAAAATTGATATCTTAAAAAAATGGGTTCAAGGTAGCCTCCAACCGAACCTTACTTTTTTATTTGATCTATCTGTGGATATAAGTATAGAGAGACTAAATAAAACAAGAACACTTGATAAGTTTGAAAGAGAGGATAAGAATTTTCATGAAAATATAAGGCAAAAATATTTAATGCTTGCTAAATTATCTCCAGAAAGATTTTGTATTTTAAATAGTGAAAAATCTATTGAAAAAATTCAAAATCAAATTAAATTAAAGCTTGATGAGGTTTTAAGGTGAGTCTTTATCCATGGCAAGAAAAAGCTTGGGAAAGTTTAAATATAGGTAATGCTAAAATGCATCACGCATACTTATTTGTTGGGTCATATGGTACGGGGTTAGAAAAACTTGCAAACACATTCGCTTCATCATTAATATGTAGTAATTTAAAAGATACTAAGCAAGCTTGCAGGAATTGCCAAGATTGCCAATGGATGCTAACAGAACATCCAGATCTAAAAATAATAAATAATCCTCAAGAAGAGAGTGATTCTGAATATATACCAATCGAAGAAATAAGAAATTTGAAGGATTTTTTAACCCTTAGTTCACACAAAAAAAACGGTAATAAAGTAATCTTGATAAATAAGGCAGAGAACCTTACAGCGGCACAAGAATGGTCTTCAAATGCTTTATTGAAAAGCTTAGAGGAACCACCCGAAAATTCTTATATTATTTTAACAACTGATAACATTTCAAGTTTACTACCCACTATAGTCAGCAGATGTGTAATAGTTTCAGCACCAAGCCCAACCAAGGAAGAGGCAAGATCTTTTTTATATGAGCAGGGCTATGAAAAACTGTCCTCACAATTGCCATTATTCAGCAATCTACCTTTGGATGTAATTGCACATCAAAGCGATAGTGAGCTGTTCACAATAATGATCAATGAATTTGAAAAAGGAAGAGATTTTGAATTAATGGCAATTGAACCTAAATGGCTAACTGCTGACTTTACTGAAACCATTAACTTACTTCAAAAGTGGCTTTATGATATCTTCTTATTTAAAATGACAACGAAATTTCATTTTTTTGAATCAAAAAAAGAGAATATAAAGAAACTTTCTGACGCTGCAGACATCACAAAATTATTAAATTTGCTGAAAAGTGTAAATAGTATTAAATTAATTTCGAATAGACCAATTAATAAGGACATTTCATTTGATAACCTTATGGTCGAATATAGGAATGTTTTTAAATAAGTCATGTATATAGATTCGCATTGCCATATAAATTTTCCAGAGCTAAATAAAAATATAGATAGTGTTTTATCTAATATGAAAGAAAAATCAATTACTCATGCCTTGTGTGTAAGTGTCACACTAGATAACTTTGAAAGTGTGTTAAAGCTTGCAGAGGAATATAAACACATTTTTGCATCTGTTGGTGTTCATCCTGACTATGAGGATATTGAGGAGCCTGATATTAAAACACTTACCTCACTTGCTCATAATGATAAGGTTGTCGCAATTGGCGAGACGGGGTTAGATTATTTTCGATTAACAGGAGAGCTTTTATGGCAGAAGGAGCGTTTTAGGACTCATATTAGAGCCGCTGTTGAATCAAAATTACCACTCATTATCCATACAAGAAACGCACGTGAGGATACTATCCAAATAATGAAAGAAGAAAATGCGTCCAGCGCAAGAGGTGTAATGCATTGCTTCACCGAGACTTATGAAATGGCAAAGCAGGCAATTGAACAAGATTTTTATATTTCCTTTTCAGGCATCATTACCTTTAAAAGTGCTGAGTCACTTCGAGAAACTGTGAAAAAAATTCCTTTAGACAGAATTTTGATTGAAACAGATTCTCCTTATCTAGCTCCTGTTCCAAATAGAGGAAAACTTAATGAACCAGCAAATGTTATTTATGTGGCCCAAAAAATAGCTGAAATTAAAAATATCAGCGTTGAGGAGGTTGCCGAAACGACAACTAAAAATTTCTTTTCATTGTTCTCAAAATGTCGGATCAGCTAATATTATTGGGGGTAGGTGCAAGCGCTGGCACTCCTGTGGTTGGCTGCGAGTGTAATACCTGCAAATCAACTAATAACAAAAACTATAGAACACGATGCTCAAGTGTGTTGACCCTAAAGAATGGTAAAAATATCCTAATTGATACAAGTCCAGATCTGCGCCTTCAATCATTAAGAGAAGGTCTTACATCTATTGATGCTGTGCTATTTACACACCACCATGCTGACCATTGCCATGGAATTGATGACTTAAGGGCATTTTGTCAAATCAATAAAAAGCAAATCCCACTTTATGGAAATCGATTTTCAATTGATGAATTGAATAAAAAATTTCAATATGCAATGACTGAACCTAATGGATTTTGGGAGGTTCCAATTCTTAGGCCAAATGTCATAAATGAACCAATTGAGTTATTCGGTCAAAATATTAGACCTATCCCTGTTTTTCATGGGAAATCACTCATAAATGGTTACCGTCTTGGAAATATGGCATACCTAACCGATGTTTCTAAAATACCTGATTCTTCCATTGAACAACTTCAAAATTTAGATGTCCTACTACTTGATTGTTTGAGAAATGAACCTCATCCAACTCATCTTTCTGTTAAGGAAAGTCTAGAGATTGCTGGTGAGCTAAAAGCTAAGAAAACATTTCTAATACACATGACACACGATCTCGAGTATGATGCACTATCGAAAATATTGCCTGAATCCATTTATGTTGGTTATGATGGCTTAAAAATTAATGTTAATTAGATTGAAAGGATTTTAATTATGTTAGAAAATATGCAGCGCTTTACAGTATTTTTTGCTCTCTTTGCTTTTACTTTTAGCATTCAAGCTGAAGATAAACGTGTTTACTCAGAAAATGATTTCATAAATATTTTTAGTGGGAAACCAAAGACGCGATTTTTAAAGTATCTTGGTGAGCCAGATGATAAACAGATTGCGATTAAGCCAAAAGATGCAAGCAAAGTAATTTCAAGACCGACTGATAATAAGAACAAAAAGAAAGACAAGATGGAGATGTGGTACTACAGTGGTGTTGTAGAATACTCTCCAGGCAAGACTTATTTAAAAACAGAAATTACCTTCATTAATGACCGCTGCCGAAGCATTAGTTTTTTTAATCAATAAAATTTAATGACCAAAAAAAACCACCAATAGGTGGTTTTTTTATATCTAAATAAAATTTAGCCTAATTTTGAAGCTAGCATTTCTGAAAGCTTCGCCATAATTGCACCACCAATAAATGAAATTGCCATTAATATAAATGGATGACCCATACCAATTTCAAGAACGCTTCCACCATCTGATGCCAGAGCAGCTTCAAGTGCAATTAGCTCTGTTAGAAGCCAACCAAAAGTGGCAGCATAACCAAATACGTTTGCCGGTATGTTATTGAGTTTCGGAACAGCTGTAAGGATATAAACAGTAATACCTACAGCAACTGGTGCAGCAAATTGACCTAAGTAATCATCGATCAAAGCTAAAATGAAAACAGCAACAATGGCCATAAATGATCCAAAGATCGTTGCCATAATAGTTTTACCAAGTGCATCTTTACCAACAGTAAAATAAGCACCCCAAGCGATAAAGCCTGCCCAAACTAATGCCAAACCATTTAATGGGCCTGCCAATACTAACCAAGTCCACAGAACAGCAACTAAAGCAATACTAACTCCTAGTGCATTTTTCATAATTAAATTCCTCCTGTTGAATTTAAAAGTAAAATTTACTTAATCATAAATTTATTTAAAAAGCTAATAAATTAAAATCAATTATAAAAATTTATTTGTAAATTTAAATAACTATTCTAGATACTACACATCGAATTGAGGTTGTCAAATTCGATATCATAATCTCTACCCTTAGATAAAATATTTTATTAAAAATAATAGTAACAAAATTTGATAATCACCTATTAATTTTGTATTGTATTAAATAAACTAAACTAAATTGATTAATTAAGAGGTTTTTTATGGATGATACGACAAATAAGGGAATTCAAACATTTCATGGTGGCTGTCCTCACGACTGTCCAGACACATGCTCAATGGTTTACGAAGTCGAAGATGGAAAGTTAAAAGGGGTGACTGGGAACAAAGATCACCCAATGACTCGTGGTGGCTTGTGCGTTAAATTAAAAGATTATGAAAAGCGACATTATCATCCAGACAGATTGCTGTATCCAATGAAGCGAGTAGGGCCTAAGGGTGAAAAAAAATTTGAAAGAATTTCATGGGATGAAGCATTAACTACAATTGTAGATAAGTGGCAAAAGATTATTGAAGAAGATGGCCCACAAGCAATTATGCCTAATAGTTATTTAGGCAACCAAGGCCTTGTTCATGGCTTAAATGGTGGTGATGCTTTCTTTGCTCGTTTAGGTGCAACTGTAACTGAGAGGACATTTTGTGGAGAAGGTTCGGCGACAGCTTGGTTGCTAACTCTTGGTCCAACAGCAGGTGTAGATCCAGAAAGTTTTATCCATTCAAAATACATTATTATTTGGGCATGTAATTCCGTCAGTACTAATCTTCATCATTGGCACATCATAAGAGAAGCACAGAAGAAAGGGGCTAAAGTAGTTGTTATTGATTCATATGCCTCAAGAACGGCTAAAGAGGCAGACTGGCATATTTGCCCTAAGCCTGGTACAGATGGTGCATTAGCTATGGCCATGATGAACGTAATTATTGGTGAAGGTTTGGTAGATCAGGATTATGTTGATAACTACACAGTAGGTTTCTCTGAGTTAGCAGAAAAAGCTAAGGAAAGAACACCAGAATGGGCAGCAGAAATTACAGGAATATCTGCCGATGATATCCGTAAATTTGCTAAAGAATATGCTAAATCTCAACCTTCAGCGATTAGAATTGGTGTAGCTTTAGAAAAAAGCTGGGGAGGTAGTCAAGCAATTAGAGCGGTTGCATCACTACCAGCATTAACTGGAGCTTGGCGTCATGTAGGAGGCGGAATCCTTCAGTTTCCTGTTTGGGAACATCCCTATAAATTCGATGTCATCTGCAGACCTGATTTGATTCCAGAAGGAACACAGGTTGTTAATAACCTTCAATTAGGCCGAGTATTAACGGGTGAGCAAAAACTTAAGACACCTATAAAGTCGATGATGTGTTGGAATACGAATCCAGTAACGCAATCTACTGAAACTGACAAGATAATAGAAGGTTTAAGTCGTGAAGATTTATTTCTAGTATCTGCTGATCATTTTATTTCAGATACGGCTGCTTATGCAGATATTTTGCTTCCAGCATCAATGGGTGCTGAAATGGAAGACATGATTTTATCTTGGGGGCATTTATACCTGACATACAATGCAAAATGTGTTGAGTCACCGGGCGAAGCGATTTCTAATAATGAAATATTTAGAAGGTTGGCAAAACGTCTTGGTTTTGAAGAGGATAATTTTAAATGGAACGATACGGAGTGCTTAGAAAATTATGTTGATTGGGATTCACCAGCATGTGAAGGAATTGATTTAGACTATATGAAAAAGCATGGCTATGCACGACTGACTGTTGGCACAAAAGATAACCGTGCACCTCATAAGGAAGGTAATTTCCCAACCCCATCAGGGAAATGTGAGTTTAGGTTAGTGGGAGCTAAGAATTTTGTAGCCGGCCCGTTTAGGCAGATGTATGAGGGCTTCCAGCCTGGACAAGATATTCCTGAGCTGCCTGATTATGTTGCCTCCAAGGAAACAGAGACCGGTAGCCCAGAATTATTCAAAAAATACCCATTAAATATTTTGGCACCAAAGAGCCATGGTTTTATTAATTCCTGCTATGCAAATATTGATAATAAGCTTAAAGGGCAAGGGGAACAATTTGTACTTATCAATCAAGTGGATGCTATGGACCGAGGTATTCAAGAGGGCGAAATGATAAGAGTATTTAACGATCGAGGATCTTTTGATGCACTAGCCAAGATAACTTCAGATGTAGGTAAAGGTGTTGTGGTAGCAACATTAGGGTATTGGAGACAGCTTAACAATGGAACTGTTAACTCAGTAAGCTCAAGTGCTTTTGGTGATATGGGTAATGCTCAAACCTCCCATGATTGCTTGGTTGAAGCAAGGGCAATATAAATAGACTCTAAGATAAGTACTTCCAATCAATTAGAGTTAATTAATAGCTCTTTCGAAAAGTATGCAAATAAAACATTACCGTTAAAGGACTCAGTCAATTTGATTGAGTCTTTTAACGAATGTTCTTTTCCAATAGCAAGTCATGACTTAAATGGTTTTTTCAATTATTTAAATAAAGCAGCGTTATCACTTTTTAAAGTGACCTTAGATCAAGTGATAGGTCAACCAACGACAATGACAGCTCCAGAATCTGAACAAAAAGAAAGAAATCAGCTATTAAATCAAGTAAACTCTCATGGCTTTATAGAGAACTATAAGGGCATTCGCGTAGCATCAAATGGTGCTTTATTTCAGATTGAAGATGCCACCATTTGGAATATCGTTGATAAAGAATCAATCAAAATAGGACAAGCTGTCATCATATATAGATCAAGAATATTATGAAAAAAAATTCTCCCGCTAAAGTTTTGTTCGCAAGCTTGGCAGGTACCACTATTGAATTCTTTGATTTTTACATTTATGCAAATGCCGCTGTTTTAGTATTTCCCTCACTTTTTTTTGCTGCATCAACTCAGTCAACAGAAATGCTCCAATCACTTGCCACCTTTGCTGTTGCCTTCTTTGCGAGACCATTAGGCTCTGCATTCTTTGGTCACTTTGGTGATCGTATTGGTAGAAAAACAACACTAGTAGCTGCATTACTCACCATGGGTGTTTCAACCGTTGCAATTGGCTTACTCCCAACATATCAATCCATTGGTATTTTTGCCCCGATTCTTTTGGTTATTTGTCGTTTTGGTCAAGGCTTTGGTCTGGGAGGAGAGTGGGGTGGTGCCGTTTTACTAGCTGTTGAGAATGCCCCTCCTGAGAAAAAAGCTTGGTATGGTATGTTCCCTCAGCTAGGTGCTCCAATTGGGCTGATCCTATCTGGCGGTATTTTTCTATACTTATCGAGCACAATGACGGAAACTGAATTCTTTGATTATGGCTGGAGAATACCTTTTCTCTTGAGCTCTATTCTAATTTTAATTGGTCTATATGTAAGGTTAACAATTCTCGAAACACCAGAATTTATAGAGAACCAAAGAAATAAAAAAACTATAGCTGTTCCATTTGTTGAGGTGTTTAAGAATTATAGGACACCCATGATTCTAGGAACATTTATCGCATTAGCAACGTTCGTACTTTTTTACTTAATGACTGTTTATATTGCGAGTTGGGCGATTACAGACCTAAATATTAATCGTGAAGATTTTTTAGGCAATCAAATTGAATCAGTTCTGCTCTTTGCTTTATTTATTCCTGTTTCAGCAGTTCTTGCTGACCGCTATGGAAGAAAGTTAATTTTAATTATGGCATCATTGGGCATTATTTTATTCGGAATAGTACTTGGCCCATTACTAGATACCAGCCTTCTTTTGACCCTTTCTATTGGGATGGCTTTAATGGGATTTACCTATGGTCCTTTAGGAACCATCCTATCAGAACTTTATCCGACGAATGTAAGGTATACAGGCTCATCTTTATCATTTAATTTTGCAGGCATTGTGGGCGCTTCATTTGCTCCATTTATCGCACTCTGGCTCTCGAGTAATTTTGGTGTGCATTACGTGGGCTATTATTTAGCCCTTGCCGCTATAATATCTCTAATAGCAACATATTTTTCATCAAAAGCTAAGTAGGGTATATGCATAAATTTCTAGAGTTATATGAGTATGTTTTAAAGCTAGCAAGCCATGCAAAAGCTAAATATTATTTATTCCTTCTAAGTGTTTCTGAGTCTTCTTTTTTTCCAATTCCACCAGATGTAATGTTGTTACCCATGTGCTTATCGAGGCCAACAAAAGCATGGAGATTTGCCCTTATTACAACGGTTGGTTCAGTCCTTGGGGGTATTATTGGTTACTTCATAGGTGTTTATGCATTTGGATTTATTGAGCCTTATTTATATGATTGGGGTTATATGCCAGCCTACGAAAGAGCTGTGATGTGGTTTGAGGAGTGGGGTTTCTGGGCTATTTTTATTGCTGGATTTTCACCTATACCTTATAAAGTATTTACGATTGCAGGAGGCGCTCTCTTGATGCCAATCCTGCCTTTTATTCTGGCTTCAATTATAGGGAGAGGTGCTAGGTTTTACTTGGTTGCATTATTTGTCATTATGTTTGGAAAGCGGGCAGATGATTTAATCAGAAAGCACATGGGTAAACTTGTTTGGAGTATGGTTTTATTAATTATCTTTTTCCTTCTTATATTCAAGATATAAGATTGTTGTTCAGAATCATTAAGCGTAGGATTAAATATTAATTTTGTCTTGGATTAAACATGAAAATCTCTAAAGTTACGATTGCTTTTTTATTGCCTCTTTGTTTATTTTTGGGTGGCTGTGAATCCATCAAAAATATCACTGATCCACTTGGTGATGACAAGGAAGAAAATAAAGATGCCAAAAATGAAACCAATGAGGCCAATGAGTCTAGAGAAGTTAAAGTAGATCAAATAAATTTATATTTTGTTAGGCCAGCTGATCCTTTGACCATTGGTCAAGATGTTGAGTTATATGTTGATGATGATGAAGTTGGGGAGCTATCCTATAGCACAAAAATTCAAACGACAGTTAAGCCTGGGACTTATGAGTTGGCTACAAAAGTAGGGTGGAGCCTAAGTTTACCAGTTACAGGATTGGGTGGTGCGTGTAAGTTTGAAGGTGATTACAAGTTTACTGAGGAAAATTATTATTTTAAGATTGTTTTTGATCCCGGATTGCTTTGTGGGGAGCATGAAATTATCGGAATTTTAAAGTCAGAATATTCAGATCTTGCAGCAGACATAGACTAATTGGTAGGGGATGCGAGGTTCGAACTCGCGACAAATTGATTAAGAGTCAACTGCTCTACCAACTGAGCTAATCCCCCAAACTTTGTTTTAATTATCTATGTTTGTTGAAATTAAAACATTAAGAATTTTTTGAACTGATTGAGAAACATTGTCTGCATTGTATCCGCCCTCAAGCATATAAAGAGTTCTTCCATCAGCATATTTTTGTGAGATATCTTGTAAGATTTCTGCAACAACTCCATATCCCTCATCAGTATAATTTAACTGCCCTAAAGGATCTCCCAAGTGAGCATCAAAGCCTGCGGAGACTAATACAAATTCTGGTCTAAATTTATTCATTGCAGGTCTCAATTTTAAATTAAACGCTTTTACCACTTCATTATTACCACTTTCTTTAGGAAGCTCTACATTTAATGTATAACCTTTACCTAAACCTTTGCCTATTTCGTTTGGCCGACCAGTTCCAGGAAAAAGTGGATGTTGATGTACACTGAAATAAAACACACTATTGTCTTCATAAAATATATCTTGTGTTCCATTCCCATGATGAACATCAAAATCGACAATTAGAATTCTTTCTAATCCATATTCCTTTTGTAAGTATCTTGCGACAACAGCAACGTTGTTATAAACACAAAAACCCATTCCTATTGAGGATGATGCATGATGCCCTGGAGGCCTCACTAGCGCGAATGCAGAGGATAAATTACCAGCCATTATTTGATCAACGGCTTCTAGACCTGCCCCTACAGCTAATTTTGCGACAAGATTGGAATCTTTGGAAATAGGGGTGTCGCCAGTACTTAACAAGGCCCTATTGTTGTTTAATTGAGAAACTTGCCTATCTACTAGCTCAATATATTCTTTTGAATGAGCTAAACTTAATTCCTCAGCTGTTGCGACTTCAAAATTAGGCCAAACGGTATTTGATGTTATTTGATCATTATTTTTAAGATCACGAATGACAGGAATTAAACGTTCAGGATTTTCTGGATGATTTGGACCTGTGTCGTGCAAAAGAAATCTTTCATCATAAAAAATTCCAACTTTTTTGTCATTCGCAGAGGAAATATTACTGAATGCTCCTATAATTATTAAAAGGCAAAAGGTAAAAATTGTTATTTTTTTCATATACAATTAATTATACTTAAAAAGAAATATATAAATTGAAAAAAACTAACTCCCTTTATGTTTCATCCCCTGTGAACGCACTCGTTAAAGGTATATTGCGTGAAGATAAGACACTTAAAGAAGTACTTGAGCATGGAGACTTTGGCTTAGGTACCTTTAATGATCTAGATGGTGAGATGGTACTTTTAGATGGTGTTTTTTATGACCTTCACTCTGATGGAAAAACTAATATAGCGGATATTAACCTTGAAACACCCTATGCCTGTGTAACACATTTTAAGCCTGAAACTTCGGTAATTGTTGATGAGCAACTTACCTTTGATACATTAAAAAAGAAAATAGACTCCTTATTCTTATCAAAAAACTTGATCTACGCGATTCAAGTTACTGGAAAATTTAAGTCAGTTAAAGCACGGTCTGTTCCAAAACAAGAGGCATATAGGCCGTTAGTTGATGTCGCAGGTGATCAGAAAGAGTTTTTCTTCGAGGAAGAGGAAGGAACTTTAGTTGGATTTTGGACACCTGATTTTATGCATTCAGTCACGGTACCTGACTATCACCTTCACTTCATATCAGATGATAAACAGAGAGGAGGTCACTTACTTGAGTTCTTATCTTCAAGGGTTGAGATTAAAATACAACCTATAGAACAGCTTACCTTAGATCTTCCTCACAACATTGAGTATCTTAAAGCAAGTTTAGATGATGATATTAGTTCCGATTTAGACAAAGCTGAACACTGATATTACTTCGTATAATGTATATTATGTTAAATGAATTATTTAGATCTATATTTGTCCATGTAATATGGTTAAATATAGGTCTACTCTTCTTAAGATATAATTATATTTAATCTGGACATGAACCAAACAAAAACAACAAATAATTATTCGTCAGTTACTGATGAGCTAACTAGGTTGTAAAGGAAAACATGCAAAGCACATTAAGAAATTACCAATATCTTGGCCTAATTATTATTATATGGGGATCATCTTTTGCAATGATGCATGAGTGTTTGGTTGGTGGCCACTTTTCACCCGAGCAAACCGTTGGCTATAGATTGGCGATAGGGTCAATTGTGTTGCTAATAGCCTGTATTTTTTGCCGAAAAAGCTTTCCTAAAACATTAACGCCATGGGTTCATTTCTTTATATATGCCATCATTGGTAATATTGTGCCCTTCTTGCTTATTTCTCGTGGTCAAATGCATATCACATCAGGTATGACAGGCTTACTAATGGCATTTGTCCCTTTGGTTACTATGGTATTAGCACATATTTTCCTGCCTAATAATGCTCTGAATCGATATAAGATCTTGGGATTCATACTTGGTATTTCTGGAGTATTATTTATTTTAGCCCCATCTATTGGCGATGGAAAGAATACTGTTTTTGGTATCCTGTTAATTTTAGGTGCGGCTGCTTCTTATGCGAGTCACGGTGTTGTAGTTGAGAAATTTCCAAAATATGACCCGATTGTAGCTGCAACAGCCTCCTCTATTCTTGCCTGCTTTTTAGCGTTCGTAATATGGCCTGATATGGTTCATCTAAATTTAGATGACATTCCATTAAAAACATCTCTAAATATGTTGGCACTTGGTGTATTACCAACCGGATTAGGCGCTTTAATTTTCTTTAATTTAATCAATAATGCTGGGGCAACTTTTATTTCAAATATGAATTACGTTATCCCAGTGTATGCATTCACTCTAGGGGCCATTGTTCTGGGTGAACCTGTGCTGTGGCAAAATATATTAGCTCTTGTACTGATTGTTTTTGGTATTTTTGTCTCGCGAAAGAAAGCGAAAAGTTAAATTGGATTTTGATTATGGCAGATAAGATAGATGTAATAATTATTGGTGCAGGAATAGCAGGTATTACCACCGCTTACTATCTGCAGAAAAACTTTCCAGATATCAGATATAAGATACTAGACTCAAGAAGTTCGGCTGGTGGGACTTGGGATCAGATGAAATTTCCTGGTGTTCGTGCTGATAACGATATGTATACCTATGGGTTTAGTTTTAATCCATGGAAAGGCCCAATAATAGGAAGTGGACCGAATATCAGAGACTATATAAATCAAACGGCAAACAAGTTTAAAATTAAAAAAAATATATTTTTTAATACGCAGGTATCAGAAATTTCCTGGAAAAATAATCAATGGACTACAAAGACTGATAATAAAAATTATACTAGTCAATATGTTATTTGTTGTACTGGCTCACGCGATCGTAATAATCCTCACCAACCTAAGTTTAAAGGGGAGAATAAGTATCAAGGAAAAATTGTTCATACACAAGCCTGGGGAGATACGGACTTCAAAGGTAAGAATGTAACTATTATTGGAAGTGGTTGCACCGCCATCACGATGGCCCCTTCAATTATCAAAGAAGCTAAAAAAGTTACATTGGTTCAGCGAAGTCCGGCATGGATTATAAACATTGATAGCCAAGAAAAATCATCAAGAGGCTTCAAAACATTTCAGGTTTTAAAAGATTATATATCTAGCAGATTCTTTAAAAAGTCACTTAGAAAAAAAATTATAGCGGCTGATCCTTATTATAATGAGGTAACCACTCCATCTTATGATTATTGGGACCAGCGCCCTGCTTCTAGTTTAGATCAAGATTATTTTAGAGCTGTTGAGTCAAGTAAGGTATCAATAGAGCGTCAAGGAGTTAGTAATTGGGAGCCAACAGGAATAAAGTTACAAGATGGTAAAGTTATCCATAGTGATTTGACAGTAATGGCAACTGGTGGCAATGCGCAATTATTGGGCGGCATTGATATTTTTGTTAATAATGAAAAAATAAATATTCATGATACTAGTTGGTACAGAGGGATGATGTTTAGTGGGTTACCAAATCTTTTTGCTCATGCAGGATATATAAATTTTAGTTGGACTGCGAGATGCGAAATAGTCAGCGAGCGGATTTGTAAAACAATCAAATATATGAAGAAAAAAGAATTAAGCACTTGTACTGCAAAGTATTTGGGAGAAAAGTCTAAGCCATCAATACAGGCCAATTACGTATTAAGGGCCATGGATAAGTTTCCGAACAGAACATATAAGTTTTATCAAAATTATTTTGTTGAATATCTTATTTTTAAATTAAGTAAGGTTAATGATGGTGCATTAGAATTTAAGAAATAGCTCTGTACATAAAGCCCAAATCATCATAACTCAACAACAAATTTAATTTAGTCAAATTCCTTAATACCTAATCTTTGCATCACTGTTTCCGCATTTTTTTTGCTTTCGGCAGCAGCTTTCTCATCACCAATCTTTGTATATAGTTCAACTTGAGCAATTAGTGTTTTAGCTAGGTAGTATTCTCCACCATTATCAATGCAAAACTTTTCAAGTTTTTTTAGAGTATCGACTGCCTTAGTTTGATTCTTATCTAGATAATAATATCTTGAAAGCTCAATACTGCTATCAGCATACTCTCCTAACATACCTGTTTTTTGAAACATTAATGTTGCTCTTAAGCCATATTCGACAGCTTTAGGGCCTTTATTTCTGTAGAAGTATGTTTGAGCTAAGCCCTCATAACAAACAGCCCTCTCATTATCATTTGAAGCCAATACTAAAGCTCTTGTATAGAAATCTTGAGCGTCTAAAAATTCTTTGGTTCTAAGCATGTTAATACCCAGTTGATATAAAAAGCGATGCTCATATTGAAGGTATTTACTATTACCTAATTCTGCTGTCTGAAAGCCGTAGATAAAGGTTTTACTAGAACCTTTAAAATCTCCGGAATCCCTCTGTGTAATACCTTTGAAAAGGATTGCTTGCATTTGATCTGCCTGAATAGAAGCTTCTTTTTCAGCTACTTCAAAATCATTAATTGCCTGATCATTATTTCTAAGACGGAAATTAGCTTTACCCTTACAAAAATTAGAATCATACTTATTCTTGACTGAATTTGCTGCTTTTAAAGCTTCCTCATACTTGCCCTTGTTTAACTGTATCTCACATTGATTGTTTACATCATATGCAAAAATATTATTTGAATACAATAATATAAAAGATAAAATTAATGTTATTTGTTTAATCATTATTACTCCTCAGTCCATTTAATAAGGTCATTTTCGGATAAAACTACTATTCCAAGTGCTTGTGCTTTTTCAAGCTTACTACCCGCATCATTTCCAGCTAATAAATAATCTGTCTTTTTGGAAACGGTTGAAGTTACTTTTCCACCATATTGATCGATTATCTGTTTTGCTTCATCTCTCTTAAGTGTTGGTAATGTACCTGTTAGGACAAAAACCTTCTCACTAACTTCAGATACAAATTTAACTTCTTTTCTTACTTCCTCTTTAAAGGTCACGCCATTATTTATGAGCTTGTCAATTAAATCAAGGTTTTTTAAATCATTGAAGTAATTATGAATAAAGCATGAAACAGTAGGGCCTATATCATCAACCCCCTCCAAGCTATGCAGAGTTTGTGCTTTAATATTTGATATAGTTCCAAATTCTTTGGCTAGGTCTTTTGCTGTTGCTTCACCTACCCCTCGAATCCCTAGTGCGTATATCAAACGCCCTAATGTTGTTTCTTTTGATTTACGAATTGATTCAATAAGGTTTTTAGAGGATTTCTCACCAAACCGCTCTAAACTCTCAAGAGATGCTAAATCTAGCGTATACAGGTCTGTAAAATCACTAATCATTTTATTTTCTAGTAGCTGATCAATAATCTTTTCACCTAGGCCATCAATATCCATCGCTTTTCTAGAAGCGAAATGCATGACGGACTGTTTTCTTTGTGCAGGGCATTGAATACCTTTACAACATCTAAGGATAGCCTCTCCTTCTTCTTTTTTTAGTTTTGAGCCACATTCAGGACATTCGGTTGGCATTAAAAACACTTTAATATTTTTTGGTCGTTTAGACTTAATAACACTTACAACCTCAGGTACTACATCCCCTGCTCTTCTTATTAAAACAAAGTCATTAATATGAACATCTTTCCTAAGAAGTTCTGCCTCATTATGAAGGGAAGCATTTGTGACCGTTACTCCGGATACGAAAGTTGGTTTGAGTCTTGCTACAGGGGTAATTGCACCAGTTCTACCCACCTGAACATCAATGTCTAAAATCTGTGATTCAGCCTCTTCAGCAGGAAACTTATGCGCAACAGCCCACCTGGGTGCCCTCGATACAAAACCAAGCTCATCTTGATAATTTAGAGAATCTACTTTATAAACAACACCATCAATATCAAAGGGTAAACCTTGTCTTTTATCGATAATTTCATGGTAATAATCTAACAATCCAACAACATCGGTAACGTTTTTTACAAGATTTGAAGTGGGTATTTTGAGTTCATTCAGCAATTTTATTGAGTCAGAGTGAGAAGAGAGAGTATTTTCAATACCCTCGAAATCTATACTATAGGCATAAAACCTAAGTGGTCGAGTTGCTGTAATACTTGAATCTAATTGCCTCAAACTACCTGCCGCGGCATTCCTTGGGTTAGCGAATACCTTTTGTCCTAACTCCTCTTGTTTTTTATTAAGAGCGAGAAAATTCTCTTTGAACATCACAACCTCACCTCTTATTTCTATTCTTGATGGCAGACTTTTAGTGTCTATTTTAAGGGGAATAGACTTGATAGTTTTGAGGTTGTGAGTCACATCTTCGCCCGTGAAGCCATCACCTCGTGTCGCACCGAGAGAGAAAAAACCGTCCTCATAAATTAATGCAATCGCAAGCCCATCAAATTTTGGCTCTACCGCATAATTTACACTTTCCATTCCTAAATCAGTTTTAATTCTTTTATCAAAAGCTGCTAATTCGTCCTCATGAAAAACATTGCTCAGAGAAAGCATAGGTTTTATATGGTTTACTTGATTAAATGCGGTATTGGAAAGCATGCCGACTCTTTGCGTTGGTGAGTCTTCGGTGATTAATTCAGGATATTGCTTTTCTAATCTCTCTAATTTGATCATGAGATTGTCATAGGCGCTATCAGAGATGATTGGATCGTCTTTTACATAATAATTAAAATTATGTTCTTGAATCTCTTTTTTTAAAGCTAAAACAGTTTCTTTAAGTGCACTATTTTTTTTCATGAGTTAATTGAACATTTTTTGAGCAATACTCGAGCCCGATGGAATTTTCTTTTCTTGCATTATTTTTTCTAGTTTTTTTAAATGTACATAAATTTGGCTTATTTGGTCATCATTCAAGGGCTTTCTGCTAACATCAACAAGCACTCCATTAAGCTTGGTGTTGAACTGTTTAATTGTAAGGATCAGTTCATTGAAGGCAGTTGTAATTTTAAAGGTATTTGGGATATCCATTTTGAAAATAATTCCTTGAAGGAATGATTCATGACTAATAGTTAATGGCTTTCCAGACAGTGAAGTCAATGTGCATATCTTTAAGCCTGAATCTGGGATTATTAATTCGTGATAAGACTTATTGTTAATTTTAAAGATAGGCTGTTTAAAAAAGTCTATTAAAGGCCCCGCATGAAATGTCGGATCAGATTTTGGATAAACTTGAAGAATCAATGAGTGATCAACTTCTTTTTTAAATTTACTTAAATGAAAAGATTCTTTTTCAATATCTTGATTAGATAACCAAAATATTGGCCCATCAACATTTGATGAAATATCATTTGCAAGTTGCTTAAAATCCTCAATACCTTGAGTATCTAGAGTGTATTTCCTACTTGCGAGGAGTAAAACTAAAAGAATCTGGTTGTAATGAATAGAGTCATAAATTGCTGATTCTGTTGCCCACAAATCATTATCTTTTCTGATGTAAACTCTGACACCTGACATCAATTTAATTTTTTCTAAAAGTAACCCACTGCTTGTCTCTTGAATCTTTTTGCATGTAATCGAAATTACAGTTTCAATGTCTCTGTCAATGCCATCAGGCAAATTTGAATTAATTATCTTTTCTGAGCCAGTTAAAGGTTCATTAATTTCCTTTTCTGAGGGCTCAAAAGGCTCAACAACCTCAGAGGTCACTTCTATGTCATTAAAGTTATGAAAAAGTGGATCGTTTTCTTCGCTAATAGAATTGTTGGGCTTCGTAAGACTCGCTTGTTTTTTTGATAATCTTTTTAATTCACTCCAGTTATAGATAATCAAAACAAAAATAATGACTACGCCTGTTATTAATAGTGCAAGTTGTACATCATTCATATTTAGTAAGCTAGCTCCATATCGTCAATATCCCTCATATCAACCTCTACAATCCTTGAAACTCCGAGCTCTTGCTGGGTAACACCGACTAATTGCTCTGCAATTTCCATGGTAATTCGGTTGTGTGTAACGATTAAAAATTGTGTCTTCTCTGCCATTTCCTTTACTAACGAACAGAAATTACTTGTATTGGTATCATCTAATGGAGCATCTACTTCGTCCATGACACAAAATGGAGAAGGGTTTAATTTAAATAATGCAAATATAAGCGATATTGCCGTTAATGCTTTTTCCCCTCCTGATAAAAGATTAATTGTTGTATTTTTTTTACCTGGGGGCTGAGCTGATACTTGGAGACCTGTATCTAAAATTTCATTTCCCATTAATTGAAGCTCTGCCCTTCCTCCCATAAACAATCTTTTAAAAAACATACTAAAATTTTTGTTAACTTCCTTGTAGGTCGTATCTAATTTTTCTCTTGTTTCGCTGTCGATTTTTTTAATTGCATTTTCAAGCGTTTTCATCGCTTCAGTTAAATCATCTGATTGTTTTTGTAAATAATTTTTTCTTTCTTGGATAGAATTTAACTCATCGATAGCAGCTTGGTTAACTGGACCGAGGCGTTCCATTTTCAGACGGAGTGAATCACACTTTTCTATTATCGAATCGACATTTGTGTCAGCGTCGATTGCGTTAAGTAAAGCACTTTCCTTAAGGGAGGTTTTTTCAATTTCTTGACAGCATTGCTGGAATAAGATCTGTGCTTCTCTTTCTTGAATTTTAGATTCTTGGAGTTTTTCAGTAAGAGGGTTCAGTGAGTGCTGTTTTTCCAATCTCGTGCTTTCTAAATTTTTTAAGTTAGCTTCTTTCGTTAAAAGATTTTCTCTTGCCTTAATAAGTTTTTTTTCCGCTTGTTCTTTTTCTTGAAGGCTTTTTTTAAGCATTGATTCTTGGTTTTCAGAGCTTTTTTCATTTAATTGACTATGCGAATCATTAATTAATTTTTTTAAGCGAAGCTTTTCGTTTGCATTGTGAGTTAATTTTTCAATAAAATCTTCATGCTTGGTCTGATGGATTTTTAGATTAAATAAAAGCTCTTGCTCGGTTTTATCACGAGCAAATACCTTTTCCCTCTCTGATTCAAATTGTACTTCAGAGGTTTTTTTATTCTTCAACAATTCTTCTAATTTGTTTTGTAAATTTAATTTGTCTTTACTGTGTTCATCGAGACTCTTTTGTTTTTGACTAAGCTCCTCCATAAAACCACTTATTTTTTTATTTGTCTTTTCAAGCTCGATGCCTATATTGACGATTCTTTCCTGCCTATGAATTTCAATTTGTTGCAGCTTATTCACCTCTAAATTAATTGAATTTTTCTCTTCAATAAGATTAAATTTTTTCTCAGATAAAAGCTCTACTTCTTTTTTTATTGTCGTTAATTTTTCTATATGTTCATCTGATATGTTAATAGTATTATCGAATTCTTTCTTGTATCCAGGTAAATCTTTCTTTAGGTCTTCAAGCAGCTTAAGGTTCGTGAGTTTGTTCGATTTTGTTTTATTTTCAGATCGAAATACTTGAAAGTTTTTACCATGAATATTTCCAGATTTATCAACCAATATTTCACCAAAGTTTAGATTTTTAAGATTAACTTCTAGATCTTGTTCATTTGTAATATACGTATGGCATAGCCACTCTGTTAATACGTCATTTATATTAGGTATTTTTGAGGTTATTTTTGTTAGCAGTGGTGTGAGTTTTACATTATATTTGATTGGCTTATTTGAACTTCCTTCATATACAACAGCTATGTTTGTTGGTATCTCCTTAAGTGATCTAGGGGATATTCTTGTGCTTTCATAAGCGCTGGCGTATTCTGAAAGGAGGAAACCAACTGCTTTTTGCCAATCTTTTTCGATATCAACTTTTTTAAATATATTTCTATCTTTATCAATACCTGCTTCATTGAGAAATTCACTGGTAACCTCATCATTCATATCACTCTCTACAAAATTTGACAGGGTCGAGATCTGTATTTCAGTTTGCTGAAAATTTTTAAGATGCTCATCCTTGAGCAAGTTAAGGCTATCCGTTTCTTTTTCTAACTTATTGAGTAACTCTTTTTTCTTTGATAACTCATTATCAGCGAGCACTATTTGATTATCTATATCTCCTATATGATTTGAAGGAGTTCTGTCATTACTTTTACCCTTCTCCTTTATCGTCAAAGATTCATCATGAAGTTGTTTTTTTCTTACCTTTAAATCTTCAATACTTTTATTAATATAATCAATTCGAGTTGATTCTAAATTAATTAACTCGAAGATTTTTTGACTTTCGCTTTGTTGAAATTCTAACTTCTCAACGGCTGCCTTATATTCAGCTTCTACGTTCACGAGCTTGGCTTTATGAGCACCGGCATTTTGTTGGTGCTGTGAAAGTTTTTCATTTTCTATTTGTATTAAATTTTGATTTTCTTCTATCCCCTTTTCAATTTCATCGATTAAAGTGGTGTGAGATTTTAATTTTTCCTCACTCTCAACCAATGTAATCTTCAATCTCTCTAGATTATTTTTAATATTATTTAGGGCGTTTTCTGCATCCGATACAAGGGCATTTACCTCATAAAATTTAGCTTGCGCAGAATTGATTTCATTAGATGTGTCAGCGTGCTCTTGCCTAGCATTCTCAACGTTGACTTCGATATCTCTTAGCGCTGTTGTGAATTGATCTAATTCAGCCTGTTGGTTAGTAATAAGCGTTTTTATTTGATCCCAAGACTCATTCGCATCCCTCTTCTTCAATGCCCAGACCTGAGCTTCTTGGAATTTTAAATTTTCTTGATGTTTATTATATTTGCTTGCGGTTTCTGCTTGTGATTCAAGCTTGGTGATTTGTTGATTGATTTCCCTTAACAAGTCTTCAACGCGGAAAAGGTTCTCTTTGGTATCACGCAGTCGGTATTCTGTTTCTTTCCTTCTCTCTTTATATTGACTGACACCAGCAGCTTCCTCAAGAAAGTTTTTTAGTTCTTCTGGCTTTGCTTCGATAATTTGTGAGACTGTATTTTGTCCAATGATTGCATAACCTTTAGCGCCTAAGCCAGTACCAAGAAATAAGTCAGCAACATCTTTTCTTCTCACCTGAGTATTATTAATGTAATAACTTGACCCTTTTTCTTTTTCAATAACTCTCTTGACAGATATTTCAGCATAGCTAGCCCATGCTTGAGGGGCCATTCCTTCTGAATTGTCAAAGAAGAGTTCAACACTTGCTCTTGAGACAGCTTGGCGAGTATCACTTCCGTAAAAAATGACATCTTCCATCGTCCCTCCTCGTAGCTCTTTAGCTGAGGAAGATCCTAAAACCCACTTAATAGATTCAGTCACATTAGACTTACCGCAACCATTTGGTCCCACAATACCCGCTAATCGCGCATCAACTTTTATTGTTGTTGGGTCAACAAATGTTTTAAAACCAGCTAATTTAATCTCTTTAAGTTTCAATTATTATCAATCTTTAGATTTTGTTGAAAAAGAATTTGTTCAAGGCAGTATAATGTCATCTTTCAAATAAATTTAAGCTTAAGTTATGAATCAAAATTCACTCGGTGGAAAGCCAACAGCTCAACCCACCAAAACACTAGAAACATTCGAAAATCCCAATGCTAAAAGAGATATTCATATCCATATGCAAATCCCCGAGTTTACTTGTTTATGTCCTAAAACAGGTCAACCTGACTTTGCTACTTTGTATCTTGATTATATCCCTGATAAGACTTGTGTGGAACTAAAAAGTCTAAAACTCTACATCTGGTCATTTAGAGATGAAGGATGCTTTCATGAGGCAGTAACAAACAGTATTTTAGATGACCTTGTTAAGGCAACAAACCCAAGATTTATGCGGTTAACTGCTAAATTTTTTGTCAGAGGTGGTATCTTTACTAATGTTGTTGCTGAACATACAAAGCCAGGCTGGAAACCAATGTCCAAGGTGGATTTGAGCCAATTTGATTCTGAAAAAAATTATCGAGATTAATCTCAAGGGGGTATAGCTCAGCTGGGAGAGCACTTGCATGGCATGCAAGGGGTCAGCGGTTCGATCCCGCTTACCTCCACCAATTTATAAATTCAATACCTTTTTTGCGCAATATTTACTTGATAAGTTCATAACACCGCTAATCGAGGACAATGGCATATCACCGCTTTCAATCGCTGGAAGAACACTAGATGCATTAGGAGTATTTGCAATTTCTTCAGCATTGCATTGACAATATTCAGCTAATTTCGAAATAGATATGCCATCATTTTCAGGCATTTGAGTTTGAGTTTTCATACATGATTTATTAAACGATTTAATAAAATTATTCCTGTATTCACCCTCTAATGGAGCAGCAAATGAATGGTAACTAAATAAAAATAAACCCATTAAAATTATAATTTTTTTCATTTTTGTTTTCAATTTCCCTTAGTCTATTTAAATTACATACTACCTCTTTTTTTATAAACTCATGGAAAAATCTCACCTTCCATAATTTTCAAAAAGAATATTTTTTAATGGGGGTAACACAACAGGTTAAAGGTACATCATTTTCGTTTATATCCTCTATGATTTCGCAAGGCATAAAAAGGCTGATGCCAATTTTTTTTACATCCTTGTGTAAAGAGGCAAAAAAACGATCGTAAAACCCCCTTCCATAACCCACTCGATATCCATTCAGATCAAAAGCTAAAAGTGGTGTGATCACTAAATCGATATTATCGTTTTCTATCCAAATAGGATTAATTGGTTCGGTAATATTATTTTTGGTTTGTTTTGTTTTGGTTTCTGGACTGAATGCTGCATTTCTCATCGTACCCTCTTCAAAGTTACTTACAGGGACAACAACCTTTATATTATTTTTCCAGCAATACTCAATAATTATTGAAGTATTTATTTCCTCTTTTGCGAAAATAGGTAAAAAACAATGAATACATTTAGGCTTATATTTTTTAACAAGATTAATTGTATTTTGTAAAAGCTGAGATGAATCTTTTTCGAATTCGTTTGAAGGTAGCGCATAACGCTTTTTCAAATAAATTTTTCTTACTATATTTTTTTTCAAAATAATGTCGGAAACAGAGGGCAACAAGTTAAATTATTTAAATTTATTATCATCCCTTATAACCCTCTGTATCAACTTATCCAAATTTAAATCTTTCTTATTTTAGTTGATCCTTACCCGGTGCATAAGTTTCTGCTGCCCCTGGGAATGCTTTTGCATGTACATCGGCTGCGAACTGATTTACGGCATCTTTTATAAGATCGGCTCCATTCATGTATGTTCTGACAAACTTAGGCTTGAAGTCTGTAGAAAAACCTAACATATCTGGAAGAACCAATGCTTGCCCATCCACATCAAGTCCTGCTCCAACACCTACAACTGGTATAGAAACTGCCTTACTAACTGCTGCACCTACATGCTGCGGAACAGCTTCTAAAACGATTGCTATACATCCAAGTTGATCAAGTTTTTTGGCTTCTTCAACAATGCTAAGCGCACTTTCTTTGGTTTTACCTTGAGCCTTAAATCCACCAATTGCATTATGGTGTGATGGTGTAAGGCCAATATGTCCAATTGCTGGAATACCGGATTGGGAAAGATGAGCGTAAAGCTCTTCGTTTCCATCAACACCTTCTATTTTAAGAGCATTTGCCCCAGCCTTGATTAAGATTTCAACGTTATCCAATGACTCCTTTAACCCCTTTCTATTTGCCATGAAAGGCATACCAGCGATTAGGAATTTATCTTTTGCTCCCTTTTTTACTGCTCTGGTGTGCATTGCAATTGTTTCCACATCGCAACTCAAGGTATCTTCATGTCCATGTACAACCATATTTAAATCATCACCAATTAAAATTCCATTTATATCTGTGTCGTTAAGAATCTTGGCACTCCAATACTCATGAGAAGTAACAACTACAATTTTTGTTCCTTCTGCTTTTAACTGTTTAAAACTTTCTAATACGCTCATTATATTTCCTTAAATTGTTTAAATAAAAAGTGATAACTAAAGTAAATAACGTCATATCTTATATTTGATTGAACGTGATTTAATTATCAGGTTTTAAAACAAGAAGACTTTTGGTCGTGATTTGTTTTTTGAAGACTTTTGGTCATGAATTACATTGACCGTAGTTAACAATGGATAATGTTATGTGAACAGTCTTAAATTAAGTATATAGCAATATTTAAAATTCATCAATAGTCTAACTTATTGTTTATAAATGATATTTTTTTATAAACACTCGTTATAATCATCTTTGAGATGCATTTCCTTTATGGTGCTACCCAAAAGTCCTCTCGATCATTTTTATTCAAAATACTTTTAGCTCTTCGATGTCCATCTGGAGATAATTCAAGAACATCTAGAGTTTTAAAGTGAATAGATATTACTTCGAACCTAGGCTTAGTACTATCATAACTATAGCCATCAGCAGAGGAAATTTCCGACCCTGGTAATGGATTAATCACATAGTCTTTTTTTTGATTTTCATTCAATTTATCCCAGTAATCTGATTTGTCGTCCAAAAAATAAGCTTCTCCAGCTACCTGAACTTGAAGCCTTTTTTTTGAATCCCAAAAAAGTAATGAACATAAAGGGTTAGTTTTTAATTGGTGATATTTTTGGCTTTCATGGTCAGTATAGATTATTAAAGACTGATCATGCTCGATGAATCTACGAGCAACCACAATTCTTTGAAAAACCTTATTATCAATAGAAGAAGACAAAGCGGGAAGTTTGAAAGGTGACTTTCGGTCAACGGTTCCTCGTTGAATTGTTTTAAGGGCGTCATCAATAAAAATAGTTACATTCATAAAGTGCTTATAATTACTCCATAGCTCACATCGTCTATTATAAATTAACTAGGAATCTGATTTCTTCATTAGATAGATACTTAAGACTAAGAATAAAGAAACAATGACCTCAATAGCTATTGCCTTAATTAGTAAGTCTGCGCCATGAACTAATCCTGCATAAATTCTAAAAAATGCAGCAGAGCCCAACAGGCTTAATGTTGTATAGAGCCAGACATGTTGATTTCTATATGCACCTATGCAAGCCATCAAGCCTGCGGTAAAAAAGAAGGCAGTAAAATCTCCTATTTGTGTGTTCATGCCCATAGTCGTATCTCCAGGTCCTTCAACTAATGCCATGGCTAACCCCGCTGCGGCAGATTCAGGATCTGAGGTCCATCGAAATGCTGAGCTAAGTAAAACTAAACCAATCGATGCAGATATCAATCTTGCAATCATCATATTCTCCTCTTCTTTAAATTTTATTAAGCCATCTAACCTTAACATTTTATGTATTTTTTTACGGCTCTATTACTTTTCCTGAAAAATCAAAACACTTCCCTGAATCCATGTGGGTAATTTCATTGATGACCTTAGTCATAAACCCAACACTTTCTTTTGGGCTAAATACATCATGTTTCACATGCCTTAGGAATGGTTCTGATAAATGACTTTTAACAGTTCCTGGATGAATTCCAATCACAACGTGTTCCTTATTCAGCCTTTTTAATTCTATAGAAAGGTTCTTAATCATCATATTGAGTGCAGATTTTGAGCTACGGTAGCTATGCCAGCCACCCAGTTCATTATCAGAAATACTCCCAACTCTTGCAGTTAAGAAAGCAATTTTTACTCCTTTTGATTTCTTAATCAGAGGCAAAAGTGTCTTAACTAATAAGATCGGACCAAATACATTCACTTGGAATACTTTCTTCATACTCTCGCCATCAATACTATCAATTGATTTCTCTGGCTTTAATTCATCTGTATGAAGAATCCCTGTTGCGATAATGACCTTACTAATTGAGTCTAATTGTGATATTTCATCTAGGTTTTTAAATGTTTCTTCATTGTTATAGTCAATCTTTATTGACTGAATTTTTTTATGATTATGATTGTTTACATTTCTTGATAGCGTAACAACTTTTTCTACATTTAGATCATTAGTATACTTCTTGGTAAATTCCCCACCAATAGCCCCGGATGATCCCGCTATGATTATATTTTCTTTCATATTTAAAAATTAATCTTCACTAAACAACAAACTGAGCAATGCCATCTTTAAATGAAAAATCAACATCGTGATTTTCAGTGATGGTAATAAAAACATTTTCAGGCTTAATGCCTACCCTTTCATGTAAATATTCGACAACACGTTTATAAAAAGCTTGTTTGGCCTTATTGGGACGACCTGAACGCATGACAAGGTGCATCATTATTCTTTCCTCTTGCCTACCTTGGTATTGCATACAATCTTCTGATAATTGATTAACGACTTGATATCTATCATCATCCGGAAAAGCCATTGTTTCGATTACCGCCTCATTGATACTGTCAGAAACTTTTTTTATATAATCTTTTCCCTTACCTTCAATTACATTAATTGTTACAAATGGCATACTCTCTCCTTATTTTTATCTTCATCTAATTATAAAGCTTAAGTGAATTATACGATTAGTTTTTAAGAAACTTTTTAAAGCTTAATAAGTCTTTAAAATATGAGAAATTTATTTTTTATTACTCTTCTTTTTGTAAGCCTTTCTTCATTTAGTAATGATTCAAATTATATTTTTGGATGGACTCAATTAAAAGATGCTGATTTAAAAAAACCTAGGGGTGGAACATCCGTTGGTGAGATGGTTACGCTTGATAAAGAGCCAAATGAATTATGGAAAAAACTACAAAACTCAGAGTTAACAAAATTTGAAAAAGATAGATTAGCCATTCTTTCGATGGAAGGCAGGTACAGAGTTTATTTTGATTTCATGGAGACTATGGGATTCGTAGAAGATTATGTCCCAACTCAGCCTTATCAATCATGGGCTACTGAATACGTAAAAGTCATCGAGGATGAAAAAGACTTTATTAGCTTGCAACATATCACTGTCATGTATTTCAAACAGGCTGATGGCCAAACCTCTGAACCAATGGTGATGAAGCACTGGAGGCAGGATTGGAAGTACGAGGATAGTGAAATTAATACATATGCAGGAAATAATACATGGGTATACAAAAAAATTTCTTCAAACAAAAAAATGGGGAGTTGGTCTCAATCCGTCTATCAGGTTGATGACACACCAAGATATCAGGGTTATGGCAATTGGGTTCATCAACCTAATTTTTCCTCTTGGGAAGGTAATGAAACCTGGCGACCTCTTCCACGGAGAGAATACTCAATTAGGGACGATTACGATGTGATGATTGGAACTAACACACAGACTATTACACCGACAGGCTGGGTCCATGAACAAAATAATAAAAAAGTAATAGCCTCAGCAAATCAAACTGTACTTGCCAAGGAAATTGGTATTGCAAGATATGAACGAATTGTGGATTTTGATTGGCAGATAGGCTTTGATTATTGGGAAGATACAAGCGATTACTGGAAACGAGTTAGGAATATTATAAATAACAAAGTAGATAATTCCTCAACCTTTAAACTTAAACCACCACAGAATTCTGAGCCGCTTTGGAGTAAGCTTTTTATGATGGCAGATCAACACATTAATGGTGAAATAATCAAAGATAAAGACATAGAAAAAGTTATCAATAATTATTCTTTATATAATTAGAGTACTCGGAATTCATTCATTAATGACAAATTTTTGATAACCTATATTTAAATTTTTACATTAATTTATAACTCTAAACTATTGTTTAAATTCAATTTTCTATATAAATTTTTCAAATTCAGCAGCTGCATTATCCCAAGACCAATTTCTTTGATATTTAATTGCTGCATTATGCTGAGATTTCCATAATTTATCATTTTGTAAAATTTGAATACCAAGTTCAGCAAATTTTTGATCATCTTTTGCAACGAAACCCGTTACTCCATCGATAACCCTCTCTGCTACACAACCAACATCCTGAATAACACAGGGGACACCTGAAGCTTGTGATTCACCAATAGCCAAACAATAAGTCTCACCCTCATCACCCCTATAAAGTAGTGCGCGAAAATTCCCTAGTTCCTTTGCTAAATTTTCTTTTGCTAAAGGATTTCGAAGGATAATTCCTTTCTGCTTTAATTTTGAAGCTTTATGCAAAATAGTATTCATCTTATCTAACTTACCGTCCCCATGTTCACGGTAAGTTTTTGGACTTGAGAAAATATGTAACTCTGCGGATGGCAATTTAGGATGGATATCCCTAACCCAAATATCCAACAACCAATCAAGTGATCTTAGAGGGCTTGAGGTGAATGCAACCCTAGGTTTAGGTACATTTTCTGGTTCTTTAGTTTCAATAAAGCATGATGATATTCCATATGGAATAATTACCTTTTGTCCACTTGGAGCCCAATTTGGATATGAATTTAAATGATAATTAGAGGAAAAAATAATCTTTGGTTTCCATTTCCAAATTTTGAATAAGTATCTCCATTTTAATAAATAATTTGCTGGATTATGAATCCAAAAAACTCTCTTCTTTGCTTTTGGAAATAAGGATAATACTGTAAACCCTCTGTTTGCAATATATAAATCACATTCCTGAGAATCTATGGACTCAAAGGGCTTCCATTGAACTCCATTTACTTTTACTGGCTTTTTGCAACGATTATAAACAATAACTGTGTGTATTTTTGCTAAAGATTCTGCAAGAGAAGCAAATGCAGTTTCAGCACCCCCAAGAGGCTCATTTTTTAAAGTATTTCCATCAAAAGAAATCCCATCATCGGCGAGTATAATCTTTCTTTTTTTTATATTTTTTTTCATTTCTTTGCCTTCAGGTAAGACCATATTGGGTATAGACCAGCACATAATGCAATAAAAAATCCATACCTCCCCTCTTTATAACCTTTTCTCAGAAAGTAGCATTTAAAAAATCTGCTAAAAATTCTTTTTACATTTCCAAGAAAATTTCCTCCATCATTGTTATCCCTTATATCTAATGCACGGGCATCAGTATAAGCATTTAATCTATTAAACATATCTTTAATATCGTTATCGACAAAATGATCTAGTGGTTTTTTTAATATCAATCCACTACTCCCTTTAAGTTCAATTTTTGGATGAACTCTTTGAGATCCCCAAATCTTAAATCCATTTCTGAATAACCCAGCATATTGTCCTTTGCCGATATAACAACCCCAACCAAATTTAATCAATCTATCTCCAATATGGTTATTTACTCGTATAGGATGCCAATCATTTTTACTTTTTTGGATTGTTTCTTTTACTTCCATGGCTAAGGACTTACTAACTATTTCATCTGCATCGACCTCAAGAATCCAATTATTCTTACAATTCTTAATTGCTAAGTTTCTTCTATCTCCCTCAATAGGCCATCTGCCCTCAATAATTTTCTTTGTGTATCTCTTAGCTATTTCTTTTGAGTTATCTGTACAGTCATCTAATAAAATAATTATTTCATCAGCAAAAGTAAGGGCATCTAAACATTTTTTCAATTTTTCTTCTTCATTTCTTATACACAAAGCTACAGATAATTTTTTTTTAGTTTTATAGGAGTTTTGCATTGGTCTAATCAGTTTATCTTAAAGTAATCGATTGTTTTTTTTAAACCCTCTTCCAACTCTATTCTTGGTTCCCAGTTTAATTTTGATTTTGCCAGCGTGATATCAGGCTGTCTCTTTCTTGGATCATCTTGCGGCAACTCTTTATATTCGATTTTAGATTTGCTATTTGTTATCTTAATAACTTCTCTTGCTAATTGATTCATACTGAATTCATTTGGGTTTCCAAGATTAATTGGGCCAGTAATAGATTTATTTGTTTCCATCATAGAGATTAAACCTTTTATTAGGTCATCTACATAACAAAACGATCTTGTTTGCGTTCCGTCTCCAAAGATTGTTATGTTTTTATTTTCAAGTGCTTGCATAATAAAATTACTTACTACTCGTCCATCCTGAGGGTG